>CAZMHP010000167.1:0-6673 GCA_964566095.1 uncultured Rhizobium sp. | reverse complement strand
GGCGCGGCGGTACATCTCCTCCGCGTCGGGATGGTCGGCGGCTTCCGACAGCACGCGCGCGATGATGCGGCGCTGCTCGGTCATGCGCAGACCCTTTTCGGAGCAGAGCTTTTCGATGCGGGTCACGGCAGGTTCCGCCATTGCCTTTCGACTTTACCCAGAGCCCGGCGATTTCCCAAGGGGCGGCAGGGGCAATCGGCCGCGCAAAACAAGGGCATCCTCGGCGGCGTGGCCCGGCGTGGCGTAATAGGCCTTGCGACGGCCCGTCTGGACAAAGCCCATGCGGGTATAGAGGGAAAGTGCCGCAGCGTTCGAGATCGCCACTTCCAGGAAAAGCGCATCGGCGCCTCGCCCCGCCGCATGCGCCGCCGCCGCGCCGACCAGGGCCGTCGCGAGACCGCGGCGGCGGTCGGCGGGCCGCACCGCCAGGGTCAAGATCTCCGCCTCGCCGCCGGCGGCCCTGGCGAGGATGAAACCGCCGTCCGCGGAGAAGACGAAGCTGCCGGGCGATGCGAGAAGCTCGGCGAAGGTGCGCGCGCCCCAGGCTTCGTCGAAACATTGTGCGTGGATCGCGGCCAGCGGCGCCGGATCGGCGGTTGGGGCAAGCAGAGCGACGCTCACCCTTGCCCCGGCAGCTTCGCGTCGGGCGCGCGCAGATAGAGCGGCCGCGGCGGCGTATCGTTTGGTGCCGTCGCCGCCGCCAGCCGCGCCACCCACAGGGCATCGGGCTGACGCACCTCGGTCAAAACAGAACCGGCCAGATGCGACGCGGCCGACGGCGCGCCGGTGCCGGCCAGCGCGACGGGACCTTGCAGCCGCGCAAGCCGTTCGAGAGCCTCTTCGAAGGACGAAAGGATCGGAGCGTCCATCCCGCTGGTCTGCAGATAGACCTCGCCGCGCTTGGCATCGTGCAGCGCCGCGTAGGTGGCGAGGCCTGTCTCGGCCAGCGCCTGCGCGCCCATCGCCGCCAGCGTGGTGATACCGGTCAGCGGCTTGCGCAGCGCCACCCGCAAGCCGCGCATGAAGGCGAGGCCGACGCGCTGGCCGGTGAAGGTGCCCGGCCCCGTCGTGACCGCGAGGCGACCCAGCGCCGCGAATCCGATCTCGGCCGCGCGCATCGCGCGCTCCACCATCGGCGCCAGCACCTCGGCATGGCCGCGCTCCATCGGCTCGAAGACATGGGCGAGCACATCGTCGTCGTCGAGGATCGCCACGGAGCAGGCGGCGAGCGCGGTATCGACGGCGAGCAGCTTCACGTCAGAAGATCTTGCAGGCTTCGTCGAAATCGAGCCTGGGGCTGCGCGCAAAGACGCCGGACGGATCGCCATGGCCGATCGAGCAGATGAAGTTCGACTTGATGCGCGTCCCGGCGAAGAACTCTTCATCGACCTTGGCATTGTCGAAACCCGACATCGGGCCGCAATCCAATCCCAGCGCGCGCGCGGCAACGATGAAATAGGCGCCCTGCAGCGTCCCGTTGCGGAATGCCGTGACCTGCTCGACCGCCGGGGCGGTGAACCAGGTCTTGGCTGTCTGGTCGTGGGGGAAGAGCTTGGGCAGATGCTGGGCGAAATCGAGGTCATAGCCGATGATCGCGGTGACCGGCGCCGAGCGGATCTTGGGCGCGTTGCCGGGCGAGGCATGCTTGGCCAGCCGCTCCTTCGCGTCCGCCGTCGTGAGGAACACGAACCGCGCCGGACAGCAATTGGCGCTGGTCGGCCCCATGCGCAGCAGATCGTAGAGCGCCATGAGCAGCGCCGTGCTGACCGGCTTGTCGGTCCATTTGTTCTGGCTGCGCGCGGACCGGAAAATCGTGTCCAGCGCTTCGTCGTTGACGGCGTGATGGTCCATGGCGGGTGCGCCCGAAGATTCGCGGGCGAGCTTACACCGCTTCGACGGCGTTCACTTCGGGTACGTAGTGGCGCAGCATGTTCTCGATGCCGTTCTTGAGCGTCAGTGTCGAGGAGGGGCAGCCGGCGCAGGACCCCTGCAGGTGCAGATAGACGATGCCGGCGCCGCCATCGAAGCCCTTATAGATGATGTCGCCGCCGTCCTGCGCCACGGCGGGGCGCACGCGGGTGTCGATCAGTTCGCGGATCTGGGCCACGACCTCGGGATCGCCTTCCTCGCCAAAGGAGGCCTCTTCGGCCTCTTCGGCGCTGCCGGTCATCAGCGGCAGGCCGCGGGTGAAATGTTCCATGATGGCGCCCAGGATGGCGGGCTTCAGATGCTTCCAATCGCCGTCGCGCTTGGTGACCGAGATGAAATCGGCGCCGAAGAAGACGCGGCTGACATCGGGGATGGCGAACAGCGCGGCGGCCAGCGGCGAGCGCGCGCCGGTTTCGGCGGTCGGAAAATCGGCGACCTGGCCTTCGCCCATGACGTCGCGGCCGGGCAGGAACTTCAGCGTCGCCGGATTGGGCGTGGATTCGGTCTGGATGAACATGATCCTTATGTGGACCTCCCCGGCGATCGAATCAAGGCTGTTTGCAATATGCAATCTATTTTGGTATAGTTCGTTTGCAGTAGGTGACTCCGATTGAAGGCAATTCTCTACCTCCGCTCGGCGTCGAAAGAATTGCTGAGCCTTGGCGCGGCGGAGCGAAGCCGGATCGTGGCAAAGCTCAAGCAATATGTCGCCGACCCGTCGGGGCTGACCAATCAGGTCAAGGCGTTGAAGGGCGTCGCGGCTCTTCGGTTGCGCGTCGGCGATTATCGCATGATTTTCCGTTCGGAGCCCGATCGCATCGTCGTGCTCGAGATCGGCCATCGGCGGGATGTCTATGAGTGAAAGCAAGTTGAAGGTTCAATTCATCCAGACGCCGCAGGGCGAGGATCTCGCGGTGCTGCCGCGGGCGAAATTCGAGCGCTTGCGGGAATTGGCCGAGGACCGGTTGGACGCGGACAATGCCCGCGCGGCGCTGGCGCGATTGCGATCCGGCGTTGAGGAACTCATTCCCCAGGAAATCTTGGATCGTCTCGTGGCCGGCGAGAAACCCATCAAGGTTTGGCGGGAATTCCGCGGCCTTACCCAGGCCCGTTTGGCGGAATTGGCGGGGATTAAAAAGGCCTATTTATCCCAGATCGAAAGCGGACAGCGCAAAGGCACTGTCGCGACGCTGCGGGCCCTGGCGCGCGCCTTGAAGCTCGATCTGGACGATCTTCTGGAGCGCTGAGCGCTCAAAAATCCGAGATGATTCCCTTTTTCTCCCAATCGCCATAGCGGGTGGGTTCCGGGCCTTTGCGGCCGCCCCGTTCGGGCGGCAGCTGGGCCGGTTTTTCCTTCTTGCGGCGGGCCTCGGCTTCCGCCTTGGCGCGTTCGCCGGCCTCGCGGATGCGCCGGGCGATTTCGTCTTCGGTCGGTTCGGTCGTGTCGGACATGGCTGGTCTGCTTGACGCTGGACCCCGCGAGCATACATCAAGCGGCGATGAACATCCTGCGCACCGGCATTTTGATGGCGGCTCTCACCGGGCTGTTCCTGGCGGTCGGATTCCTGATCGGCGGCGAGGCCGGCATGGCGCTGGCGTTCCTGTTCGCGGCGGGCACGAACCTCTTCGCCTATTGGAATTCCGACAAGGTGCTGCTGTCGATGTACGGCGCGCGGCCGGCAAGCGAGACGGTGGATGCCGAGCTGATCCATCTGGTGCGCCAGCTCGCGGGCCAAGCCGGCCTGCCGATGCCCAAAGTCTATATCGTCGACAACGACCAGCCCAACGCCTTCGCCACCGGACGCAACCCGGAACACGCCGCGGTGTGCGTGACGAGCGGGCTTCTGCGCCGCGTCGACCAAGAGGAACTTGCGGGCGTTCTGGCGCATGAGCTTGGCCATGTGAAACATCGCGACACGCTGACCATGACCATCGTCGCGACCATCGCGGGCGCGGTATCGATGCTGGCGAATTTCGCGCTGTTCTTTGGCGGCGGCAATGAGAGGCGCGGCGGGCTTGGCTTCGTCGGCGTGCTGCTGGTGACCATCCTGGCGCCGATCGCGGCGGTGTTCGTGCAGATGGCGATCAGCCGGACGCGCGAATTCGAAGCCGACCGCGAGGGCGCGGAGATTTCGGGGCGGCCGCTCTGGCTCGCCGCCGCGCTGGACAAGATCGAACGCGCCGCCGAAACCATCGCCAATCCGCAAGCGGAGGCGCACCCGGCGACGGCGCATCTGTTCATCGTCAATCCGCTGCATGGTGGGGGGATCGCGAGCCTGTTCTCCAGTCATCCGTCCACGGAGGAACGCATCGCGCGGCTGCGCGCGATGGCGCCGGCCGCGCAGCCCGGGCCCTGGACGTGAGCGACGGCCTCGCCGCGCGCGCCGCGGCGCAAACCGTTTTGTCGGAGGTGCTGCGGCGACGCCGGCCGCTCGATCTGGCGCTGGAGACCCTGCCGCAGATGGAGGCGCGCGACGCCGGCTTCGCGCGCGTCATCGCCAGCGAAACGCTGCGCCGGCTGGGCCAGATCGAGGCGGTGGTGCGCCATTGCGTGCCCAAGACGCCGCCGCCGCACAAGGCCGGGCCGACGCTGGAGATACTCTTCGCCGGCGCCTGCGAGCTTCTGTTCCTGGAGGTGCCGCCGCATGCCGCGGTCGATGCCGCGAACCGCCTGGCGCAGGCGGATTCGAAGGCGGTGCATTTCAAGGCGTTGATCAATGCGGTGCTGCGCAGGCTGTCGCGCGAGGGTGCGGACCTGATCGCGGCGCAGGATGCGCCAAGGCTCAACACGCCCGACTGGCTGTGGCAGCGCTGGTGCGAAAATTTCGGCGAAGATACCACGCGCGCGATCGCGCTGGCGCATCTGTCGCCGCCGCCGCTCGACATCGTGCTGAAGGATGCGGCGCTCGCGGCGCCGGCGGGCGACATGCAGTTCGACCGCGTCGTGCGCGTGAGCGATGCCGGGCGCGTCGCCGATCTGCCCGGATTTACCGACGGAAATTGGTGGGTGCAGGACGCCGCCGCGACGCTGCCGGCGCGGCTGTTCGGGGATGTGCGCGGCCAGGCCGTGATCGATCTGTGCGCCGCGCCCGGCGGTAAGACGCTCCAGCTCGCGGCGGCCGGCGCGAATGTCGTCGCGGTCGAGCGTGAGGCGGCGCGGCTGACACGCGTCGCCGAGAATCTGGCGCGCACCAAGCTTGCGGCGACGCTGGTGCGGGCCGATGTGCGGGACTTCCATCCCGAGACGCCGGCGCCGTTCGTTCTGCTCGACGCGCCCTGCACCGCGACCGGCACGATCCGCCGCCATCCCGAACTGCCCTGGATCAAGAGCCCATCCGACGTCACGCTCTGCGAACAGGCCGCGGGCGAATTGCTCGATGCGGCGGCGGCCATGGTGGCGCCCGGTGGGTTGCTCGTTTTCGCGGTGTGCTCGCTGGAACCGGAAGAGGGCGTCGAACAGGTCGAACGCTTTTTGCAGCGCGACGCGCGCTTCGTGCGGGTGCCCGTGACGGCGGATGACGTGTTCGGACGCGCCGAACTGATCAGTGCGCAGGGCGATCTGCGCACGCTGCCGTCACACGGCATGGATGGGTTCTACGCGGCGCGGCTGCGGCGTCAGCCTTAAGTATCACTTCCATCTCAAGACCATCCGTCATGGCCGCCCTCGTGGCGGCCATCCATGATCACGAACGGCAGTCGTGTTTATGGGTGGCCGGCATAAAGCCGGCCATGACGATGGTAAAAGTGGCTACAGCCGCCCCAGCGCGTAAGCCACGGCGAGATAGATCTTGCCGGTGTCGGCGCTCAGCATCGTCGATGTGAGAAGTCCGCCGCCATCGCCCTCCTTGGCGCGGGCGAGCAGCGACTCGAATTCGGCCAGATAGGCATTGGCGGCGTCGCGGAACCGCGGCTCCTCGCGGTAGAGCGTGGCGATGCGGTTGACCGTGTCGTCGTCGATCGCTTCGGCGAGGCGCCGCGCGAACACCGAGCGGTCGCCCGCGAGATAGCGCCGCCACTCATCCTCGCCTGGCGCGGCCTCAGCGGTGATGCCGTCGAGATCGACGGCGAGATCGGCGAGGGCGGCTTCCAGCGCGCCGAGCGCCGCGGCGCCGGTCGGCTTCAGATTCTTGGACTCGCCGGTTTCGACGGCCGCGAGCAGCGTGCGCATCTCCCAGCCCTTGCCCGGTTCGGACGGCGCCGGCGCGGCGTCGCTGCGCGGTTTTCTTTGGCGCTGGGTCAGCCGCTTGGCCATGCCGAGCAGGCCTTCGCTCTCCGCCGGCTCGGGCGGGGCGACCGCGATCTCGGCTCTGCGCTGGGGGCGCGGCACGCTGCGGGCGTGGATGGTCGAAAGCGTTCGGGCGGAGAGATCGAGAATCTCCTCGGTTTCGCTGCGCACCATGTCGCGCACGCGGCGCGCCTCCTGCTGCGCGATGCCGGGCAGGGTCAGCAGGTGATGCTGCACGTCCTCCACCGTCTTGGCCAGGGTGGTGCGGATGTCGGCCGCTTCGGCCGCAAGTTCGCCCGAGGTGCGCAGCAACCTTTCGCATTCCGCCATGGCCTCGCCGACCAGGGCGCGCGCATTGGTCTTGGCCTCGTTGGCGGTCTCGCCGATCAGGGTCTGCGCGCCGGCATTGGCCTGCTGCAGGGCGTCGATCATGTTGTGCAGCGTCGTGTTGGCGGAGTCGCTGGCCTCCTTCAGCTTCTCGGCCTCGCGCATGAAGTTCGAGGTGAGCTGCGAGGCGCG
>CAZMHP010000166.1:0-6739 GCA_964566095.1 uncultured Rhizobium sp. | reverse complement strand
GGCCCCACAGATCGACCTCGTAGCTTGCCTGCGCGCCGATGCCGAAGGTGTTGTGCGTATTGCCTCCGGGCACGGCCTTGACGTTGGTGCCTTGGCGCTGTGCCGTGCCGGTGAGGTTGAGCTGCGGGAACAACGCCGATCCGGCGATGCCGGTATTGGCCTGGGCCTGCACGACGCGCGCCGCCGCGGCGAGCAGGTCGAGATTCTCCGTCTTGGCCGTGGTTTCCAGGGCCGGAAGTTCCGCCGCCTTGAAGCCGGTCCACCAATCCGTTGACGGCCATATCGGCGCGTTCGCCATGTCGGGCGTGGTCGGCGCGGTGAAGCCGGCGGGCAGATCGCCCGGTTTCAGCGGAACCGGCGGCGGCGTGGAGCAGCCGGCAGTCAAAAGGGCAAGGACGGCCAGCGAGGACGAACGCTTGAGGAATTTCATGGAGACTCTCTGGATAGGCCCCAACGGGTGAAGCTTACATAAAGCCTGCAGGGCCGAACACAAGGACCACTACACCCCAGGGCCGGGGCGCGACAACGGGGATTTCTGACCCGCCGACGGGGTCAGGCGCGAAAGGTGGGCGGCCGAACCGAATGCTCAAGACTTGGGGGCGTCTCAGCCGGTCCAGCCGCCCTTCGACCGTGCCCGGACTGGAGCGCCTGAGGGCACGGACAATCGTCAAATCGCGTCCGATGGCACTTTGGGCGCTCGCCGCTCGCGGGCAAAGGCGGAAATTGTATCCGACTGTCGTGGGTGGGGCAGTGCGACGCGTGCCGGCGATATAATTATCGGCAATGAAGGCCGGTGCCGCGCAATTCAGGTTCCGCTGGGCTTTTCCACCACCTTGAAGCGCTTGAGCTCGTTCTTCGCCGGGTTGAAATCCGGTGCGACGGCCACAGCCTGGCGGTAGTCGTCATAGGCGGCCCGCAGATTGCCCAACGCTTCGTTCGCCATGGCGCGGTCGAAATAGGCGACTTGGGGTTGCTTGGTGCCGAGCGTCAGGCCCTTGGTGATGTTCGCGATGGCCTCCGCATACAGCTTGCGGCCGACCTCAGTCGCGCCCAAATCGACATAGCCCTCGCCGAGGCAATCGTTGATCGCCAGTCCGGCGGTGAAATCCTCGGCGGCGGCGTCGTACTGCGCCAGACCCAATTTGAGCACGCCGCGATTGATGTAGGTCGCCGCGCGATCGTGCGGCGTCAGCGACGTGCCCAGTGCCGCGTTGCAGTAGATCAGATAGTCCGATGCCGGCAGGCCCTCGTCGGCCGCCTGATAGCAAAGCTGCGCGGGGCCGGCGCCGAACACCGTCTCCGCGGCTTGACCGAAGCTCGGCCACAGCGCGGTCGCGGCGGCGGCAAGCATGGCGGCGAGACGAGGGTTCATGAAAGCCTCCCGGGCTTGTGAACGGCGTCATAGTGCCACCGTTGGGGGCTTCGCGTCCACGCTGGGAACGGTGCAAAGTCCGGCGCGTTGCTCCTCGTCCCGCGGAAAGGCGCCCCATGACCTGGCCGATGATCTTCCCGATCCTGCTCCTGTGCGTCTCGAATGTGTTCATGACATTCGCCTGGTACGGCCAGCTCCGATTCCCGAGCACGCCGGTCTGGATCCTGGTGCTCGCCGGCTGGAGCATCGCCTTCCTGGAATATTGCTTCGCCGTGCCGGCCAATCACTACGGCCAGCGGGTCTATTCGCCGGCCCAGCTCAAGACGATCCAGGAGGTGATCACGCTGATCGTGTTCGCCGGCTTCTCGGTGTTCTATCTGGGCGAGGCGATCCGCTGGAACCATGTCGCCGCGTTCGCCTGCCTGGTCGCCGCGGCCTATTTCGCGTTCATGAAGTGAGTCGGATCACCTAAGAATTCCGACGAGTAGTCCCGCCTCTCTTTCCGAAAGAAGGCAAGCTCATCAAGGTAAGCGTCGTGAAAGCCGAGAGTCCGAATGTCGGACCATATCCTATTCCAGGCTGGTTGTAGCGTGAATTGGCGCTCTTCAAGCCAAGCGAGACCGATAAGGGCGATACGCTCGCGAAGCTCAATCAAAACCCAAAGGTTTTTCCACATCCGCACAAAGGACGGTTGGCCATAGTGATGATCAATTCCGCGATCTAGATAAGCTATACCGAGTTCGATCAACTCAATGCTCGGCTCTGCGGCCATGAGGTTTTCCCAAATTATTATCCAGCGTGACCAATTTGGAGCAACTATACCCAACTTATTCTTCTCCCCGGCGGATTCTTTATCGAGTCGACGCATCCCAAACGCAATCCATTCCGACAATTGGAAGAGGGCGCGCGACTGCGACCACCGTTTGAACCAAGTCTTGAATTGAAGCGACGGGCTATCGAGGCTTTCGCGTGTGTCTTCAACGCTAAGTTGGGCGTCTGATTCGTCTATTCGAGCAAGCGCGCTTTGGTCAGATGTCTTGCTCAATTCCGCGATTTCTGCTTGTTCTCTTCGAAGCCGTCTCATCTGTGTTTGAACAGATGCTGAGACCATAGCACGATCAGGTAAGTGATCCACTCTCCATGCGCCTTCTATAGGACATGTTTTCTTAAGCAGGTCGAAGACAACTTCGACATCCGTCCGATGCTCAGTTGGAAAATTACTCAACGCTCGCGACA
The DNA here is from genome assembly GCA_964566095.1 of uncultured Rhizobium sp. GTDB lineage: Bacteria > Pseudomonadota > Alphaproteobacteria > Micropepsales > Micropepsaceae > Rhizomicrobium. Next base: position 4,131 of record CAZMHP010000166.1, on the reverse strand, counting down.
AATCGAGAAGGTCGTCTAAATCGACCTCTGGATCAACTACGCAGCGCGTAACCATATCGACCACGTGCCAAGCTAAGTCGCAGGCTCCCAATATCTCCTCACAAGCATTCGCAGAATGCTTGTAAAGTGGGGTTTCGGAAATAAAATGAAAATGGCATTCGTCTAACTGACGTGTGTTCGACCACCCCATTCTCTTATATGTCCGATATAGCCAGGTCAGTGCATTTTGCACAGCTTGCCTCTTCATCGGCTCCGAAAGCTCAGCTACCTGAACATCTTCGAGCACGAGAAACATCGAATCTACAAGCATGACAACGAATGGCCCGGACCCGAAGGTGGAGGCCAAGCTCACAATTCGGGAAATGGCATCCCGGTTGTTTGAATGCAAAACGCACCAGCCAATCATATCGTCAATTACTGAGGACGGAAGATCGCGCTCGCGCGCGAGCCATTTCAACAGAAAAACGGCCTTTTCAGCGACAGCGTGGCTTTGAAACCAACTGATGGCCGCTTCTCGAACGGTCTCAAAGTCGCCGCCTGCTCTCAGCCACTCTTTGATGATGTAGTCCGCCTGCTCGGGCGATTTCTGTATCCATTCGATGGCTTTGTGCCGATATCGCAAAGGCGATAGACCAATTGCATTGCGAGCGACTAGGCTGACGGGGTGAGACCTCTCCACCGCGAGATCTAGGCACTCTTCGATCATTCTTGTGGCACTATCCCGCCAAACACCAAGGCCAGAGAGGGAAATAAATTTTGCAAGGCTTGCGACTCCGAGATCACAATTTGGATCACTCGCTACGGCTGAAACCAAGGCCGGCATTTCAAGGAGTAAATCAACAACCGCTCCTTCGTTCGGGAGTCGCAAGGAAAGTAGAGTGGCGCGGGCAGCAATGAGATGCTCCGGTATTTGCAACCTCAGTCGTCGCAATATGCTCGTACCATCGAGGCGCTTGTGATCTGGGTGGGCCGCCATTCGATTTAGCGCCAGGATTGTGCGGCCGAGCCATGTCGCTACGGCAGCATCGGAAAGAATATCCGCAATCCTTTGTTCCGCGGAAGTAGTAGTTTCGAAAACGTATTGCGTGAACAACGCATCTGCAAAAATGTCGTGAACTGCGACGACTTCGTCCCCGTTTATTTCTAGCCAACGATCATCAAGAAGAATACTCAACAACTGAGCGGCGCGCTCATCAGACCGCCGAAGTTGGTCATACGCATTTACTTTCAAGGGCAATTGCGCGGCGATTGTCGCAAGGGGGCGGCGAACATGTGCAGGCTCAATTCCCCGGCTTCTAAGCGCCACGGTCAGCCGTTTCTCTGCCCAACGTGAGAAATTGTCCCCGGCAAGGATAGAAGCGAACTGAGTATCATACTTATCCGGAAACTCGCGGTACAAGAACAGAGCAAAAGCGGCAAGTACCGGCATTCCACCGCAAATCGTGGCTATGGTCTGCGAGTGTGGTAGGCTGTGAACGATACGCTCCACGACCCAATTCCCGTAGGCGTCGTTTCGAGTGCCAGGCAGATACACAAACTTGTGGTCTGCGCCTTCGAACGCCTCACGGACGACGGATACTGCGCTTGCCCGACAAGTTGCGATTAGTCGAATTTGATGCTCGCCGTCCCGATTTGCGTCAAGGATTTCCTGTACAACATCAGACAGCGCAGTCATTGCTTCTGCGTAGTCCGCAACTATTAAAATTTTTGCCGCGATGGTGTAATCGCGTGTGAGATCTTTGATTGCTTCACCCGAAATGCGCTGTTCTGCTTTGAGGACGAGCCAGCCAAGGCTCTCGGCCCGCCGTCCCAATTCAAGAGCAAGCCGGGTCTTACCTACACCGCCCGGACCCGCGAGAATTGCAAGGTCTTTTGAATTGCGAGCCATAAGAGCCGAGAGAATTAGCGTCTCGTCGTCGAGCTTCGATTCGACGCTTGCGCCTTCGTTAAATAGCTTCCTTGAATAAAATGGTAGTGTGTCTTCCTCCAAGAATTTCTTGAATGTCCGTGCCCCCGCTGAATCATTGAGAGGCCGTAAGCCGCGCGGAAGTTTTTTGAACCAAGCGTAATTTAGCGGTGGCGAAGCAGCGAGAGCTCCCTGAAAATCGTTCCAAGCAATAACTTCCACGTTGATATCTTTGAGATGTGCTAGTAAGGGCTCTTTTGCAAGTTTCGAAAAGAATTTTCGAATGTTTTGCCGTAGCTCCGTTTGGCGGGGGGGAGTGAGTAAGCCACTGGTGCAGAACCAGTATCCGGCGATTGGATACTCCCGCTGAAACCAAGGTTTGTAGCCTTGACGGTTGACCGAGTTTTTGTGCGTCAGGTTTTTTCTAAGAGCTTGAGCAACCTCAGTCCAATCGGTTTCGGGCTTGTCCCGGGTGCGACCCTTTCCATAAAATTTGCATTCCACAACGATATGATTCTTATCGCCAACCAACACGTGATCGATTTTTCCATCTCTTCCGGGACTAAAATAAGGTCGAACGTATCTACCTGCGACTAACGGGTCAAAATATGCGCTTTGCAATGCTTGCCAGGCAAACCGCTGGAAGTCAGTTCGGTTGTCGTCTCTTGGGTCTAGTCGGTCGTCAAATCGGATCATCAGACCCCTTATAGTTGAGGCTGCTTTTGCATAGTAATGGGGTAGTATCCTTGCTGCCGAGAGATGGATCAGACAGTTAAATACCTCATAAATCTAAAGTACTTGAGCGCGATTTTTCAAGCTCGCGTTCTTTTTATGCGCGTTCACCCCTTCCACGGATCGTCGCTGAAGTCATCGACCGGCCGTAGGGGGATTTGGATCGCCCGTCGCGTGCCGATATAGACGTAGAGCGTCATGATCTTGCTCTGCGCGTCCCAGTCGATCTGGGGCGCGATGCCGCCGGGTTTGCGGAACGTCTTGCCGTCGAAATCCATCGGCCGCGGCCCCACCTCGCCCCAGGCACCGGCCAGCTTGGCCGCCATGTTCTGACGCATCAGCCCGCGTTCGTCGTCGCTCGCTATCGACGGGTCGACCACGTCGGGCGCGCTCACGCGCACGCCACCGTCGGGCTCGATCTCCAGGCGGGCGGCGATGAAGGTGGTGGCGTCCTCGTAGACGCCTTCCCAGCGGCCGGCGGGCGGAGGCGCCTTGGAGCAGGCCGCGAGCGTCAGGGCGGTGAACAGAAGCGCAAGCCAGGGGCGCATGTCGGCGACTCCCGAATCAATTGCCCAAGGATAAGCCGGTTTGAGATCGGCGAAACGCTCATAGCGGCTCTTCGGCACCCCGCTTGTGGGGCATTTGCCCTTGTGCGATGCGCCAAAGGATTGATAGGTCAACGCCTCGTTTCGAAAGCGTCTGACCCGCCATGTCGCAATCTTCGTCCAAGCCGCTGCCCAAGGGCTTTCTCGCCGAATCGCTCGGCCGCATCCAGCCTTCGCCGACCATCGCCGCGTCGCAGAAGGCACGCGACCTCAAGGCCGCCGGCAAGGACATCATCGGCCTCGCCATGGGTGAGCCGGACCACGACACGCCGGAAAACATCAAGGAAGCGGCGATCGCCGCCATCCGCCGCGGCGAGACGAAATACACCCCGGTCGAGGGCATTCCCGAACTGCGCGCCGCCATCGTCAAGAAATTCAAGCGCGAGAACAATCTCGACTACGCGATCGCGCAGACCTTCGTGTCGCCGGGCGGCAAGGCGATCGTGTTCAACGCGCTGATGGCGACGCTGAACCCGGGCGACGAGGTGATCTGCATCGCGCCTTATTGGGTTTCCTATCCCGATATCGCGCTGCTGGCCGGCGCCAAGCCGGTGATCGTGGAGGCCAGGCTCGAAGACGGCTTCCGCCTGACGCCCGCGGCGCTGGAAGCGGCGATCACGCCCAAGACCAAATGGCTCGTCTTCAACCAGCCGTCCAACCCGACCGGCGCCTGCTATTCGCGCGCGCAGCTGAAGGCGCTGACCGACGTGTTGATGCGCCATCCGCAGGTCTGGGTGCTGACCGACGACATGTACGAGCATCTCGTCTTCGGCGGTTTCAAGTTCGCCACCATCGCCGAGGTCGAGCCCGGTCTTTACGACCGCACCCTCACGATGAACGGCGTCTCCAAGGCCTATTCGATGACCGGCTGGCGCATCGGCTATTGCG
>CAZMHP010000165.1:0-6817 GCA_964566095.1 uncultured Rhizobium sp. | reverse complement strand
TTGCCGTTGGCGTCCTTGGTGTTCAGGATCTGGCTGACCTGATCGAAGATGCCCTGCGCCGTCGCCATCAAGGTCGTGCCGTCATTGTTGGCGACCGAGGTGGTGATCGCCTGGCGGAGCTGGTTGGCGAGATCGGAGAGCGAGCTCAGCTGGGAGTCCTGCAGATCGGCCTGGTTCACCGCGATCGTCGTATTCTGTTGATAGGCATCGGCCTTGTTGGCGGCGGTGCGCGCGGCTTCGAGCACGGCAACTTTGTCGCCGAGCCCCGAATAGTCCGTAGCGACCTTGCCGCTGGCGACCTGGTCCTGGGTCTGCTGAAGCTGCTGCGAGGCGGTCTGTATCTGCTGCAGCAGGTACTGGGCTTGTCCCGCGGTGGATGCGCGATCGACGTTCATGGCGGCCTCTATTGAACCTGCAGCAGCGTGTCGAAGAGCTGCTGGACGACCGAGAGCATGCGCGCGCCAGCGCTGTAAGCCTGCTGATAGGTCATCATGTGGGTGAGTTCCTCGTCGAGATTGACGCCGGAATTCGAGCTTTGGCGCGTTTGCGCCTCCTGAAGCCGATCGTCCTGCGTCGTCTTGTTCGCCGTCGCGGTGGAGCCGCGCGTCGCCACGTCCTGATAGAACGCGGCCGCGTAGTCGCTGAGCGACGCGGTTTCGGCCGCGATGCCGCCGGCCTGGGCAAAGCTTTGCGTCGCCGAGCCGACATTCTGAAGCGCGAGGACGCCCGAATTGTCGCCATGGCCGACGATCGAGTCGCCGGCGACCGTCCCGGCGGCGATCTGCGCCTGCGCGAAAGCGAGCGTCTGCGGCGCCGCCGCGATCTGCGGATTGACCGAAAAGCTCGCGGCCTGCAGCGCCGTCTGGTTGTCGCCGATGCCGAAGAGCTGCGTGAAGCTCATGCCGGTCGTGCCGCGCGCCGTGGTGTCGCCGGTCACCGCCAGCGCGTAGGCGGATAGATTGGAAGGCTGCGTTTCGCTGATCGAACCGTCGGGATTGAGCGTGAAGGTGGCGCTGCCGCCCATCGCGGTGTTCAACGCGGTGACGACATTGCCGATCGACATGCCGGCGGAGATCGTCACCGTCGCGGTCTTGGCGATGTCGCCATTGGGACCCTTGAGCGCGAGGCTGATCTGGCTTCCGGCCGCCAAGCCGCTGGCATCGCTGCCGGACAGGCCGGTCGCCAGGATCGAGGGCGCCGCGGAGCGGAAGAGATCGTTGAGGCCGAAGAATTGCGAGAACCCCGCGCCGCCGCGACTGGCCGGCGTCGTCGCATCGTCCTGCACCACGATGCCGTTGCCGCCGGAGGCCTGCACGCTGAGCACGCCGTTGCTGAAGCTGGCGCTGCCATTGCTGCCGAGCGCGGTGTTGAGCGCGCTCGCGAAGCCGCCGACCGTATTGGCGAAGGAACTGGACGGCCCGCCATCGACCGAGATCGTCTGCGCGCCGAAATCGACATCGACGCGGCTGACCAGATCGCCGCTGGAATCGGCCACGGCGACCGTCGTCTTGCCGGTGAAATTGAGCGCGTCGCCCGCGAGCAAGCCGGTGTTGTGGCCGGTCAGCGCCGCCGGCGGCGGGAATGATGTGTTGGCGTTGTGCGCGGTATTGTATGCCTGCGCCGTGGTTCGCGCGAGATTGCCGAGTTCGACGCCGATATCGGCGAGCGTGCCGTCGCGCATGTCGATCAAACCCTTGATCTGGCCCGAGGCGAGATGAGAATCGAAATTCTGCGGCGTGCCGATCGGCGCACCCGAGCGCGGATTGATGTCCTGTGTGGTGATCGCGCCATAGGTGCCGTTGTTGGCGCCCGGCGTATAGGAAAGCTGGGCGTAGCTGTCGCCCACCAGATTGACGCCGTCCTCGGTCATCACCGTGACGCCGCCATTGGGCTGCTGAACGGTGCGGATGCCGACGAGTTGCGCGAGGCTCTGCAGCGCCGTGTCTCGCTGATCGAGCAGCGCCGAAGAATCGTCGTTCGAAACCTGCGTGTTCGCGATCTGGGCGTTGAGGTCGTAGATCTGCTTGACGAGCGTGTTGACGCCGCTGACCGCCGTCGTGACTTGCTGATCCACCTGGTCGCGCAATCCGCTGACCTGGGAGGCCAGGCTCGAGATCGTGCCGGCGAGACCTTGGAAACTGTTCAGGGCGCCGAGCTGATTGGCGCTGGACGCAGGCGAAAGCGCCGCCTGGCCGAGGGACGAGGACACATTGCCCAACTGCGCCATCAGACTGGTGCTGTCGCCCGGCGCGCCGAGAAGGCCGTTCAACTGATCGAACACGCTGGACTGCGTGTCGTAGCGCGCCGACGACGATCCGGCCGAAAGCGCCTCGGCATCGAGGAACTGGTCGGAGACGCGCTGAATGTCCTCGATGGTGACGCCGCCCAGGAGGCCGCCATTGCTCAACGTCGCCTGGTTGACGACGCGCCGCGCGTAACCTTGCGTGTTGAGGTTCGCAACGTTGTTCGAGACCACTTTCAGCGCGGTGCTGTTGGTCTGAAGCGCGCTCAACGCCGCCGATGCGATTCCATTCAGGCTCAAGCGAGGATATCCGTGAAGTGCTTTGCCGCCGAGGTCGGGATCGCAAGGGCCGTGCCATGCCGCGCGGCGGCTTTGCGCGGAAAATCGGGCCTCGACACGGCAATAGGCGTCGCACAAGCGGCAGAGTTTGCCGCGTCGAGGCAGTTCGTGCCGTGCATCTTGGCCATCGCGCCAGGCGACATCCGCACGGAATAAAGCGAATGACGCGACAAAACGGCTTGGTCCGGCCCTTGCTACGACGCCGTCGGTACCATGCAAGCACGGCACGTGACAGCACTCGCGACGACTTCCATTTCGAACGGCCCGACCCCGACGAGCGTGAGCGGCACCGCCGCAGCCGCGTCCGGCGGCGCCGATGCGTTCACCGCGATGCTCGACGATATCATGCAGCCATCGGGCGCAGACATTTCGAGCGTCGCCGGAGTGGCGAGCGACGATGCGACCTCCACCGGCGCGGCCGACCCGAACGATCCGTCGGCGCAAGGCGCAACAACGGCCGCCAACGGCGCGGCGCGCTCGCGGCACTCCTTCTTCGCCGTTGCGCCGGACGCCAGCGCCCCGTCCGATGCGGCAAATACGGATGAGCCCTCTGGCGATTCCACGAACACAGCCGGCTCCGCGAGCGACGCCGAGGACGCCTCCGCGACATTCGCGGCGTCCGCGCAGGATGCGCCGCCGGCCGTTGCCGCCGACCCCGCGATCGTACCGGCGCTCACGGACGCTTCGACCGCGAGTACCGCAGCCGCAGGCGATCCGGTGAAACCGGCGGACGACGCGCATCACTCCATCACGCACAAGCGCGGAGACGCGAAGAGCGACGACGATGCGGCCTTGACGGCGCCCGTTTCACCGGTCGTGACCGCGGCACCGCCCCCACCGTCGTCCGCATCCGAATGCGCCCCGCTGGCGTCCCCTTCGGATGCGACGACGCCCATCGGCACGTCACCGACAGGCTCGATCGAGTCGGACGACGCGAATTTTGGCGCTGCCCTACCGGTCACCGCCGCCGCCGCGCCATCCGTCCCTGCTTCGAACGACGCTGACGAAACGGCGGACGGCGCCGCGACGGACGCCGTGGCCGGCGCGATGAGCGCCGCCTCCGTCGTTCCCACCGGTACGACCGTCAAGCCGACCAAGCCCGGCGATGCCGGCAAGGCCGTGCCCACCGGCAATGTAAAGACGCAAGCGCGCAGCACCGCCGCCGATGCCCTGGCCGATGCGGGAAAGACCGCGACGCGCAATTTCCCCGATCCGAAGGATGTGAACACGCAGGCCACCGCGCCACGGGCCGACGACAACAAGGCCGGCGCCGGATCCGGCACACCGGCCGCAGGATCGCCGAATGCCGGCCCGCCGCCGACCGAAACCGCGGCTCAGCAACAGCCGCCCGTCGCGCCGCAAGTCGCAGCGGCCCAGCCCGCCGCGCCGCAAATCCCCGCGCACGCACCGGCCGCCGCCGTCGCGCCGTCCAGCCCCGTCGCGCCGACAAATCCGACCGGAGCCGCGACCCAGGTCTCGGCCCAGCTTCAGATCTCCCAGCCGTCGGCACAGCCCGACGTCAACGCCCTCGCCTTCACCATCGCGGCCAAGTCGGAGGGCGGCGCCAAGCATTTCGACATCCGCCTCGATCCCGCCGACTTCGGCAGCGTCGACGTGCGCTTGACGGTCGACGACGCCGGCAAGGCGCAGGCGATGCTCACGGTCGAAAAGCCGCAGACGCTCGCGCTGCTGCAGAACGACCGCGGCCATCTGGAAAGCGCGCTGAAGGATGCCGGCCTCGATCTCAATCAGAACGGGCTCAATTTCTCGCTCAAGGGTCAGCAGCAGCAACAGTCCGGCAACGGCGACGGACAGTCGTCGTCACGGACCCGCGCGCTGGCCGCGCGCGCCATCGCCGCGGTCGACAGCGCCGCATCCACCGTCTCACTGGGCCAGATGTCGACGAGCGACACGCGGCTCGACATTCGCGTTTGAGGAATAGGTCATGACCACCGTCGATCCCACCACTTCGGCCGCCGCCGCATCGACCGGCACGGCGAGTTCGGCACAGCAGCAGCTCGCCGGCAATTTCAACACCTTTCTCACGCTGCTGACGACGCAGCTGCAGAACCAGGACCCGCTGAACCCGATGGACTCCAACCAGTTCACGCAGCAGCTCGTGGAGTTCAGCCAGGTCGAGCAGCAGATCAACACCAACGACAATCTAAAGACGCTGATCGGTCAGGGCACCAGCCAGACCGGCGCTTACGCCGTGTCCTATCTCGGCAAGGCCGTGACGGTGAGCAACGGTCAGGCCCCGCTGGCCGACAGCCAGGCGATCTGGGCCTACAATCTGAACACGACGGCGGTGAACACGCAGCTGACGGTCACCGACGCCAACGGCAACGTCGTCTACACCGGCGCCGGCGAAACGGCGAGCGGCGCGCATGCCTTCACCTGGGACGGCAAGAACGCCAACGGCACGCAGTTGCCCGACGGCACCTATAAGCTGAGCGTCGCGGCCACCGCTTCGGACGGCTCGACGGTGACGACATCGGTCACCAGCACCGGCGTCGTGAGCGAGGTCGACATGACCGGCGCCTCACCCGTGCTGATGGTCGGGCCCATGCCGGTGCAGCTCACCGACATCGCCGGCGTGCAAACACTTTGACTCAACCCCGCGCCCGAGAAACGGGCGTCTGAACCTCAGCCGGCGTAGGCCGAAGGCGCGCCTGGCGGCAAGGAAGAAAGACAGTACCATGAGCATCTATGGCGCAATGATGATCGGCGTTTCGGGCCTCGACGCCAACAGCAAGGCCCTTTCCGTCTCGTCGTCCAACATCGCAAACGTCAACACCGTCGGCTACAAGTCGGCCGCCAACGCGTTCTCCACGCTGCTCGCATCGGCGGTCGGCTCCGGCGACGTCTCGTCGGCCGGCGTGACCGCCAACCAGGCGCAGCTCGTCACCGAACAGGGCGGCATCACCTCCACCAACTCGGCAACCGATCTTGCCCTGTCGGGCAACGGCTTCTTCGTGGTCAGCGCCGCGCCGACCTCCAGCGGAACCAGCCCGACTCTGCTCTACACCCGCGCCGGCAGCTTCACGCCGGACGCGAGCGGAAATCTGCAGAACTCCGCCGGGCTCTATCTGCAGGGCTGGCCGCTGGCTTCCGACGGCTCGGTGCCGACGGACCGCAACGACCTGACGAACATCAACGTCAACAACCTCGCCGGCAAGGCGGAGGCGACGACGACCATGTCGCTCAAGGCCAATCTTCAGGCTTCGACCGCGATCACCACGCCCTATACCGCGGGCGACATGGCGGCCGGCACGGTGCAGCCCGACTTCCAGCGCACGATCAACGTCTATGACAGCCAGGGCGGCGCGCAGCCGCTTCAGGTGTCCTATGTGAAGACGGGCGCCAATTCATGGTCCTACGAGGTGACCTATCAGGGCCCCGCCGCGAATATCGGAAGCCCGACGAACAATCTCATCACCTCGGGCACGATTTCATTCAATGCCGACGGTACGCTGAAGACGGCCGATACGTCGGCCGCGAGCCCGACCGGTTCGATCAACGTCACCATCCCCTGGTCGCCCTCGGTCTCCGGCCTCAACCCGCAGACCATCTCGATCAACATGGGCACGGTCGGCAGCTCGGACGGCATCACCCAGTTCGACAATCCGTCGGCCCTGGTGTCGTCCAGCATCGACGGCGCGCTGTTCGGCTCGGTCTCCGGCGTGGCGATCGACAATGACGGCTTCGTCAGCGCGCAGTTCACCAACGGCCTGTCGCAGAAGGTGTTCAAGATTCCGGTGGCGACCTTCGCCAACCCGGACGGGCTGTCGGCGGTGTCGGGCAACGCCTATGTCGCGTCGCTCAACAGCGGCTCGCCGACCATCGGCGAGGCGAATCTCGGCGGCGCGGGCACCATCCAGTCCAAGGCGCTGGAAGGTTCGACCGTCGATCTCGCCAACGAGTTCACCAACCTCATCACCACGCAGCGCGCCTATTCGGCGTCGGCCCGCATCATCACCACGGCCGATCAAATGCTGCAGACGCTGGAGCAGATCCAGTAACGCTGTAGCCGGAACAACGGCGCCGCAGGCCGAACGCGGCGCCGAGTTCCTTAATTTCATCGCCTTTGAAGGAAAAACATACGACTTCATTTACCACGCCCCTTGGCCAAATTTTAAAAGCCGCAAGGCTAGGTTGCGCGCGGGGTAATGATGTTGGGAGACCAGAAAACATGGTCGAAGATAGAAAAGGACGCGTGAGCTATGTCATCGGGCC
>CAZMHP010000164.1:0-6853 GCA_964566095.1 uncultured Rhizobium sp. | reverse complement strand
CGGTCCAGCCGTCGCCGTCCTCCAGCAGCCACAGATTGATGTGGTTGAGCTGCATGGGAAGGCGCATGCGCACCCAATGGATGCCGGGCGCGACTTCGACGGTCTGGCCGATCTCGGGCCGTGTTTCGAAGGGATAGTCGAGATTGCTGCCCGGGCGGACCCGGGATTCGGTGGCGCTCACAGGGAGCCTTTCGGTGAATAGCGGTTGCGCCGACTATGGGCGGCAGCGAAAAGAACCGTCAAGTCGCAGATATTTACCCTGTCACGACGCTGCATGCGCCGCCCCGGCGCGTTATACCAGCTACGGAACATTTGCTTCCCGGAGGTCCCATGCGCCGCTACGCCGTGATCCTGTTCGCCGCGGTCGCCGGTTGGACCGCCGCCCATGCCGCCGTCACCACCGATCCCAAGCAGGCGCCGGCCGGCGCCTATCAGATGGAAACGCGGCACTCCCAGGTGCTGTTCGAGATCCCGCATCTCGACCTCACCAATTATCACGGCCGGTTCGACAAGGTGTCGGGCACGCTGAATTTCAATCCCGCCGCGCCGGAGAAAAGCTCGGTATCGGTGAGCGTCGATGTGGGCAGCGCCAGTGTCGCGAGCAGCGAACTGCTGGGCGATATCGTGGGCAGCGACGTGCTGGACGCGGCGAACTTTCCGACCGCGACCTTCGTCTCCACGTCAATCGAGCGCACCGGACCGACCAGCGGCAAGATGACCGGCGACCTGACCCTGCGCGGCGTGACCAAGCCGGTGACGTTCGACGTGACGTTCAACGGCGGCACGCCGTCGCCGATGGGCGCGGCGGCGTATCTGCTGGGCTTTCGCGCCAGCGTCGTCATCCATCGCAGCGATTTCGGCCTGGACAAAATGCGCTGGACCGGCTTTGTCGGCAACGACGTCACCCTGACGATCGAAGCCCTGTTCCAAAAGCAGAAAGGCTGAACGTGCCGGTGACCGTGGTGCGCTATAATCATGTCGCGATGGCCTTCCATTGGGTCATCGCGCTCCTGCTGATCGCCAATATCGCGTTCGGACTGATCATGGGCGATCTGCCGCGCAGCGATCCCAACAAGTTCATGCTGGTTCAGATCCACAAGTCGATCGGCCTGACCGTGCTGGTGCTCAGCCTGTTGCGGTTGGGCTGGCGGCTGACCAATCCGGCGCCGAAGCTTCCGGCCGGGATGCATCCCTTGGTGAAAGCCTTCGCGCATCTCACCCACTATGTCTTCTATTTCCTCATCATCTTCATTCCGCTGTCGGGCTGGCTGATGGTATCGGCGTCGCCGCTGGGCAACGGCACGAGCTATTTCGGGCTCTTCCTCTGGCCGAACCTGCCGTTCTGGGTCGGCCAGACGCGCGAGCAGCTGAGGGGTGTGCACGAAACCTTCGAGACGGCGCATGTCTTCCTTGCCTGGAGCGCGATCGTGCTGGTGCCCATCCATATCGCCGCCGCGCTCTACCATCACATCCTGCTGAAGGACGACGTGCTGCGCCGCATGCTGCCGTGGACGCAGATCGAAGAGGTCCTATGAGGCGTATCCTCGCGGCCGCGGCCGGCATCTGTCTCGCGCTTGGGCCGGCGCAAGCGGCCAAGTGGACCGTCGACCGTGCCAAGAGCCGGCTGGGTTTCACCGTGTCGTGGAGCGGCGAGGCGTTCAACGCGGCGTTCAAGTCCTGGAAGGCCGACATCGATTTCGACCCGGCGCATCTTGCGACGTCGAGAGCGGTCGTCGCCATCGATCTGGGCAGCGAGGAGTCCGGTTCGCCCGACAACGACGACGGCGTCAAGGGCGCGGAGGGCTTTGCGATCACGCAATTCCCGACCGCGCGCTTCACGACGACCGGCTTCAAGGCGACCGGCGGCAACGGCTATCTCGCGACCGGCACGCTGAACCTGCACGGGGTCAGCCGTGTCATCGCCCTTCCCTTCACGCTGAACATCGCCGGCGACACGGCGCATATGGTCGGCAAGGCCGTGGTCTCGCGCCTCGACTTCGGGCTGGGCAGCAGCGGCGAATGGGCCGGCGAGACGCCGATCGCCCATGCGGTGACCATCACCGTGGATCTGACGGCCACAAAAGCCCGCTGAATTCGGCTATAGAGTTCGGCGATGAACGCCCCGACGCCCATCCCCCTGCGCCGCGCCGATGCCGGCGCGATTTCGGACGCCGCGCGCATCCTGCGCGCCGGCGGCCTGGTGGCGTTTCCGACCGAGACCGTCTACGGGCTGGGCGCCGACGCCACCGACGGCCGCGCCGTCGCGCGCATCTTCGAGGCCAAGGGCCGGCCGCGCTTCAATCCCTTGATCGTGCATGTGCGCGACGCCGCGGCGGCCGAACGGTTCGCCCAGTTCAACGATGCGGCACGCAAGCTCGCCGCTGCGTTCTGGCCCGGCGCGCTGACGCTGGTCCTGCCGCGCGCCGCCGATTGCCCGCTGTCGGAGCTGGTGAGCGCGGGCCTGGACACGGTCGCGCTGCGCATGCCGGCGCATCCCGTGGCGGTTGCACTGATTGCGCAGAGCGGCCTCGCCATCGCGGCGCCGAGCGCCAACGCCTCGGGCCGGATCACCGCCACGACCGCCGAGCACGTTGCGCAGGGATTGGACGGCAAGGTCGATCTCATTCTCGACGGCGGCGCGACGCCGCTCGGTCTGGAGTCGACCGTCATCGGCTTCGACGGCGCGACGCCTGTGCTTCTGCGCTCCGGCGCCATCGCGCGTACGGCGATCGAGGCCGTCGTCGGGCCGCTGGCGGCGCCGCGCGATGCCAAAGTGCAATCGCCCGGACAATTGAGCAGCCACTATGCGCCGCGCGCCGCGTTGCGCCTGAACGTCCGGGCAGCCGCGCCCGATGAAGCGCTTCTCGGATTTGGACCGGATGCGCCACGCGAGGCGATGAATTTGAGTCCGGCCGGCGATCTGCGCGATGCGGCGGCGAACCTGTTCGCGATGCTGCATGCGCTGGATGCAAAGGGCGCCAAGGCCATCGCCGTCATGCCGATTCCGAATGAGGGCCTGGGCGAGGCGATCAACGACCGGCTCATGCGCGCCGCGGCGCCGCGGGAGGCGTCATGAACGCCGAGACGCTGGCACGACTGAAGGCGGCGGCGGGGCCGAACGGGTTTACGGAGGACCCGGCCGAGATCGCGCCGCATCTGGAGGAATGGCGCGGCAAGTATCGCGGCCGTTCGCCGCTGTTGCTGCGGCCCGCGACGACCGCGCAGGTGTCGGCATTGCTCGCCATCTGCAACGAGACGCGCACCGCCGTGGTGCCGCAAGGCGGCAATACCGGCCTGGTCGGCGGACAGATCCCGTTCGACGGCGAGGTTCTGCTGAGCCTGACGCGGATGAACAAACGGCGCACGCTCGACGCGGCGGCCCACACGATCATCGTCGAAGCCGGCATGGTGCTGGCCCACGTGCAACGCGCCGCCGAAGAGGCCGGACTTCTGTTTCCGCTGAGTCTGGCGGCGGAAGGATCGGCGACCATCGGCGGCAATCTTTCGACCAATGCCGGCGGCGTCGCGGTGCTGCGCTACGGCATGGCGCGCGATCTGGTGCTGGGACTTGAGGTCGTGCTGGCGGACGGCCGCGTGCTCGACCTGTTGCGCACATTGCGCAAGGACAATACCGGCTACGATCTGAAGCAGCTCTTCATCGGCGCGGAAGGCACGTTGGGCATCATCACGGCCACCGCGCTGAAACTGTTCCCCAAACCGGCGGGGCGCAGCACGGCTTTCGTCGCGGTACGGTCGCCGGCAGCCGCCGTCGCGCTGCTCGGCAAGATGCAGGAAGCGACGGGCGGCCAGATTTCGGCATTCGAGTTCCTGCCGCGGCTGGGACTGGAAATGGTGCTCGCGCACATACCCGGCGCGCGCGATCCGCTGAAGGCGCCGTCGCCCTGGTATGTGCTGGTGGAAGCGACGAGCGCGGCACGCTTCGATCTCGATGCGTGTTTCCTGGAAGCGCTGGCAGGGGCCGACGACGCGGCAGTCGCCACCAGCGAGGCGCAGCGCGCGTCGTTCTGGGCGTTGCGCGAGAACATGTCGGAGGCGCAGAAGCGCGAAGGCGCCTCGATCAAGCATGATATCTCGGTGCCGGTGAGCGCCATTCCGGAATTCCTGGAGCAGGCGACCGCCGCGGTGCTCGAGGTCCTGCCCGGCGCACGGCCGGTCAGCTTCGGCCATATCGGCGACGGCAACATCCATTTCAATTTCGGCGCGCCCAAGGGCGGCGACGTGGCGGCATTCCTGGCGCGGTGGGAAGATATCCAACGCCTGGTGCACGACATCGTCCACGAATTCGGCGGCTCGATCAGCGCCGAGCACGGCATCGGCGTGCAGAAGCGCGACCAGCTCTCGCGCTACAAAAGCGCGGCGGAGCTCGACGTCATGCGCGCGCTCAAGCGTGCGCTGGATCCGAACGGTATTTTGAATCCGGGAAAAGTGCTGGCGGTTTAGGCGTGATTGTCATCCCGGCCAAGCGATGCGTCAGCATCGCGCAGAGCCGGGACCCATTGCGACGCTTCTTGATGGGTCCCGGATCGCTCCGCTTCGCTACGCGTCCGGGATGACATGTATGTTTGCTAAGCCGCCTTGGACAGCACCGGTCCGGGCTCCGGCGCCTGGGGCGTGGCAAGCGCGAGCGTCTTGGCGGCGCGCTGCTTGTTCGAGATCGCGCTGATCGAAGCCGTCACGACCGTCGCAAGATAGGGAAGGCTCTGCACCGCGATCATCGTCATCCACAGCCGGATCGCCGGATCGTCGAGCGCGGCGCCGGTCGCCAGCGACAGCAGCGCCAATCCACATAGGCCGAGCAACGTCGTCTCCTGCCACACCTTGCGCAGAGCCTGGCTGAGCAGCGCTTGGTCCTCGCATTTGGGTGTGCGCAGGAAGGGCTTGCCGCGCGTGAATAGGCCCGAGATCACCGCCTTGGCGACGGCGTGCGTGGTGGAGAGGCCGGCCACCGAGGCGAGCAGTGCGCCGCGCATGCCCGAGCGCACCTTCTGCGGATAGAGCAGCAGCGTCTTGAGCGTCTTGGCGGCGAAGAGCGCCAGCGCCGCGGCGGAGAGCGCCGGCAGCGGAACGTCGAAATCCTGCGGCGCGGCCCACATAAAAAAAGTCCAGACCAGCGCCATATAGGTGACGATCATGCCGAGGCCGTCGGAGATCCAGGGCAGCCAACCGACCAGGAATTGATAGCGCTGTGCCGCCGAGAGCTTGGAGCGGCCGAGGAAGATCGCGCCGGCGTGGCGCTTCATGATCTGCATCGCGCCATATACCCAGCGGTAGCGCTGCGAGATGAACGCATCGAGCGTGTCGGGCATCAGACCTTTGCCCATGGTCTCCGGAATATAGGCGGCGCTGTAGCCGGCCTCGAACAGCTTGAGGCCAAGCTCGGTATCCTCCGTGATGCACCAGGTGGCCCAGCCGTCCACCGCTTCCAGCGCGTCCTTGCGAACGATCGTCATTGTGCCGTGCTGGATGATCGCGTTGTATTCGTTGCGTTCCACCATGCCGATGTGGAAGAAGCCGCGATATTCCTCATACGCCATCGCTTTGAAGGCATTGTGGTGCATGTCGCGGTAGTCCTGCGGGCCCTGGACCAGCGCGATCTCCGGCGCGGCGAAGAACGGCAGCGCGCGGCGCAGCCAGAACGGCTCGACCTGATAATCGCTGTCGATCACCGCGACGTATGCGGCCGTGGGATCGGTGAGGCGCAACGCCTCGTTCAGCGCGCCGGCCTTGAAGCCGGCCATGTTGTCATAGTGGAAGAAGCGGAAGCGCTCGCCCAGCACGGCGCAATGCGCCTGCACCGGCGCCCACGTTTCCGCCTCTGGCGTGTTGTTGTCCAGGACGATGACCTCGAAATTGTCGTAGTCCAGCCGCGCCAGCGCATCCAGCGTTTCGATCACCATCGCCGGCGGCTCGTTGTAGCAAGGCACGTGAATCGAAACGCGCGGGCTCTGCTCCGGGATGGCCGCGCGCAGGGCGCGGCGCTCGACGCGCCACAGGCTTGACGCAAGCTCGATACCTTCGGTGAGGATCACCGTCGATGCCAGCAGCACAAGCGGCACCATCGCGATGATCATCGCCAGGTCTTCGGGATCGACATATTCGAGCGAGCTGGCGTCGATCAGAACCAGCAAACCGGTCGTGACCACAGCGACCAGGCTTCCCATCACCAGATAGCCTTGCTGGCGCATGCGCGGCATCCAGCCCAGGATCAGCAGACCCAGAACGAGCGTCAGGATCGACGCGAACAACGCATAGGCGCGCCAGGCGGGGAACGTTCTCAGCAGGCCGGTGAACCCGAATTTGGGGTTGCCGAGCGCGTCGTAGAGGCCCCAGCTCGCGCCGACCGAGCCCTCATTGCCGCCCTTCCAGGGCTGGTCGTAGCCCTCGAGCAGGTAATAGTCGTAGCCCTTCTGCATCGCGAACTGCACGAAGGCCCGCATGAAATAGGCTTCATTGGAAACCGAGGGCTCGGCGAAACGCTTGGTGCGCCCTTCCGACGGCCAGCCCGCTTCGCCGATGATGATCGGCTTGTCGGGAAATTCCTCCTGCACGTCGTTGTAGGCGTGCTCGAGGAAGGTCAGCGCATCGTGTGCCGAGACGCCTTCCCAATAGGGCAGCAGATGCACCGAGATGACATCGACGTACTGGCCGATCTCCGGCGTCAGCAGCCAGGTCGACCACGGCTCTGCCGTTGTGATCTTGATGCGGTCGGGCAGCGCGTCGCGCACGCGCTTGATGTAGCCGTTGAGCTGATCGGGCGTGACGAAGCCCATCAGGATGGCCTCGTTGCCGACGAAGACGCGGTCGATCACGCGGCGGTTGGCCAGCGCGGTCT
>CAZMHP010000163.1:0-6859 GCA_964566095.1 uncultured Rhizobium sp. | reverse complement strand
GCGCGCTGGAATCGGCGTTCGACATCCGCTTCGTGTTCAACAAGTGGACGCTGGGCGCGGCGTTCTGCGCCGACGTGCTGAAGATCGAGGCCGCCGCGCTGGACGCGCCGGACTTCGACATGCTCAAGACGCTGGGCTTCTCCAAGGCCGAGATCGACCTCGCCAATCTGCATGTCTGCGGGGCGATGACGCTGGAAGGCGCGCCGCACCTTAAAGAGCAGCACCTGGCGGTGTTCGATTGCGCCAATCCGTGTGGCCGCATCGGCAAGCGCGCGCTGTCGGTCGACAGCCATATCGAGATGATGGCCGCGGTGCAGCCCTTCGTCTCGGGCGCGATCTCCAAGACCATCAACATGCCCAACAGTGCGACGGTCAAGGAGTGCGGCGAGAGCTATATCAAGTCGTGGCGTCTGGGCCTGAAGGCCAATGCGCTCTATCGCGACGGCTCCAAGCTCAGCCAGCCGCTGGCGAGCCAAGTGCTGCAAATCGACGACGAGGAAGAAGACGAGGCCGTAGAGTTGCCCGTGGCGGCGCGCACGACCGTCGTCACCGAGCGGATCGTGGAGCGCGTGATCGAACGCATCCGCGAGCGCGACCGCGAGAAGCTGCCGCAGCGCCGCAAGGGCTATACCCAGAAGGCGATCGTCGGCGGGCACAAAGTCTATCTGCGCACCGGAGAGTACGAAGACGGCCGCATCGGCGAGATATTCATCGACATGCACAAGGACGGCGCGGCGTTCCGCAGCCTGATGGATGCTTTCGCCATCGCGATCTCCATGGGCCTGCAATACGGCGTGCCGCTGGAAGAGTTCGTGGACGCCTTCACCTTCACGCGCTTCGAGCCGGCCGGCATGGTGATCGGCAACGACTCGATCAAGAACGCCACCTCGATCCTGGATTACATCTTTCGCGAGCTGGCCGTCTCCTATCTCGGCCGCAACGATCTGGCGCATGTTCAGCCGGAGGGCGACGAGGATGTCGGCGTCGGCACCGATGAGGGCGGCGACGGCGCGCGGGACGTCCGGCGCGTGGTCTCGCCGGGCTTTGTGCGCGGCCGCATCCCGCGCACCATTGCGGTGGTGCGCGGCGGCGCCGCCCTGAAAGTCGACCCGCATGCCGAGCACGCCCATGTCCACGAGACGCACAGCGAGGTCAGCGAGTTCCTCACCGCCGACGACGTGGATGTCGGCGAGGCGCTGAGCGAGATCCGCGCCAGCGTGCTGGCCGAGATGTCGAATCCTGTCGGCGAGCTGGTCGACGCGCTGGGCAATTCGCTGCGCGAACGCGCCGAAACCGCCGCGACGAAGGCCGGCAAGGTGCGCGAACTCCAGGCCAAGCGCGCCGCCGAGGCCCGCATGAAGGGCTATGAAGGCGACGCCTGCGGCGGCTGCGGCAACTTCACCCTGGTGCGCAACGGAACCTGCATGAAGTGCAACACCTGCGGCTCGACGAGCGGCTGCAGCTGAGGAAGAAAGATGTATAGCTTTGATCTAATGCGGAGCGATGAGCTGTTTTGGGTTCACTGGCGTCTTTGTGACCTTTCCCGAACGGCGCTCATGAAGGGCCGAACGGAACGATGGAAGAAACTGAAGCAAGCTCAGCATGAGGCCGCGATAATTCTCGGTACCCGTTAGATCACACCGAACACCTCGCGATGGGTGGGAAGGGGTGGGTGGCTCGCGCTCCCACCCCTTCCGCTTTAGAGCCGTTCTTTTCGGCATCTTATCGGTTGTCATGGCCCGCGAATGCGGGCCACCCAGTTGGTGAGCTGCGAGCGGTGGTCCAGACTTAGATGTTACGCGCCTTTGAAAGATTTTCGAAGACGTCACCTGGGTGGCCCGCATTCGCGGGCCATGACAGCGTTAGGTCAGTTGGGAGAGAACGGGAACGGGAATCAGCTAGGCTTGGTTGGCGCAGGACGGAGGACGAACATGACCAAACAACTCGTTGAAGTGCTCGACCGCATCGGCCGGGTCGTCGACCGCTACACGATCGAGCTCGAAGATGCCGATTGCCATGACCTCGAATATGAGGAGACGGCGCTGATCCTGGCGCAGAATTCCGGGCGCCTCGAAGCGGCCGAGCATGTGCATTTGCGCGCGCGCTGCGTGAAATAAAGGGAGCGAAAGCGCTGTTCGCGCGTTTGCAGGCCATGCCGTATCTCGATTCCTCCGATATCTCCTCCGTCTGGTATGACGGGGCGCGGCGCACCTTACGGGCGACATTTCGCCGGGACGGCAAGACCTTTGTCTACGAAGGCGTTTCGCCGGACGAATACGACGACCTGATGGCCGGTTCGGTTCGCGCGCTGACGCTCGAACGGTTCAACGCCCAGATCCGCGACAGCCATCCTTTCCACGAATTCTGACGCCGCCGCCGGTTCGTGTTAGCATCGCGCGATGAAAATTCTCGCCGCCGCGCTGGCGTTCGCCTGCCTCATCTCCCCTGCCCTCGCCGCCGCCGATTGGAACGGCACCTGGGCCGGCAATTGGCAGAACGGTGATGGCGTGCAGATCGTCATGGCGGGCAACGACGCCATCACGCTCTATCTTCATGGCGACTATCTCTCCGAAGATCTGCACGCAGCGGTGTCGGCGGGCGGCAAGACGCTTACCATCACATGGCGGCACGGACACGCGACGCTCACGCGCGATGGCGACGACACGGCGCGCGCCGTTCTTGCCGAGCCCGGCCACACGGACCTCGCATTCACTGTCAAGCGCGACCCGTGAATGGCGCGCGGTTTTGTTGAGCAATTTCATTGCTCCAAGTGATTCGCCATGTTGTGGAAAACTGATTCGCGCGACTCGACTCGCGCAAAAAACAGGAGCAATCTTTTCGGGCGTCTGGGGCACCCGCGCACACGGGAAACGCCCAAGGCACCTGCAAAG
Source organism: uncultured Rhizobium sp. (assembly GCA_964566095.1). GTDB lineage: Bacteria > Pseudomonadota > Alphaproteobacteria > Micropepsales > Micropepsaceae > Rhizomicrobium. Next base: position 3,968 of record CAZMHP010000163.1, on the reverse strand, counting down.
GCGACCGACGCACACCTTGCACCGGACGGGGAAGGCGAGAGCCGGAAACGGATCGGAGTGCGGCAAGGGCCGCGGAAAGCGTTCTAGAACGCTGACGTGGACCGAGAATCCAGGGAACGGCGGGGAAACCGTTCAAGCTGGGCGCGAGACGCGGAGCATGACCGCGCAAGCGTGATGCGGAAGGCCCAACGAAAGGCGGGCGGGAAGCGTCGAAAAGATCGCACCGGACCGAGGCGGCCGGCGCTGCAAGGCGCGGGACACGATACGGAAAACCAGTGTGCTGACCGTGGACGGGGGCCATCGCGAGGGGCCTCCGTTTGCGTTTGTGGGTGTTCCCAAACTGTCATGGCCCGCGAATGCGGCCACCCAGGTGACACCTGCGCGGACCCGCAAATTGATTTCGTCGCGCCGTCGGCAGAAATCGTGGCGCACCAACTGGGTGGCCCGCATTCGCGGGCCGTGACACTTGGGGAGATCACGCACGCTCGACCCGGCAACTGAAACAGCCGCGCCGCGCGTAGTGGACGTGGAGATAATCCACCGCTGGGTCAGCGAAGAATTTTTCGAACAGAGGGCGCGGATCGCTCTCCACCACATCGGCGTCGGTCATCATGCCATCGCCGTCATAGGCGCGAACGGCCAGCAGGCGCCCGTCGAACACCGGCGGCAGTTGGTCGATGCGGTCGAACCGTTCGCGCCCTGCCCGCACATAGATCGGACCCGAGGCGCGATAGGGCGCGTGCGCCACATGATGTGCGAAGGCAAGCAAAATGACCTGCTCGCCCGGCGCGGCGTCTTCCAACGAGACGCGGCAGGGCGCGCTCCTGGGCGCGTCGATCCGAACCCGCCGCATGCTGCGCTCGGCCAGGGCGGCATCGTCGAGGGCGAAGAGCGGGGCAAATTGGGCGGCTTCGAGCCCGCGGATACGGAAGGACATCGGACATCTCCTCTGGAATGCACGCCCACTCTGGCGGCGGCACCCGGGCGAAACGACCCGGTTCTTGCGCCGGCACGCCGCTTGCGACGCCAGCGGCAGGAGTTTCACTTTGGGACAGCCCGTGTCGCGTTTTGCCGCTCTCGTCGTTGGCCTGCTGATGGTCCTGGGCTCGCGCGCCCTGGCGGCGCCGGCCTATGACGCGGCGGCTGTGGCGCGCATCCATGCCGCGATCGTCGACTGTCCCGGCTGCAACCTCGCCGGCGCGGACCTCACCAACACCTGCGTCAAGGCGAAGAACCTGACCGGCGCGAATTTCGACGGCGCCACCGCGGTCCTGATGTGCATGTCCTACGCGAATTTCACGCGCGCGAGCTTCCGCGGCACCGATCTCTCCGGGGCCAATCTGGCGCATGCCACGCTCGAAGACGCCGATCTGACCGGCGCGATCATGGACATTACCTCGATCAAGGGCACCGACCTGTCGCGCGCGAAGGGCCTGACCCAGACGCAGCTCGACCAGGCTTGCGGCGACGCCGACACGCGCGTGCCGGCGGGCCTGACGGTGCATCTATGCACCTGATCCGATTCAAAGCTTCCTCCGAGTGACACCTCGGCCCCATCCGCGGATGTACCGGATGGGGCCTTTTTTTCTGCTGTATCCGGCGCCGGTGGGCCAGCCTAGTATTCCGCCGAGCTTTTGGCGGCCCCCACCATGCACTCGGGATCTTGTCTTTGCGGAGCGGTGAGGTTTCGGGTCGCGGACGAATTGCACGCACCCGATGCCTGCCATTGTACGCAATGCCGCAAGCAATCGGGACACTATTGGGTATCGAGCAATGTGAAGCGGACGTCGCTGACACTGGACGACACCGAAAAATTGACGTGGTACCGCTCGTCGGATGCGGTGCGGCGCGGCTTCTGTTCGGTGTGCGGCAGCTTCCTGTTCTGGGACCCGGTCGGGATGGACATCATCGCCATCGGCATGGGCGCCTTCGATCGCCCGACTGGCACGCACCTGGAAAAACACATTTTCGTTGCGGAGAAGGGCGATTACTACGGCATAACCGACGATCTGCCGCAGAAGAGCGGGTATTGAACATGAACCGGACGGTTTGCATCCTCCTGGCTGCACTTGGCGCACTGGCCCAGCCGGCGGCGGCCTCGGAATCGGCGTGCGAAACGCACGCGTTCGAGGGCAGCAATTTCACCGTGTGCGCATTCGACTCGCGGCGCGACGAGCTTCGTCTGGTCTGGACCACGCCGTCGGGCACCGCCTTGCGCGGCTTCGACAAGCTGGCGGACGGCCTCGGCACGGATCGCGTTCGCGTGCGGTTCGCGATGAATGCCGGCATGTTCGAGGAAGACGGCAAACCGCTCGGCCTGTATGTCGAGGGCGGGGTCGTGCGACGGCCGTTGAACATGCGCAGCGGCGGCGGGAACTTCTATCTGAAGCCGAACGGGGCATTCTTGCTGCGGCGCGACGGCACACTCGGCGTGGAAACCAGCGATGCGCTGACGAACGAGCCGGCGGCACCCCTCTATGCGACGCAGTCGGGGCCGATGTTGGTGATCGACAACGCGTTCAACCCGAATATTGCGGCCGACGGGCCGTCGCACAACATCCGCAACGGCGTCGGGCTGCGCGACGCGCACACGGCCCTGTTCGCGATCAGCGACGAGCCGGTATCGTTCGGCCGGCTGGCGCGGTTGTTTCGCGACGAGCTTGGATGCCGCAACGCGCTGTATTTCGACGGCACGATCTCGAGCGCCTGGATCCCCGCCGAACGGCGCATGGATGTCGCCAAGCCGCTCGGACCGATGGTTGTGGTGCTGGCCCGCCCGTGACCGTCAGTTCGAGATGTGAAGCGTAGCCAGCATCGGCCGCAGCGCCGCCAGGGCATTGCGGTCTGCCGCCTGCGCCGACACATAGATGGCCGATCCGCCGGCGCGCGGCGTCGCGATGTAGAGCGAAGCGTAGTTCTCCGGGCAATCAAGTCTGGGATTTTCCCGAGCGACCCGGAGCGCGGCGGCGCGCCCGTCGACGACAATCCGTTCCGCCGCATAGCAGACTCTGGGCTCGGAATCGTCGCCGTCGCCGACGGTTGGCCCGGAGCGGATGACGACGCGCATTTGAGCGGCGCGAACCGTCCAGGTCCGAACGCCGGGGCTTTGCGCCAGCACGGCAGCGGTGCCCGGCGGCGCCATGAGCGACAGATCGCCGGCCGCCACGGGGCGCCAGTCATCCGGAAGCTCTGCCGCATCCGCCACGGCGCAGCACAGCAGCACCGCACCGAGCGCGGCAACGATCCGCATCAACGTCCTACTCCGCTGCTTGCGGCAGCTCCCGCTTCTTCCAGCGCAGTATAGGCTTGCGCGCGGCCGCGGTCTCGTCCAGGCGGCGGCGCGGTGCGAGCCGGGGGGCGCCGGCGAAGCGCTCGGTCTTCTTCGCCTTGGCCTCCAGCGCGAGCTGGCGCAGGACATGGATGAAGCGGTCGAGCGATTCCTTCGATTCCGATTCCGTCGGCTCGATCAACATCGCGCCATGGACGACGAGCGGGAAATACATCGTCATCGGGTGATAGCCCTCGTCGATCATCGCCTTGGCGAAGTCGAGCGTGGTGACGCCGGTGCCGTCGAGGAAGCGGTCGTCGAACAGCGCCTCGTGCATGCAGGGTCCGTCGCCGAACGGCGCGCTCATGACGTCTTTCAGGCTGGCGAGGATGTAATTCGCCGACAGCACCGCGTCCTCGCTCGCCTGACGCACGCCGTCGCGGCCATGGCTCAGCATGTAAGCCAGCGCACGCACGAACATGCCCATCTGACCGTGGAAGGCGCTGAGGCGGCCGAAGGGCTGCGCGCCCGCGGGGAGTTCGTCGCGGTCTTCAATGAGACGCAAGCCGTTGGCGTCCGACACCAGAAGCGGCAGCGGCGCGAAGGGCGCCAGCGCGGCCGAAAGCACCACCGGCCCCGCCCCCGGCCCGCCGCCGCCATGCGGCGTCGAGAAGGTCTTGTGCAGGTTGATGTGCATCGC
>CAZMHP010000162.1:0-6894 GCA_964566095.1 uncultured Rhizobium sp. | reverse complement strand
GCTGCCACTTGCCGCGCGGATCGGTGAAGCGGATGTCGACGAACTTGACCTCCTTCGCCTTGATCAACGCGAGAATGCTTGCCGGACTGTTTGCCATGGTCGTTACGTCTTCCCCTTCAAGAAGTTGAACCTACCCAACACGGGACTTTCAGATGGCGTCCGCCCCGGTCTCCCCGGTGCGGATGCGGATGGCTTCTTCCACATTGAGGACGAATATCTTGCCGTCGCCGATGCGGCCCGTGCGCGCAGCCTTCTGGATGGCCTCCACCGATGCCTCGACCCGGCCGTCGTCGACCACGATCTCGATCTTCACCTTGGGGAGAAAATCGACGACGTACTCGGCGCCGCGATAGAGCTCGGTATGGCCCTTCTGTCGGCCGAAGCCCTTGGCCTCGGTCACGGTAATGCCCTGCACGCCGACTTCCTGCAGCGCTTCTTTCACTTCGTCCAGCTTGAACGGCTTTATGATCGCTTCGATCTTTTTCATTCCTGTCTCCCGGAGGCGGCTTGTTGATACCGCGTCGTTAACGAAGTTGCAGGACTTGTGCCGGTTTTGGCCGGAAAATCCTACAGGAGATTCAGGAGGTTAGATTTGCCGTGAATTCCGATCCGCCGTCATTGGGCGATCGCTGTGCAATCTGCCTGAAAAATGGGCGACCGATGCTGTGGCCGCTTGGCCGGGTTCCGACCGTCGGCGCGCTCGGCCTATCCGATCAGCGGATGCAGCTTGCTACGGATCTCTGTCAGTTCGGCCGGCGTTGCTCTGCCCTTCTTGCGCGCCTTTCGCGCACGCCAGTCGAAGCTTTTGACCTGGTCGGCAAGCACGACGCTGGCGGATTGGCCGACAAGTCGCACTTCGAAGGGATAACCCTTGATGCTTGTCGTCGTCGGGCAACAGAGCATAAGCCCGACCCTGGCGTTGTAGCTCGCGGGGCTAAGGACGACGGCGGGGCGGTGTCTGGCCTGTTCGTGTCCAGCCTGTGGATCGAAGTCGATCCAGACGATGTCGCCCGCGTCGGGGACGTAGGCCACTAAAGCGACTCGTTGCCGACCGGCTTGCCGAAATCGATCTCGCCGTGAAGGTTCTCGTCCGTGATGCGGGCCAGCAGCGATTCCAAGTCGCAAGCGGGGCCGCGCACCGGCTCGATGACGATTCGGCCACGCTCCTCGCGAATATCGACCGCCTGGTCCAGTCTCACATTCGCGGCCGCCATGACCGACGATGGGATGCGCACCGACGCGCTGTTTCCCCATTTCTTGACTGTGACGCGCATGACAGGCTCCGTATCGACGTTGTCGATACTAGCCGACCGCCAGGCGCGGCTCAACCGCGCGCGGCGGCAATTGAAGAATGCGGATCGGCTTGCAATGGTGGGCGGATGTCCGAACCGCGCTTCAATCCCGTCTTCGCGTCGTTGCCGACCACCATCTTCACCCACATGTCGGCGCTCGCCGTCGCGCATGACGCCGTCAATCTGGGCCAGGGGTTCCCCGACGAGGACGGCCCGCTCGCCATTCGCGAAGCCGCCGCGCGGCAGCTGATCGAGGGGCCCAACCAGTATCCGCCGATGAAGGGCCGCGTGGAACTGCGCCGCGCCATCGCCGGCCACGCGAAACGCTTCTATGGCCTCGACTTCGATCCGGAGACGCAGGTGCTGATCACCTCCGGCGCCACCGAGGCGCTGACGGCTTCGATCATGGGTCTCGCGGGGCAGGGCGACGAGGTCGTGCTGATCGATCCCTCCTACGATTCCTATCGTCCCATCGCACAGGCGATCGGCGCGACCGTGAAGACCGTCAAGCTCAGTCCCCCGCGATTTCGTCTGACAGAAGCCGATTTGCGCGCCGCCATCGGACCAAAGACGGCCGCGGTGGTGATCAACACGCCGCTCAATCCGATCGGCCGGGTGTTCGACCGCGAGGAGCTCGACCTGCTCGCGCGCGTGTTGACGCAAACCGACGCGGTCGTGATCTGCGACGAGGTCTACGAGCATCTGGCGTTCGACGGCAAGACCGTGCCGCCGCTCATCGCGCTGCCCGGCATGGCCGAGCGCTGCGTGCGTATCGGCTCGGCCGGCAAGATGTTCTCGCTGACCGGCTGGAAGGTCGGCTGGGTCACCGGCCCGGCGCGGCTGGTGGAGGTCGTCACCAAGGCGCACCAGTTCATCACCTTCACCACGCCCACCGCGCTGCAGCTCGGCGTCGCCTATGGCCTCGAACAGCACATCGACTTCACGCTGAACCTGACCAAGGACCTGCAGGCCAAGCGCGACAAGCTCGCCGCCGGAATCGCGAAGCTCGGCTTCGACGTTCTGCCGTGCGAAGGCACCTACTTCCTCACCGCCGGCATTCGCGGCCTGACCAACGAGCCGGACCGCGCCTTTTGCGAGCGCCTGGTGAAGGAGGCCGGCGTCGCGCTCATCCCGCTCAGCGTGTTCTTCCACGACGGCTCGCCCGACCACATGGTCCGCTTCGCCTTCTGCAAGAAGCACGCGGTGCTCGACGAAGCGATCGCAAGGTTGGAGCGCTACTTTCAAAAATAATCGTCATCGCCCGGCTCGTCCGGGCGACCCGTTTTTATCCAAATTGGGTCGCCCGCATAAAGCGGGCGATGACGATTGTGGGTTCCCCAACGTCATCCCGCCGCTTTGAAATCGCCGCGCGCGCGTGCTGTCATCGCGCCATCAACACGGACCGCACCTATGACAGACATCGATCCGCGCACGCCCATCCTCGTCGGCGGGGCGCAGTTCACGCAGCGCACGGCCAAGAGCGACGTGCGCGCGAGCCTCAGCCCCATCGACATGCTGGCGAAGGTCGCGGCCGATGCGCTGGCCGACACCGGCTCGTCCAACCTCGCCGCTGCGATCGACACGATCGCCGTCGTGCGCTTCACCGCCGACTCGCCGGGCGACCAGGGCCGCTTGCCCAAGCGCATGTTCCGCAATCCGCCGCTCAGCCTCGCGAACCGCATCGGCGCCGCGCCGCGCCGCAGCTTCTACACCGCGACGGGCGGCAACACGCCGCAATGGCTGGTCAACCGCACGGCGGAGGAGATCGCGAATGGCACCTGCGACGTCGCGCTGCTGACGGGCGCGGAGTACATCGCCTCGTTGCTGAGCGCGATGAAGCAAGGCATCGACCTTGGCTGGGCGAGCGGCCCCGATGCCGACCCCGGCGCCGATCCGGAAGAGATCGGCGACATGCGCGCCGGCACCACGGACTATGAGCGCCGCCACGGCCTCGCCTTTCCGGTCAACGTCTATCCGCTGTTCGAGAACGCGCTGCGCGGCATGAAGCGCCGCTCGCCGGCGGATCATCTGAAATGGCTGGGCGAATTCTTCTCGCCCTTCACCAAGGTCGCGGCGGAGAATCCCTATTCCTGGTTTCCGACCTTCCGTTCGCCGCAAGAGATCGCGACGCCGACCGACAAGAACCGCTTCGTCGGTTTTCCCTACACGAAATACCTGAACGCCGTGATCGAGGTCGATATGGCGGCCGCGGTGGTGATGACGTCCGTCGCCAAGGCACGCGAACTCGGCATCCCGCAATCCAAATGGGTCTTCCTGCACGGCTGCGGCGACGCGGCCGACATCTGGAACGTCAGCGAGCGGGTGAACTATCACGCCTCGCCCGCCATTCGCACCATCGGGAAAAAGGCCTTCGCCATGGCCGACCTCGATGTCGGCGACGTCTCCTTCATCGATCTGTATTCCTGCTTCCCGAGCGCGGTGGAGATCGGAGCCCAGGAACTCGGCATCGCGACCGACGATCCGCGCGGCCTCACCATCACCGGCGGGCTTCCTTATTTCGGCGGCCCCGGCAACAACTATGTCATGCATTCCATCGTGCAGATGGCGCAGAAGCTGCGCGCCGCGCCCGGCAAGTTCGGTCTCGTCACCGGCAATGGCTGGTACGTCACCAAGCATTCCGCCGGCATCTATTCGACGACGCCGACGCGCGGGCCATGGCGGCGCGAGGATCCCAAGACCTATCAGAAGGACATCGACGCCATGGCGCATCCCGCCGTGGTCGAGAGACCGCAAGGTGCCGCGACCGTCGAGACCTACACCGTCGTGCTCGATCGTCGCGGCAAGCGCTTCGGCATCGTCGTCGGCCGCCTCGAAAACGGCAACCGCTTCCTCGCCCACACGCAAGACGACGATGCGACGCTCGACTGGATGATGCGCGAAGAAATCCTCGGCCGCCCCGGCACGGTGACGGCTGGGGATGTGACGAATGCTTTCCGGTTCGATTGATTCGTCATCAAACTCAGGTGTCATGGCCCGCGACTGCGGGCCATGACAACAAACGCTGAAGGAGCCACCATGTCCGACGTCCAAGGGTTCGTCCGACCCGGTTTTGAAGCCGCCAAGGATCTCTTCGCCCGCAACCTCGCAAGCGGCGACGACGTCGGCGCGTCGTTCTGCGCCACGGTCAACGGCGAGACCGTCGTCGATCTGTGGGGCGGCCACGCCGATCCGGCCAAGACCCGGCCGTGGAACAACGACACCATCGTGAACGTCTACTCCACGACCAAGACGATGACGGCGCTGACCGCGCTGATGCTCGCCGATCGCGGCCTGATCGATTTCGAGGCGCCGGTCGCGCGCTACTGGCCGGCCTTTGCCGCCAACGGCAAGGCCGGCGTCACGGTCGCGCACCTGATGAGCCACTCCGCCGGCCTTTCCGGCTGGAAGGAGAAAATCTCTAAGTCCGACCTCTACGATTGGGAGAAGGCGACGACCCTGCTCGCCGCCCAGGCGCCGTTCTGGGAGCCGGGCACCGCGCCGGGCTATCACGCGCTGACCCAGGGCTACCTCGTCGGCGAAGTCATCCGCCGCGTCGCCGGCAAATCGGTGGGCACCGTGTTCCGCGAAGAGATCGCGACACCGCTCGGTGCCGATTTCTGGATCGGTCTGCCGGCCTCGGAAGACGATCGCGTCGCCGAGCTTATCCCACCACCGCCGAGCGAAGCGGTCGGTGCCGGTGGCGGCAGCGAGCTGGTGCGCAACATGGCGACCAATCCCGGCATCGACGTCGCCGAGACCAGGACCCGCGCCTGGCGCGGCGCCGAGATTCCCGCCGCCGGCGGCACCGGCAACGCGCGCGCCATCGCGCAGGTCCACGCCATCCTCGCCAATGACGGCGTCGCGCAAGGCAAGCGCTTCCTGTCGCGCGAGGGCGTGCGCAAGGCGTTGGTGCCGCGGATCGAAGGCACCGACGTCATCATGGGCGTGCCGGCGAAATTCGGCCTCGGCTTCGGCCTGCCGGGCGGCTTGCTGCCGCTGCCCAATCCCAACGCGATGTTCTGGGGCGGCTATGGCGGCTCGCTTGCCATCATCGACATGGATGCGAAGATGAGCATCGGTTATGCGATGAACCGCATGATCGGCACCACCACCGGCGATATGCGCGGCCTGGGCCTTGCGATGGCGATGTGGCAGGCAGTGGGCGCCGGACCTTGAGAGTTGGGGACGAAATACCCACATTTCTAGCCAATTGGGACCGAAAGGATATTTTCGGGGCACCCCCCACCCCCTCCCGAAAATCGAGGTTCAATTGGGCGTTTCAATGATTTCAAAGAGTTAGGAACAATGCCCCACATCTATTTGGTCCGCCACGGCCACGCCGCCGCCGGCTTTGGAGAGAACAGGGATCCTGGCCTCGACGATACCGGCCGCGCCCAAGCCGAGGCCGTTGCCGGCAAGCTCCAGGGCCTCGGTCCGCGCCTCATCTTGTCCAGCCCGCTGAAGCGCACGCTGGAAACCGCAGCGCCGCTCGCCGCGCTGTGGGCCGCGACGCCGGTCATCGAGCATGCCGTCACCGAGATACCCTCGCCCCCGGGCATGAGCCTGGAGGCGCGCGTCGGCTGGCTGCGCACGCTGATGGCCGGCTCCTGGCGGGATGTGCCGCCCGATCTGGCGCAGTGGCGCGAGGCGTGCGTGGACGCGGTCGCATCGCTCAAGGAGGACGCCATCGTGTTCTCGCACTACGTCGCGATCAACGTGCTTATGGGTTCGGCGGTCGCCGACGATCGCGTCGTGGCGTTCTCGCCGGGGTACTGCTCTGTCACAGTGTTCGACAACACCGGCGGCACGCTGCGCCTGATCGAGAAGGGCGGCGAAGCATCGCTGACGAAGGTCAATTAGCGAATGGGGAGTAGCGAATAGCGAATAGGGGGATAAACTACTCGCTACTCGCTACTCGCTACTCGCTACTCGCTGAGAGTCATTATGTCCAAAGAACCCCACGAACTCACCGCCTCCGAAATGTCCGCGCTGTTCGCGTCGCGCGATCTGTCGCCGGTCGAAGTGGCCGAGGCCTGTCTCGGCCGCATCGAGGCGCTGGACGCGCAGATCAACGCCTTCTGCCATATCGATGCGCATGCCAGCCTGACGATGGCGGAAGCCGCCGAGGCGCGCTGGCTCGAAGGCGCGCCGCTGTCGCCGCTCGACGGCGTGCCCGTCGCAGTGAAGGATCTGCTGGTGACCAAGGGTTGGCCGACGCGGCGCGGCTCGCTCACCGTCGATCCCAACGCTTATATAAACACCGATGCGCCGACCGTGGCGCGGCTGCGCGAAGCCGGCGCGGTCCTGATCGGCAAGACGACGACACCCGAATTCGGCTGGAAGGGCACCAACGACTCCCCGCTCACCGGCATCACGCGCAATCCGTGGAACACGGGCAAGACGCCCGGCGGATCTTCGGGCGGCAGCGCCGCGGCGCTCGCGGCGCGGTTCTGTCCGCTGGCGCTCGGCACCGACGGCGGCGGCTCGATCCGCATCCCGGCGAGCTTCACCGGCACCTATGGCCTCAAACCCAGCTTCGGCCGCGTGCCCGCCTATCCGCTCTCGCCCTTCGGCACGCTAGCCCATGTCGGCCCGATGAGCC
>CAZMHP010000161.1:0-6978 GCA_964566095.1 uncultured Rhizobium sp. | reverse complement strand
CCGATCTCGACCCGCTTCTGGGTAGGAATATTGACGCCGGCGATACGTGCCACGTAGGTGCTCCGCTTTTCGTAAGCCATTCCTCGGCTTACAGATTTTGTTGCGTCCGATCCTTGCCCAAGCCGCCAGCGCGCCCATTCCGACAAGGGGCGTCAAGCCGCACAAATTGGACAGGAAATCTGCCGCGAGGGCGCGGAGTATATTAATGCACCCCCCTCAGTCAACGCCTGATTTGACAGTCTTTTCGCCCAGGGGGGCGTAGGCCGCTTAACCCCTTCAGCGCAGGGTGATGCCCTCGGTCTGGAAAGCCCGGAAAACGGCCGGACGTGCCATCATGGCCTCAGCGTGGCGGGTCCAGGCGGGGTATTGCGTCATGTCATAGCCCAGCCGGCCGCCCCAGCGGTAGATCGCCAGGATGTAGCTGTCGGCAACCGAATAATGGCCGGGAACCGCCCAGTCGCGGCCTTGCGCGAACAGCCGCTCGATATAGGCAAAGTGCTTGAGCAAATTGGTCCGGCCATGGGCCTCGACGGAAGGAAAGTCCTTTTCGTCGGCCACGAACCGGCCGGCCCGCCAGATCGCCGCAATGGCGCCCCCATGGACCGAGCCGGAGATGTATCCCAGCCATTCGAGGCACCGTGCTTCCCCGGCCGGGTCGGAGGGCAGGAGGCGGGCCTCGGGATGGCTGCGGGCCAGGAACAGCAGGATGGCGTTGGCCTCGGTCAGCACGCCGTCCGCGCCGCCGCTCGATCCCGCCACCCCGGCCAGGGCCGGAACATAGCCCTTGGGATTGATTGCCTTCCACTGCGGCGAGGCAACGGTCATCCCGGGCTTGCTGGTGTCGGTCCACACGACCTCGCGCGCATAAGGCGCGCCGATCTCCTCGAGCGCGATGTGAGGCGCCAGCGAGCAGGCCCCGGGCGAGTAGTACAGCTTGTACATGGCGCTTATCCCGCGATGAATCGGGACGCACGCTAATATGCCGACATCGCGGCGTGCAGCACCGGCGGCACATGCATCGCATGCGCGCGCCGCGCATCATAAAAGCGTGAGCGGTCAGCGTGCCTTGGCGTCGAGCGCGGCGGCGATGGCCTTGGTGACGTCGTTGATCGGCGCCATACCGTCGATCGTCACCACCTTGCCCTGCTTGCCGTAATAGTCGAGCAGCGGGGCGGTGTTGTCGTAATAGACCTTGAGCCGGCGGGCGAGCGTTTCCGGCGTGTCGTCGGAGCGCAGGATGCCGCCCTCCTTGATGCGCTGCTCGACGCGCTGCAGCAGCACCTTGTCGTCGACCTTCAACTCGAGCACGACGTCGATCTTTTTCTTGCGCTTGGCCAGCATGGCATCGAGCGCCTGCGCCTGCGGGATGGTGCGCGGGAAACCGTCGAACACCGCGCCCTTGGCGCAATCGGGTTGATCGTAGCGCTCCGCGATGATGTCGATGACGATATCATCGGGCACCAGATCGCCCTTGGTCAGGATCGCATCGACCTTCTTGCCGAGCGGCGACGCGGCCTTCACCGCCGCGCGCAGCATGTCGCCGGTGGAGAGCTGCGGCAGGCCGCGCTTGTCCTGCAGGATTTTCGCCTGTGTCCCCTTGCCGGCGCCCGGAGGCCCGAACAGAACGATGTTCAACGACGCGCTCCCCGAAGCTTGGCCTTCTTGATGAGGCCTTCATATTGCTGCGCGATCAGATGGCTCTGGATCTGCGCAACCGTGTCCATGGTGACGCTCACCACGATCAGGATCGAGGTGCCGCCGAGGTAAAACGGAATGGAATAGTAGGTCGTGGTGATTTCCGGGATCAGGCAGACGACCGTCAGATAGAGGGCGCCGACCACGGTGATGCGGGTCAGGACGTAATCGATATGCTCGGCGGTCTTTTTGCCCGGCCGGATGCCCGGAATGAAGCCGCCGTATTTCTTCAGATTGTCCGCCGTCTCCTCCGGATTGAACACGATCGACGTGTAGAAGAAGGAGAAGAACAGGATCATCAGCGCGTAGAGCACCATGTAGAGCGGCTGGCCGTGGCTGATATAGGTCACGATGGTCTGCAGCCAGTCGGGGATGTTCTGGGCGTTGAAGCCGGCGACGGTGGTCGGCAGGAGCAGGATCGAGGACGCGAAGATCGGCGGGATCACGCCCGAGACGTTGAGCTTCAGCGGCAGGTGCGAGGATTCCCCGCCATACATCTTGTTGCCGACCTGGCGCTTGGGATACTGCACCAGCAGGCGCCGCTGGGCGCGTTCCATGAACACGATGCCGGTGACGAGCGCGGCGATCGCGACCGTGCCGATGATGATCGTCATCGGGCCGACGGCGCCGGTGCGCACCGATTCGAAGACCTGCCCGATATATTGCGGAAAGCGCGCGACGATGCCGGCGAAGATGATGAGCGAGATGCCGTTTCCGACGCCGCGGCTGGTGATCTGCTCTCCGATCCACATCAGCAGGATGGTGCCGCCGGTCAGGGTGATCACCGACGATATGCGGAAGAACAGGCCGGGCGCGATGACGACATGCCCCCAATGCTCCAGGCCGAGCGAGATGCCATAGGCCTGGATCGCGGCGAGGCCCACCGTGCCGTAGCGGGTGTATTGGTTGATGATCTTGCGGCCCGCCTCGCCTTCCTTCTTCAGGTTCTCGAGTTCGGGGAACACCGTCGTCATCAGCTGGATGATGATCGAGGCGGAGATGTAGGGCATGATGCCGAGCGAAAAGATCGCCATGCGGCTGATCGCGCCGCCGGCCAGAACGTTGAACACGTCGAGCAGGCCGCCCGTCTGCTGCGAAAGCTGGCGCGACAACTCGCCCGGATCGATGCCGGGCATCGGGATATAGGTGCCCAGCCGCGCCACGACGAGCGCGGCCAGCGTGAAGAAGATGCGCTGGCGCAGCTCGGTCGCCTTGGAAAACGAGCTGAAATTGAAATTCGCGGCCAGTTGTTCGGCTGCAGAAGGCATGTCTCACTCCCGATCGGGGTCGACTCTATATCTGGTCGCCCTCGCCCCGCGACAAGCGCGAGTGCGGCCATTGTGCACTCCCGCGTGGCGGAAGCGCCACAGCCGATTCAGACTCCGTTCCGCGCCGCCCGCTTTTCCGCGGCCGCCGCCCGGCGCAGCTTGCGCTTGCCCGGCTGACCCTTCTTGTTCATGTGGTTGGCCTTCTGGAAGGTCGCGGTCAGCGTGCCGCCAGCCTTCTCGACGGCTTCCTTGGCGGAAGCCGAGGCGCCGGCGACTTCGAGATCGAGTTTCGACGTCAATTCACCGGTGCCCAGCAGGCGCACGCCATCTTTGCTCTTATGGACGATGCCGGCCTTGAGGAGAATCGCGCCGGTGATCTTCTCGGCCGGGTTGAGCTTCTTGTCGTCGATCGCCTTCTGCAGGCGGCCGAGATTGAGCTCCGCAAAGTCGTTGGCGAAGATGTTGCGGAAACCGCGCTTGGGCATGCGCATGTGCAGCGGCATCTGGCCGCCTTCGAAGCCATGCACCTGATTGCCGGTACGCGCCTTGGCGCCCTTGACGCCGCGGCCCGAGGTCTTGCCCAGGCCCGAGGACGAACCGCGGCCGAGCTTGTCCTTGCGCTTGTGGGCGCCGGGGTTGTTGCGGATTTCGTTCAGCTTCATTTTAACCTCGTCATGGCCGGGCAGCGAGCGTCGCGAAGCGCGACCCGGCCATCTGTGTCCGTTACTTCTTCTCTTCGACGATCTCAACCAGATGCTGGATCGATTTGATCATGCCGCGCACCGAAGGGGTGTCTTCCAGCTCGCGCACGCGATGCATCTTGCCCAGGCCCAGACCCTTGAGCGTGGCGGTCTGGATCGCGGGCCGGCGCGCGGCGCTGCGCACCTGCTTGACCTTGAGCGTCTTCTTCTTGGCGTCAGCCATCGTCGTGTTCCTTCAACGGTCGTTCAGGCGGGTGCCTGTTCGGCCTTGTTGCCTTCGCGGCGCGCGATGATGTCGGTCACGCTGCGGCCGCGGCGCTGGGCCACCATGCGCGGCGACTGCTGGTTCTTGAGCGCGTCGAACACGGCGCGCACGAGATTGTACGGGTTGGAGGTGCCGAGCGACTTCGACACGACGTCGCCGACGCCGAGCGCTTCGAACACCGCGCGGGCCGGACCGCCGGCGATCACGCCGGTACCGGCGGGCGCCGGACGCACCACGACCTTGCCGGCGCCGTGATGGCCGCGAACCTCGTGATGCAGCGTGCGGCCGTCCTTCAGCGGCACGCGGATCAGCGACTTCTTTGCCTCTTCGGTCGCCTTGCGGATGGCTTCCGGCACTTCACGCGCCTTGCCGTGACCGAAGCCGACGCGGCCGCGCTGATCGCCCACGACGACGAGCGCCGCGAAGCCGAACCGGCGGCCGCCCTTCACCACCTTGGCGACGCGGTTGATGTGGACGAGCTTGTCGACGAACTCATTGTCGCGCTCCTCCCGGTCGTTCCGGTGTTCCCGGCGCCCGCGACGTTCGCGGCCACCGCCGCCTTCTCCGCCTTCTTCACGTGCCATAGCTATTCCACTTCCTTATTCGCCAGGACGTCATCGGTCCCGTATTTGGACTCGTTCGTACGCTGTCGCTACGAACTTCTCAGAATTCCAGGCCGCCTTCGCGGGCGGCCTCGGCGAGCGCCTTGATGCGCCCGTGATAGATGTAACCGCCGCGATCGAACACGACCTGCTTCACGCCGGCCGCGAGCGCGCGCTCGGCGATCTTCTTGCCGACCGAGGAGGCCGCGTCGACGTTGTAGGTCTTGGGCGCCTTGCCTTCTTTCTCGTTGGTCGAGGCGGCGGCGAGCGTGGCGTGCGCGCGGTCGTCGATGACCTGCGCATAGATGTGCTTGCCCGAACGGAAGACCGACAGCCGCGGCCGCCCATAGGCGTGGCTCGTGAGCTTGAACCGGGTCCGCGTCTTGCGGCGGCCGAACAAATCCTTCGTCATTTCTTCTTGCCTTCCTTGCGGCGGACATACTCGCCTTCGTAGCGCACGCCCTTGCCCTTGTAGGGCTCGGGCTTGCGGTAGGCGCGGATCTCGGCCGCGACCTGGCCGACGAGCTGCTTGTCGATGCCGGCGACGGTCAGCATCGTCGGCTTCTCGGCCGTGATGGTGATGCCGGCGGGGATCGGATAGGCGACGTCGTGGCTGAAGCCGAGCTGCAGGTTCAGATTCTTGCCCGCGACCTGGGCGCGATAGCCGACGCCCTGGATCTCCAGCTTGGTCGTAAACCCGGTCGTGACGCCCACCACCAGATTGTTCACCAGCGTACGGCTCATGCCCCACATCGCGGCGGCGCGCTCCATGTCCTTGCGCGGCGTGACGGCAATGCCGTCGGCGCCGACGCTCGCATCGACCTCCGGCACGAGCGTGACCTTGAGCTCGCCTTTCGGCCCCTTCACGGACACGGTCTTGCCGCTCACCGATGCGGTGACGCCCTTGGGCAGCGGAACCGGCTTCTTGCCGATACGAGACATCTTTCGCTCCTTAGAACACCTGGCAGAGGACTTCGCCGCCCACATTGGCGTCGCGGGCATGGGCGTCGGTCATCACGCCCTTGGGCGTGGAGACGATCGACACGCCCAGGCCCTGACGATGGGGCTTGAGGTCCTTCACCGAGGTGTAGACTCTGCGGCCCGGCGTCGACACCCGCTTCAACTCGCGGATGACGGGCTGGCCTTCGTGATATTTCAGTTCGATCTCAAGCTCGCGCTTGCCGCCCTGCTCCACTTCCATGAAGCTGCGAATGAAGCCCTCTTCCTTGAGGACCTCCAGCACGCTGGCGCGCAGCTTGGAATTCGGCGACTTGATCTTGGCAAGGCCGCGAAGCTGGCCGTTGCGGATGCGAGTCAGGAGATCGCCGACGGGATCTGTCGTTGCCATATCGATCGTTCTCCTTACCAGCTCGCCTTGGTCATGCCGGGGATCTGGCCGAAATTCGCCAGATCGCGCAGCGCGATGCGCGAAAGCTTGACCTTGCGATAGTAACCCTTGGGCCGGCCCGACAGGTCGCAGCGATGATGGATGCGCACCTTGGACGAGTTGCGCGGCAGCTTGGCGAGCTTCAGACGCGCCGCGAAGCGCTCCTCCGCCGGCAGCTTCATGTTGTCCGCGGTCGCCTTGAGCGCGGCGCGCCGAACGGCGTACTGCGCCACGAGTTTTTCGCGCTTCTTGTTGCGGTTGATCTGACTGGTCTTCGCCATAGCGGCAGTCCTTATTTCGGGAACGGGAACTGGAAGCCTTCGAGAAGCGCGCGCGCCTCCGCGTCGGTCTTCGCAGACGTGTTGACGATGATGTCCATGCCCCACACCGTCTCGGTCTTGTCGTAGTCGATCTCGACGAACACGATGTGCTCTTTGAGGCCCATGGCGTAGTTGCCCTTGCCGTCGAAGCTGTTCGCCTTGACGCCGCGGAAGTCGCGCACGCGCGGCAGAGCCATGGTGATCAGACGGTCGAGGAATTCGTACATCTGGTCGCGGCGCAGCGTGACCTTGACGCCGACTGGACGGCCGGCGGTGATCTTGAAGGTCGAGATCGCCTTCTTGGCCCGCGTGATGACGGCCTTCTGGCCGGCGATCGCGGTCAGATCGTTGAGCGCGGCCTGGATTTTCTTGGTGTCCTGCGAACCTTCGCCGGCGCCGATGTTGAGCACCACCTTGTTGACGCGCGGCACCTGCAGCACGTTGGTGTAGCCGAACTTCTTCATCAGCTCGGGGCGGATGACCTCGTTGTAGCGCTGCTTGAAGCGCGGAACGTAGTTCTTGTCGCGCGCGTGCTCTCCGACGGCGACTTTCGTGCCGGCGTTGATTTCGCGCTTGGCGCCCTTCTTGTCGGCCTTGGCGGCTTTCGCCTCGGCCTTTTCCCGCTCGCGCGGATTCTTGCTGCCTGCGTCAGACATCGATGACCTCACCGGACTTCTTGGCGAACCGCACCATCCGTCCGTCGTTCAGAGCCTTCCAGCCGATGCGCGTCGCGCTGCCGT
>CAZMHP010000160.1:0-7016 GCA_964566095.1 uncultured Rhizobium sp. | reverse complement strand
TGATCCCGTCGCAGATCTCGGTGACCGGCGTGCAGCGCGTGCTGCAGACGCTGCTGAGCGAACGCGTCTCGATCCGAGACCTGCCCGCGATCCTGGAAGGCATCGCCGAAGCCGTCGGCCACACCAAGAACGCGATGTACATCACCGAGCATGTGCGCGCCCGGCTGGCGCGCCAGCTTTGCCACGCGCATCTGGCGCCGGGCGGCTATCTGCCCCTGGTCGCGCTGTCGCCGGCCTGGGAACAAGCCTTCGCCGAATCCATCGTCGGCCAGGGCGAGGACCGCCAACTCGCCATGGCGCCGTCGCAGCTTCAGGCCTTCATCCAAAGCGTGCGCGACCGTTTCGACGAGGCGAGCAGCAAGGGCGAGGTGCCGGTGCTGCTGACCGGCCCGCAGGTGCGGCCTTTCGTGCGCTCGATCATCGAACGCTTCCGGCCGCAGACCGTGGTGATGTCGCAGAGCGAAATCCACGCCAGCGTGAAGCTTCGCACCATGGGACAGGTGTGATGGGATATTTCGAACGTTCGTGCCCGGTCGATCCTCCCCCGCATAGCGGGGGAGGTGGCGCGCAGCGCCGGAGGGGGCGGCCGTCCCGCACCTTCGTTGCGATCCGCTATAGTTCGCCCAGTCTCGCCCCCTCCACCGCCTTCGGCGGTCCCCCTCCCCCGCTATGCGGGGGAGGATCAGCTCGGTGCGAGGTTCGCTAATGCAGCTTCGAACATTCCTCGCCAAGGACATGAAGGAGGCGCTCGCGACCGTGCGCGCCGATATGGGGCCGGACGCGGTGATCATCGCGTCCGAGAAGGCCAAGAGCGGCGGCGTCATGGTGCGCGCGGCGCTCGATCGTGCCGACGCCGAGGATGCGCCGCCCACCGCTCGCGAGACGGCGGCATCCACGGTCGCAGACTTCGACGCACACTATCATGAAGGGCTGTTGCGCCGGCTGCGCGGCGGCGGCGAACAGCGCGGCCGGACGCGCTTCGACCGCGGCGCGTTGCTGAGCGCGCTCGCCCGCCATCGCGTGCCCGACACCCTGGCGCACGGCTTGGCCGAGAGCGCCGCCAAAGCGCAGCTCACCGACATGACGCTGGCCCTCGCCTTCGCGCTCGACAAGAAATTCAAACCCAATCCCATCGACATCGCGGCGGCGGGCGCGCTTCTGCTGGTCGGACCGAACGGCGCGGGCAAGACGGCGGTCGCCGCCAAGATCGCGGCGCATGCGCGGCTGGCCGAGCGCCGTACCACGCTGGTCGCCGCCGATTCCGCCGGCGCCGGCGCCGTGGCGCGACTGGAGACCTTTGCCAGGCATCTCGACTGCGCAGTGACCACATCCGACAGCGCCGCCCATCTGAGTACGCTGGTGTCGGACTGCGTCGCGAAGAGGACCTTCGTCATCGTCGACACCGCCGGTTTCGATCCGCGCGATGCCAAGGCGCGCACCGCGTTCAGCGCGCTGGCGCAGGCGCCCAAGCTGGAAACCATCGGTGTCGTTTCGGCGCTCAACGACGCGGAAGAGGTCGGTGAAATCGCCGAGGCGCTGGCCGAGTTGGGCGCGCGCCGGCTGATCGTCACCGGACTCGATCTGACGCGCCGCGCCGGCGCGCTGATCGCGGCATCGACGCGGGCCATACCGCTCGCGCATGTGACGCGCTCACCCTTCGTCGCGGCCGGCCTCGACCAACCCAGTTCGTTGTCGCTGGCGCGGCTTCTGCTCGACGAACAACGGAGCGCGCAATGACCCGTCTGACCGCCATCGGCTCGGGCAAGGGCGGCACCGGCAAGACGCTGGTCGCCGTCAGCCTGGCGCATGCCTTCGCGCATCGGGGCGAGCGCGTTCTTCTGTGCGACGCCGATCTCGGCCTTTCGAATGCCGGCGTGCATCTGGGTGTCAGCGCGGGCGGCGATCTCGTCGGTCTGCTCGGCGGCAGCAAGTCGCTGAAGGACGCCGTCCTGCGCATCGACAGCGGACGCGCGAGCTTCGACCTTCTGGCCGCGCCGTCCGGTTCCGGCGTGCTTGCCAATGCCGACGAGGCGCAGATCGCCAGGCTCATCGACGCGCTCGAAAGCGCCCAGGCCTATGACCGCGTTCTCATCGATCTGGGCGCCGGAGTCGACAACAAGGTCCTCGACATCGCGGCACGCGCCGACGACATCGTGTTGGTGGTGACGCCCGATCCCGCCTCGCTCACCGACGCTTACGCATTCGCAAAACTTCTGTTGCGCCGCACCACAACGCGCCTGCCGCAGCTTCTGGTGAACATGGCGTTGAACGCCACCGAAGGACGGCGGATCGCCGATGCGCTGATGGCCTCGGCACGATCCTTCCTCAGATGCACGCCGGATTTTCTTGGTTACATTCCGTACGATCCGCGCGTCGGCGAGGCTGTGCGCCGGCAAAGCCCGCTTCTCACGCTGTTCCCGCAGTCGCCGGCAGCCGTCGCCATCGAGACCATCGCGCAGCGCCTGCAGGGCGAGGCGCCGGCCCCCAAGGTCGTCTCGGGGTTGCGTTAACCTTACAACATCAACTTTGCAATTTTGCGGTTGCCTCAATTCGCGGCAGGCCCGAAGTGGTGTATGATCACTTAATAAGCGGTCGCGGACGGGGAAACCGGCACCGCGCGGGAAGCGTCTGTCAACCTGGGGGTCACATGCCTTTCATCATGGATATCTGGCACGCCATTCACGACATCATCACCGTGGCGGATTGGAAGACGCTGGCGGTGATGGCCGTCATCGCGCTGGCCGCGGGCTATACGATGTCGACCATCGGCTCGGTGGTCACCACCACCGTGGTCGCGCTGGTCGCCTTCGCGCTGATCGAATACGCGCTCGCGATCACGGTCGGCAAACAGAATCCGTCGGCCTATGCGACGACGGACTGGAAGGCCTTTCAGGATCTGCACATGCTGACCCTGCTGGCCTATGGCCTGATCTTCGCTGTGGTGATCGGCGTCGCACACACCGCGAAGTCGCTCCTCGGCCGATAGGACTGCCGGCTCAGAGTCTTAAGGCTCGGCATGGACGCCACGCGGCGAAGCAGCTAGCTTCGCCGCATGGTTCTCTACATCGTTCTCGCCGCCATCGCGCTGATCGTCCTTTGGGCAATCTTGACCTATAACGGTCTGGTAGCGCGCCGCGCCATGGTGGCCGAGGGTTGGAGCGGCATCGATGCGCAGCTCAAGCGCCGCGCCGATCTGATCCCCAACCTGGTCGAGACCGTGAAGGGCTATGCCGCGCATGAGCGCACGACCTTCGACGAATTGGCGCGGCTGCGCAGCGCGGGCGGCAGCCAGGATCCGGCGCAGCGCGCGGCGGCCGAGACTGCGATCACCGCGGCGATCGGCAAGGTGATGGCGGTGGCAGAAGCCTATCCCGACTTGAAAGCCTCGGCGAATTTCCAGTCGCTGCAAAAGGACCTCGCCGATATCGAGGATCAGATCCAGCTGGCGCGGCGGTACTATAACGGCGCGGTGCGCAATCTGAACGTCAGCGTGCAGCAATTCCCGTCGAATCTGATCGCCAATTCGACCGGCTTCACCGCGGCGCAGTTCTTCCAGCTCGACAACGCCGCCGACCGCAACGCGCCAAAGGTCTCGTTCGGCTGATGCTGCGCGGCGTACTTGCGCTGCTGCTTGCGCTTGTCGCGGCGCCTCCCGCCTTCGCCCAATCGCAGAATATGGACAGCACGCCCTCGCGCGGCGCGCCGGCCAGTGCCTCGCCCGCGCCCGCCGGCGACACCACCGAGCGCATCACCGATTTCGACAGCGACATCCAGGTGGCGGCGAACGGGGTCCTGACCGTGTCGGAGACCATCGCGGTCTACGCCACCGGCGAGCAGATCCGTCACGGCATCTATCGCGATTTTCCCACGCGCTACATCGACCGCCACGGCGTGCGCGTGCGGGTGCGCTTCGAGGTCGTCTCCGTGGCGATGGACGGGCATAGCGAGCCTTACGACACCGAGGGAATCGACAACGGCGTGCGGGTGAAGATCGGCGACAAGGACGCGCTGGTCGATCCCGGGCCGCATACTTATGTCCTGACCTACATCACCGATCGCCAGGTCGGCTTCTTCGACAAATATGACGAGATCTATTGGAACGTCACCGGCAATGGCTGGATCTTCCCGATCGACAAGGCGGCAGCGACCGTCCGTCTGCCCAAAGGCGCCAAGATCGTGCAATGGGCGATGTACACCGGGCCGCAGGGCTCGCAAGCGCACGACGCGACCGCCGACCAACTCTCCGGCGACACGATCCGCTTCGTCACCATTCAAAGACTGCAGCCTTACGAGGGGTTGACCGTCGCCGTCGGCTTCGCCAAGGGCGCGGTGGTGCCGCCCTCTCGAGCGGAGCTTCAGCGCGATTTCATCGTCGACAATGCCAGCGGCATCGTCGCCGTTCTGGGCATCGCCATGTTGTCCCTGTTCTATTTTGCCGCCTGGTGGCACTACGGCCGCGACCCAAAACGCGGCACGGTCATTCCGCTGTTCGCGCCGCCGGCGGGACTGTCGCCCGAGGCCGTGCGCTACATCCACCGCATGGCCTATGACCGCAAGGCGTTCGCGGCGGCTTTGATCAACATGGCGGTCAAGGGCTTTCTCAAGATCTCCGAGGACGACCGCACCTATACGCTGACGCGAACCGGCCAGACCGTCGGCGACAGCGGGCTGTCGCCGAGCGAGACCGCCATGTCGGAGGCGCTGTTCGACGGCCCGGACGATTCGATCGAACTCAAGCAGACCAATCATAGCGACATCCAGCGCGCCATCACCGCGCTGAAGACGTCACTGAAGACCGAATGCGAGAAGCACTATTTCGTCACCAATAGCGGTTGGTTCTGGGGCGGGATGGGCATTCTGGCGCTGACGGGCATCGTCTCGGCGCTCTTGAGCGACGACGCGGCGCCGGCATCCTTCATGATGATCTGGCTGTCGGGCTGGTCGGCCGGCACCGCCTTCCTGCTGCACCAGGCCTACAACAATTGGGTCGATGCCATCTCCGGACCGGGTTCGCGCATCGTCAATATTTTCGGCGCGCTCGTGACCAGCGCCTTTGCCGTCCCCTTCGTGGCCGGCCTGTTCTTCGGCTTCTATATGTTCGGCACCGCGATGTCGGCGATCGCATCGGGCGCACTTGTGATCGGTGGCGTCCTCGCCTACATCTTTTACCACCTACTCAAGGCGCCGACGGTCTCGGGCGCGCACATCATCGACCAGATCGACGGCTTCAAGCTTTTCCTCATCACCGCGGAGAAGGACAGGCTGGAGATGCTCAACCCGCCGCAGGTCACGCCGCAGGTGTTCGAGAAATTCCTGCCCTACGCCATCGCGCTCGACTGCGAGAACCAGTGGAGCAAGAAGTTCGAGGCCGACGCGGCGGCGGCCGGCATGGGCGCGGACCAGAGCTACGGCTACGTTCCGCTGTGGTACGTCGGCAGCAATTTCAACAATCTCGGCGCCGCCGGCTTCGCGTCATCGCTCGGCTCCTCGCTCGGCAGCGCCGCCGCGGCGGCCTCGACCGCGCCGGGATCGAGTTCGGGATCGGGTGGCGGCGGCTTTTCCGGTGGCGGTGGCGGCGGTGGCGGCGGCGGCGGCTGGTAGGACCGTCGCGTCCTAACGCTTCTTCGGCTTGATGCTGTCGACCGCGACGGGTCCCGGACCCATGCCGACCAGGAGAAGCAGACCGCCCGCGATCGCCATGTTGCGCGCGAAGACGTCGAAGTCGGCCGCACGGTCGATCGCGTTGCGGATCAGCCAGAAATCGTGCATCGCGACCGAGACGATGATGGTGAAGCCGAACAGCAGCACGGCGCCGTAACGGGTCTGAAATCCGAACACCAGGGACAGTCCGCCCAGGAACATCGCGATGAGCGCCAGCGCCAGCAGCAGCGGCGGAACCGGCATGCCCTTGAGCGCCATGAGCTGGATGGTGCCTTCCCACTGCGCGGCATAGCTCAGCGCGCTGTTCAGGAAGAACCAGGCCAGGATGAGCCGGCCGACGAGGGGAGAGATGTACTCGGAAAACGACATGATGGGGCGCCCCGGCGAATCAGCGGGGCAATACTGCGCGCTGAAAAACGCTGCTGTCATCCCCGGCTGAGCGTTGCATCAGCAACGCGAAGGAAAGGGGACCCAGGTGGATTGACCGGACTCGATCCGACCGCCTGGGTCCCCTTCCCTCGCCGCGCATCGCGCGGCTCGCCGGGGATGACAATGGAGTTTACGCTCCCCGCAGCGCGTGCTTGCGCAGGTGGCGCACCAGCGCCATCTCGTCGAGCCGCGACTGGGCCCGGCGCGACTCGATCTCGGCGACGCGCTTGGCCTGCTGTTCGGTGGCGAATTCCAGGCTCTTGAGCTCCTGGAAGGCGGTGTTCAGATCGGTCTGCGCCGTCACGCGCTCGCGCTCGATGTCCTTGAGCGTGGCTTTGAGGTTTTCACGCCGCGCCTCGATGGAGCGCAGGAACGACGGAAACGCCAGGCGGCCGATATCGGAATCGCCGGCGCGCTGGCGCTCGCGCGCCACGCTGTCTTCCAGGTCGGCAAGCTTGCGCTCGGCGTCGGCCTTCATGCCGTCGAGCGTCGCCATCCGGCGCTTCATCTCGTCGACGCGGAATCGCCGCAAGCGGATCAACGTATCCCCACGCTTCATGATCCTTCACCTTTCCCCGCGGTGCTACCCAGGATCTTCGCAAGACCGGCGTAGCATTCGGTAAATGCTGTGCACTCGTCCTTCTTCTGAGACAGGAAGGCTTCGAGTTGCGGATAAACCTTTATGGCCCTATCCACTTCAGCATTCGTGCCAGCTTTGTAGGCGCCCAGGCGGATCAGCTCCGCCATGTCGTCATAGACCGCGAGCGGCTGGCGCGCGCGCAGCACAAGCGCCTGTTCTTCCTGATTATTGCACCCGGGCATCGCGCGCGAAACGGATTTGAGGATGTTGATCGCCGGGAAGCGGCCGCGCTCGGCGATGTTTCGTTCCAGGACAATATGGCCGTCCAGGATGCCGCGCACCGCGT
>CAZMHP010000159.1:0-7070 GCA_964566095.1 uncultured Rhizobium sp. | reverse complement strand
GTCGTGCTCAAGGCCGATGGCGGCAAGGAGCCGCTGACCTGGCTGGTCAACGGCCAGCTCATCGGCAATTTCACGCGCTTCCAGCCGGTGCTCTACACGCCCGACGGCGAAGGCCTGGCACGCATCACCGTGGTCGATGCGCAAGGCCGCAGCGACACGTCGCAAGTGCGCTTCAAGAAGCCGAACGGCTGATGCGGCAGCGATCCTCCCCCCGCGCAGCGGGGGAGGTGGCATGCCGTAGTGGAGCGAAGGCATGACGGAGGGGGTGGCCGTCCCGCACCTTCATTGCGAATTGCGATATTTCGCCCAGTCTTGCCCCCTCCACCCGCCTACGCCAAGGCTTCGGCGGGCAAGATGTATCGCGAGGCCGCCGAAGCTTTAGCGAAGGCGGCCGCTTCGCGGTCCCCCTCCCCCGCAACAGCGGGGGAGGAATGCATCGCGTTGTCTTGACCTCCTTATCGGTTTGCGTTGGTTAGGCCCGCGATGCCCGACAAATTTCCCGACACGCCTCCGCACACCGAAGCCCGCGTCACCACGCAGGCCGAGCGCCGCCGCGCCTTTGCCATCCTGTTCGTCAGCCTGCTCTGCATGGGCGCCGGGCAGACCGTGCTGTTCAACATCCTGCCGCCGCTGTCGCGGCAGCTTCATCTGAGCGCCGTCGAGACCACGAGTGTCTTCGCGGTGTCCGCGGCCATCTGGGTTGTCACCGCGACCTATTGGGGCCGGATGAGCGATCGTTGGGGGCGCAAGCCCGTGATGCTGCTGGGTCTGCTCGCCTTCGCGCTGTCCTTCGCGCTGTTCGCCAGCGTCATGCTGGCCGGGCTCAATCATTGGCTGCCGGCCTTCGCGGTGTTTCCGCTGATGATCCTCACGCGCTCGCTCTATGGCGGCCTGGGTTCGGGCACGCAGCCCTCGGCGCAGGCCTATGTCGCCGATCGCACCACGCCGCAGGAGCGGCTGAAGGGCGTGGCGACCATCGGCTCCGCCTTCGGCCTGGGCACGGTGGCGGGACCGGCCATCGCGAGCCTGTTCACGCCCTTCGGCCTGCTCGTGCCGTTCTATTTCATCTCCGCGCTGGCGCTTTTGAGCGCCGCGACGATCTGGTTTCTGTTGCCGGAGCGCACCGCGCCAAAGGCCCGCACCGCGTCCGCGATCTCGCTCAAATGGCACGACCGCCGGGTCAGGCCCTTTGCGCTCTTCGCCATCGGCCTCAGCACCGCGAGCACCGTGCCGATCCAGACCATGGGCTTCTTCTTCATGGACGTGCTGCACGTCGCGCCCGATCATGCGGCGCAATTCAACATGGTCGGCCAGCTCGCGACCTCGTTCGCCGCGCTCTTCGCACAGCTCGTCGTGGTGCAGTATGTGCGCGTCTCGGCGCGGGTGCTGACCCATTGGGGCCTCGCCACCGCCTTTGCGTCCTGCGCGATCTTCCTGCTGTTCGGCAATTTCATCCTTCTGGTGTTCGGGCTGGCGCTGTCGGGCCTGGGCTTCGGCATGGCGCGGCCGGGCTTCGCGTCGGGCGCTTCGCTGTCGGTGGCGCCGCATGAGCAGGGCGCGGTCGCCGGCATCATCGGCGGTGCCAGCGCCATGGGCTTCATCGCGGGGCCCTTGATCGGCTGGATGTACGAATGGTCGCCTTACGTGCCCTATGGTTTCGCGGGCGCGCTGCTGGTCGGCCTCGCCGCCTATCAGGCGCTGTCGCCGGCGTTGCGCAATGCCGGAATCATTCCGCCCGACATCGAGATCGTCGAGGAAGACCTCGAAACGCCGGTCGCGAATGCTTGAATGAATTACCTCCCCACAGAGGGGGAGGTGACTATGAGCCCTTCTGCTTCGCTTCCGTCAGAATCTGCGCCAGCACCGCCATGGTCGGGAAGCCGTCGGCCGGCAGGTTGTGCGCCTTCTGCCAGAGCCGCAGCGCCGCCTTACCGTCATGGCCGATAATGCCGTCGATCTTGCCGGGATTGTAGCCGAGCTTGATCAGAGCAGCCTGCAACGCCGTGCGTTCGTCCTGCGACAGCGGCGCCTCGTCGCGCGGCCAGGCCGCGACGATGGCGGGGCGGCCGGCGAGCAGATCGGCGAGATAGCAGACCGCGAGCGCATAGGACGCGGCATTGTTGTATTTCAGGATCACCTTGAAATTGCCGAAGGTCAGGAAGGCGGGACCGCGCGCGCCGGCCGGCAGATAGATCGCGCCTGCTTCGCTGTTCGCCGGCAGCGCGAAACCGGTCGCCGTGGTCACGCCGAGCTTGCTCCAATCGGCCACGGGCTTGGCGCTGTCGCCGTCCGCCAATTCATACGCGAAATTCGCCGGCAGTTTGATCTCATAGCCCCAGGTCCGGCCGTGCTGCCAACCGTCATTGGAGACTTCGACCGCGGCGCTCGCCAGCGCATCGGGCGCGGAATGCCACAGATCGCGCTTGCCGTCGCCGTCGCCGTCGACCGCGCTTTTGAGGAAGGTCGAGGGCAGCATCTGGAGCTGGCCGAAGGCGCCGGCCCAGGACGCCACCATGTCCTTCGCATCGAGATGCTCCTGCTGCAGCATCTTGAGCGCAGCGAGGAGTTCGCTCCGTGCCCAATCGGTGCGCTTGCCGTCATAGGCCAGCGTCGCCAGCGCCTCGAAGATGTTGAAGCTTCCGAGCTCGCGGCCGAAATCGGTCTCGTTGCCCCAGATCGACACCAGGATCTCTTTGGGCACGCCGTATTTGGCCTCGATGTTCGCCAGCGCGGCCGATTGCGCCGCCATCGCCGCCTGGCCGTCCGACACGCGGCGCGGGCTCGCCGCGGTGTCGAGATAGGTCCACACCTGCTTGACGAATTCCGGCTGGGTCTGCGTCAACGCCTCGACCCGGTCGTTGCGCTTGAGGCCGTCCATGGCCGCGGCATAGGTCGCTGGCGTGATGCCGGCGCCAAGCGCGGTGGCGCGGAAATCCTTCACGAACTGCGCGAAGGCGAGATCCTGGGGCGACGGCTTTGGAGCAGCCGGCGCGGGCTGGGCGTGATGGCGGCGATGGGCGTCGACCGGCTCGAACGTGGCGCAGGCGCCCACCAGGCTCAAAACCGCCAGCAAGCCCAGTTTCGAAAGTGCCCTGATCACGCCTTGTATCCCCACCCGTCGTTCCGCCCGCCGGAACGCCAGCCTCCAATAGACCGCGCCAGCACGGCCAGAATAAGGCGGAATCCCTGGGTTTTCTCCCGGTTGACAGCGACGGGGTGCCCGCATAGCTTCCGCGCCTCTTTGCGGGGCCCTTATGGCCCAACCAGGGCCTAAAAGACCATGAAAGTTCGCAATTCCCTCCGCTCGCTCAAGAAGCGCGACAAGGACTGCCGCGTCATCCGCCGCAAGGGCCGCGTCTACGTCATCAACAAGAAGAATCCGCGCTTCAAGGCGCGCCAGGGCTAAGCCGCCGCTGTGCTAGCGTTCGTTCGTAGCCAGCGAGCGCCAGCGTGAAATTTCCGCAAGCCGACACCGACATCATCGCGCATGGGGCGGACATCGCCGCCTCGCTGCGCGCCATCGTGCCCGACGGCGTGGTGGCCGATGCCGCGAGCCTCGCCGCGTTCGACGGCGACGCGCTCGGCGCCTATCGCCAAAAGCCACTCGTCACCGTCTTGCCGCGCAATGCCGAGGAGGTGGCCGCCGTCCTCGCCTACGCGAATTATCATGGCGTGCCGATCGTGCCGCGCGGCGCCGGCACATCGCTGTCGGGCGGCGCGCTGCCGCGTGCCGACGGCATCCTCCTCAGCCTCACGCGCATGAACCGCATCCGCGAGGTCGATCTGGAAAACCGCTGCGTTGTCGCCGAGCCCGGCGTGACCAATCTCGCCATCACCCGCGCGGTGGAGGCGCATGGCTTCTACTACGCGCCCGATCCGTCGAGCCAGGTCGCCTGCACCATCGGCGGCAATGTGGCGGAGAATTCCGGCGGACTGCATTGCCTCAAATACGGTTTGACCACCAACAATCTGCTGGGCGTCGAGTTGGTGCTGATCGACGGCACGCGGCTTCGCCTCGGCGGCAAGGCGCCCGGCGCCGGCGGGCTCGATCTGCTGGGCGCGGTGTGCGGCTCCGAGGGCCTGCTCGGCGTGGTGGTGGAAGCGACGCTGCGCATTCTGCGGAAGGCCCCCGCGACGCGCACCCTGCTCGCGGCGTTCGACAGTGTCCCGGCCGCGGGACAATGCGTCGCCGACATCATCGCCGCTGGAATCGTGCCGGCCGCGATGGAGTTCATGGACCGCCGCTGCATCGAGGCGGTGGAGGCGCATTGCGCGCCGGGCTATCCCCAAGGCGCGGAGGGCGTGCTCATCATCGACGCCGACGGCGTTGCGGCCGAAGTCGATCATGCCATCGGCCGCATCGGCGACATCGCCCGCGCCAACGGCGCACAGGTGCGCGAGGCGCGCGACGAGGCTGAGCGCGCGCGGCTCTGGTCCGGCCGCAAGGCGGCGTTTCCGGCGATGGGCCGGCTCGCGCCCGACATGCTGTGCATGGACGGCACGATCCCGCGCCGCGCGCTGCCCGCCGTGCTCGCGCGCATGGCGCAGATGGCGACGGAATACCGCCTGGGCTTCTGCAACGTGTTCCATGCCGGCGACGGCAATCTGCATCCGCTCATCATCTTCGACATGATGAAGGAGGGCGAGCTCGATCGCGCCGAAGCGTTCGGCGCCGATATCCTGCGGCTCTGCGTCGAGGTCGGCGGCGTCCTGACCGGCGAGCACGGCGTCGGCGTCGAGAAGCGCGACCTGATGCCCACGATGTTCACCGAGGCCGATCTGGCGCAGCAGCAGCGGCTCAAATGCGCTTTCGACTCCGGCGGTCTGCTCAATCCCGGCAAGGTGTTTCCCACGCTGTCGGCCTGCGTCGAGGGTGGCCACATGCATGTGACGGCGGGGCGCCTGCCGTTCGCGAACCTGCCGCGATTCTGAGATGGTTTGTCCTGCTCCCTCCATATTTTTGTGTCATGGCCCGCGACGGCGGGCCACCCAGGTGACATCTGCACGTCTGTTGCATTCTTCGTTCGAATCCGTTCCGCCCGCATCTTGCCGCTTTCAACTGGATGGCCCGCCGTCGCGGGCCATGACAAGTTAGTTTCGACATGCCCGTCCACGCCGTATCCAGCGAGAGCGAGATCGTCGATGCCGTGATGGCGGCGCGCGACTGGAAATCGCCGCTGGAGATCGTGGCCGGCGGGACCAAGCGCGCGCTCGGCCGTGCGGTCACGACGATGGGTTCGGTGCTGGACGTGTCGGCGCTCCGCGGCATTGTCTCGTACGAGCCCGACGAGTTGATCCTCACCGCCGCGCCGGGCACGCCGGTGGCGGAGATCGAGGCGGTATTGGCGCAGAAGGGCCAGCGCCTGGGCTTCGCGCCGCCCGATTGGGGCCCGCTGCTCGGCGGCGAGGCCGGCCTCGGCACCATCGGCGGGGCGATCGCGGCGGATGCCAATGGGCCGGCACGGGTGCGGTGCGGCGCGGTGCGCGATCATCTGCTCGGCATCCGCGCCGTGAACGGCTTCGGCGAGGCGTTCAAGGCCGGCGGCAAAGTGGTCAAGAACGTCACGGGCTTCGATATCCCAAAATTGATGTGCGGCGCCTTCGGCACGCTCGGCGTGCTGAGCGAAGTGACGCTGCGCGTGTTTCCCAAGCCGCCGCTGACAGTCGTGTTGTGCGCGCGAGACTTGACGCCGGAGGACGGCTTGGCGCTGCTGCGCAAGGTGTGGTCCTCGCCGCTCGACGCAACCGGCCTCGCCTACAGCAACGGCCGCGTCCTGATCCGCCTGGAAGGCGAGAAGGAACCGCTGGCCGAGACCTGCGCCGCGTTGCGCGCGCTCACCGATCGTGCCGTCGAGGAGATCGCCGAGGGCGAGATCGCCTTTGGCGCCATCGCCGACGGCGCGCCGTTCGCCGACACGCCCTACGATGTGTGGCGCGCCTTCGTGCCGCCGGCCGGCGCGGCTCAGGTTGCGGCCGAGATCGACGCGCCCTTGTGGCTGGCCGATTGGGCCGGCGGTCTGCTTTGGCTCGGCACGCTGCCCGGCAGCGACGGCGTACGCGGGCCGGTCGCCAAGGCCGGCGGTCACGCCATGCTGCTGCGGGCCAGCGAGGCGACGCGCGAGCGCCTCGCGGTGTTCGAACCGCAGGATGCGGCGCGGCTCGCGATCACCAGGAGCGTGAAGGCCGCGTTCGATCCGCTCGGCCTGTTCAATCCCGAGCGGATGTGGGAAGGCGTCTAGATGCGCACCGCCTTCACGCCCACTCAACTCACCGATCCGCACATCGCGGAAGCGGAAAAGAACCTGCGCGCCTGCGTCCATTGCGGCATCTGCACCGCGACCTGCCCGACCTATGTGCTGATCGGCGACGAGCGCGACGGCCCGCGCGGCCGCATCGTCCTGATCCAGAACATGTTGGAGAAAGGCGGCGCGCCAGACCCCGAAACCGTGCTGCATGTCGATCGCTGCCTGTCTTGTCTTGCCTGCCGCACCGCTTGCCCGTCGAGCGTCGACTACGCGCGGCTGATCGACGAGGCGCGCGTCCATATCCAGACGAATTATCGCCGTCCGCTGGGCGACAAGCTGCTGCGCTGGCTGATCGCCACCGTGCTGACGCGGCCGTCGCTGATGCGGGTCTCGCTCTTCATGGCGCGGCTCGCCGGACCCTTGACCGCCGTCCTGCCCGGACGGCTGGCGCTGATGGCACGGCTCGGCGCGGCGACACCGCTTCGCGGCCAGGCGACGCTGCCGCGCGTCATCCTGCCCAATGCCAAGCGCATCGCGCTGATGCCCGGCTGCGCCCAGGCCGCGATCGCGCCCGACATCGATGCTGCGGCGGCGCGCGTGCTGGCGCGGCGCGGCTACGAGCTCGTGCCGCTGGAAGGCGCGGGCTGCTGCGGCTCGCTGGTGCTGCATCTGGGCCGCAGCGAGGACGCCAAGAATTGGGCGCGCCGCGCCATCGAGGCCTATGAGCGCGGCGGCGGCGCGGAATATTTCGACGGCGTGCTGATCACCGCGACCGGCTGCTCGGCGCATCTGAAGGATCTGACGCATCTGTTCCTCGACGATCCG
>CAZMHP010000158.1:0-7084 GCA_964566095.1 uncultured Rhizobium sp. | reverse complement strand
TATTCTCCCGGCCGGTTCGGGGGCGAGCGCGTAAACCATTGAGATTGCTGCCGAAGGTCCGAACGTTGTCCAACAAGAACATCATTTTCGCGGTTTTCGGCGCGGCCCTGGCCGTGCTGGCCGGGCCCAGCCTGGCGCAAAATCTTTCCGGCCCGCCCGGCGGCACGCCGCCGGCCGCCCCCGCGCCCGCGGCGCCGGCCGCGAGTTCGACCCTCATTCCGCCCGCCGGCGCGGCGGTGCAGAGCGACAGCGGCCCCTCCGACGGCGTCGCGGCGATCGTCAACGATACGATCATCTCCGAATACGACCTCAAGCAGCGCATTTTGCTCTTCGTATCGACGTCCGGCGGGCTGCAGCCGACGCCGGAGATCATCGCCAAGCTGCGCGGCCAGATCCTCAGCCAGCTCGAGACCGAGCAGCTCCAGATCCAGGAGGCGCGGCGCAAGAGCATCACCGTGTCGCCGGCCGACGTCGACAAGACGATCGACCGCATCACCAGCGACAATCATCTGAGCAAGGATCAGCTCACCGACATGCTCAAGAAGGGCGGGGTCAACATGTCGACCCTGCGCGCGCAGATCGCGGTTCAGATCGCCTGGCAGAAGGCGGTGTCGGACGAATTCCAGGATCGCGTGAACATCACCCCGTCCGACGTCGATGCGGAGCTGGCGCGCCTGAGCGAGGGCGCGGAGAAGCGTCACTTCCTCGTCTCCGCCATCTTCCTCGCGGTCGACAATCCCGATCTCGACGCCAAGGTCCTGAAGGATGCCCAGGACGTCCACGCCCAGCTTTCCGCCGGCGCGAATTTCGGCCAGGTCGCGCGCCAGTTCAGCCAGAGCCCGACCGCCGCCGCGGGCGGCGATCTGGGCTGGGTGCACGAAGGCCAGTTGCCCGCCGAAGTCGACGCGGCGCTGCAGAAGATGGACGTCGGCGGCGTCTCCGATCCGATCCGGTCGGCCGGCGGCTACTACATCATCGGCCTGCGCGACCGCCAGGAGGGCGTCAACGCCCACATTCCCGATCCCGCCACGCTCAAGCCGGTGGGTCCGCTGACCGTGGCGCGAATCCTTTTGCCGCTCGGGCCCAATCCGCCCAAGCAGGTCAAGGACAACGTGATGAAGCTCGCCACGCAGATCCACGAGCACGTCAATGGCTGCGAGATGCTGCCCAAGATCGCCGAGCAGGTGCACGGCATGATCTATCAGGACCTGAACAAGATGGGCATCAAGATCGCCGACCTCAGCCCGGACATCCAGGAGGCCATCAACAAGGCCGGCCCGGGCGAGGCGACGGAGCCCTTCACCTCCGCGGCCGGCATCGAGATGATGGTCCGCTGCGACAAGCGCGCGCCGACGGTCACCAAATATACCCTGCCGAGCCGTCAGCAGATCGAGGAAAGCCTGTTCGACGAGCAGATCACGATGCTGTCCAGGCGTTACCTGCGCGATCTGAGGCGCAACGCCAATGTCGAAACCAAGTAGCGGCGACGCGCCGATCCTGATCACCATGGGCGAGCCCGCCGGCATCGGACCGGAAGTGGCCGTCGAAGCCTACAAGACCCTGGGTGGACGTATCGGCCGCCACGCGCTGGCGCTGATCGGCGATCCCGGCGTGTTCGGCGCCTGCGGGCTGGACGAGAACGCGATCGTGGTCGCGACCGGGGCCAAGGCGGCACGCGCCGCCGGCCGGCCCTCGGGCGCCAACGCCGCCGCGGTCATCGAGGCCATCGAAACCGCGGTGGCGATGGCGCTTGGCCGCGAGGCCGCCGCCGTCGTCACCGCGCCGATCAACAAGGCGGTTCTCGCCGCGACGGGCTTTCGCCATCCCGGCCACACCGAATTCCTCCAGGCCCTGACATCCGCGCCGCGCGCGGTGATGATGCTGGCGAGCGACCAGTTGCGGGTCGTGCCGCAGACCATCCATATCCCGCTCGCCGACGTGCCGCGCGCGCTCTCCACAGCCGCCATCGTCGAGACGGGAGAGATCGTCCTGAACGCGCTCATGCGCGACTTCGCGATCGCCCGGCCGCGCCTCGCCGTCGCCGGTCTCAATCCGCATGCCGGCGAGGAGGGCGTGCTGGGCGGCGAGGACGCCGCCATCGTCGCGCCGGCGGTCGCGGCGCTGAAGGCCAAGGGCCACGACGTGCGCGGACCGCTCAGCGCCGACACGCTGTTCCACCCCGAGGCGCGCGCGCGCTACGACGCGGCGCTGTGCATGTATCACGACCAGGCGCTGATCCCGATCAAGACTCTGTCGTTCTGGGACGGGGTGAACGTGACGCTGGGCCTTCCCATCGTGCGCACTTCGCCCGACCACGGCACCGCCTTCGACATCGCCGGCACGGGCAAGGCCGATGCGCGCAGCATGATCGCCGCGATCCGCATGGCCGCACACATGGCCGATGCGCGGGCGACGATGGCCGGCTGACGGTGGACGATCCCCTCCCACCCCTGCGCGAGGTGATCGCCGCGCATGGCCTGCAGGCGAAGAAGTCGCTCGGCCAGAACTTCCTGCTCGATCTCAATCTCACCCGCCGCATCGCGCGCGCGGCGGGCGCCCATGACGGCGGCGTGTTCTATGAAGTGGGTCCAGGACCGGGCGGCCTGACGCGCGCCCTGCTCGGCGAAGGCGCCGCGCGCGTGATCGCGGTGGAGCGCGACGCGCGCTGCCTGCCGGCATTGGCGGACATCTCGGCGGCGCATTCGGATCGGCTCACCGTCGTCGGCGCGGATGCGATGGAGATCGACGAAGCGCGATTGCTGGCAGACTGCGGCGTCACGGCGGCCGTCAGGATCGCCGCCAACCTGCCCTACAATATCGGCACGGCGCTGCTGGTGAAATGGCTGACATCCGAGAGATGGCCGCCCTTCTGGTCCAGTCTCACCCTGATGTTTCAGCGCGAAGTCGCCGAGCGCATCGTCGCCAAGCCCGACACCGAACATTACGGCCGCCTCTCCGTGCTGGCGCAGTGGCGCACCACCGCGAAGATCCTGTTCGATGTCTCGCGCAGCGCTTTCGTGCCGCCGCCGAGCGTCACCTCCAGCATCGTGCGCTTGGAGCCGCTCGCCGAGCCCGTCGCGCCGGCCGAACTGCGCGATCTGGAACAGGTGACAAAGGCCGCCTTCGGTCAGCGCCGCAAGATGCTGCGCCAGAGCCTGAAGCGCATCGCGCCCGATGCCGAGGCGCTGATCCGCGCTGCGGGTCTTGATCCGACCGCGCGGGCCGAGACTCTTTCGGTGGCCG
Organism: uncultured Rhizobium sp.; assembly: GCA_964566095.1. Classification (GTDB taxonomy): domain Bacteria; phylum Pseudomonadota; class Alphaproteobacteria; order Micropepsales; family Micropepsaceae; genus Rhizomicrobium. Next base: position 3,841 of record CAZMHP010000158.1, on the reverse strand, counting down.
ACTTCGCGGCGCTCGCGCGCGCGCTGAATCGCGGCCAATAACGCGTTTCATTGCATCAGAATTGGGCGCACCCTATGCTTGATTTGCTTGCATGGACGTATGTATTCGCCGTGGCAACCGCGTATCCCGCCGTCCTCGACTGGATCGATCGACTTGAGCAATTCAAGTCCGCGCGAGAGGCTTGGCTCAGCTTTCTGACCTTTACCGGCAATTACGGCTTCAGCTTCGGCGCGCTCGCCGATCTTCCCGGCTCGCATTGGCGCGCGCCCGACAGCGTCTTGTCGCTGACCTGGCCGAAAGCCTGGCAGGACCGCTACGTCGCCAAGAACTATATGAAGCGCGATCCTTCGGTGCGCGCGCTGACGCGCACGCGCGAGCCTTACACCTGGGCGGAAGGCCTGGCGTTCGGCAATTATACGCGGGCCGATCGCAACATCGTGTTCGAGGCGCGGGAATACGGCCTGCACAACGGTCTCGTCGTGCCCATCATCGGCATCCGCACGGGCGCCGCGGTGGTGACGCTCGCCGGCGACAACAACAGGCTGACGTCGCGCGAGCGCGCCGAGCTGCACTTCGCCGCCATCTACGTGCAGGCGCGCGTGCGCGCGCTGTCACCGGACAAGCATCGCGTATTGAAAATCCCGGTGCTCACCGCGCGCGAGCGCGAATGCCTGGAATGGGCGGCGGCCGGCAAGAGCGATTGGGAGATCGGCGAGATCCTCACGATCAGCGCGCGCACCGCCGGCGCGCATATCGAGCGCGCCAAGCAAAAATTGGGCGTCGCCACGCGCATTCAGGCCGTCGTCATCGCCATTCAGAACGGCGCGATCTCCATCTGAACGCTTCGGCGCGAAACGAACGATCCGCGCCCTGTCAATTGGGCGATCCACCCAATGCCCCGGCACAAACCGCGGACCATCCTCGGCGCGAAGGCCCCGGGGATATCGGCGTGCTGTACCTCATAGATCGGCGCAACAGGGCCGCGTTCGGCGCTCAATTCGAAGAGATGTTTCGCATCCGGCACAGCATCTATGTCGAGGCACGCGGGTGGAAGGCGATCGCACGCCCGGATCGCCGCGAGATCGACCAGTTCGACACCGACGCCGCCGTCTATCTGCTCGGCCTCGGACCCCAGGGCGAGGTGACGAGCGGCGTGCGCCTGATGCCGACCACCGGACCGCATCTGATGCGCGACGTGTTTTCGCACACGGTGACCTTAGGGCAGGTCCCCTGCGATCCGCGCGTCTATGAAATCACGCGGTATTTCGTGTGGGGCGAGATGCGGGGCGACGAGCGCCGCAAGGCGGTGACCGAAGTGTTCTGCGGCCTCTTCGAATATGCCGTGGCGCGCAACCTCACCCAGATGAGCGTGGTCTGCGACACGTTTTTCCTGCCGCGGTTGATCGAGGCCGGCTGGAAGGTGCATCACCTGGGCCTGCCGACGGAATACGCCGAAGGCGTCTGCGCCGCGATCCTGCTCGAGGTTTCGCCGCAGCGTCTGGCCGACGTGCGCGCCCGCGCGGGCCTCGGCACGCGCACGCTGACCTTCAGCTCGTTCCCGCCCCCGAATGCCGATCGCGACGACGATGCCGTCGCCGCGTGAGCTTGCCGGGCGCGAGGCGCGTTCCGGCGCGGCCCCGCCGCAAGCGTATCGGCTGTCGCAAGAGGACGCGGCGGCGTTCGACCGCGACGGCGTGGTCTGCCTGCGCGCCGTGCTGTGCGGCGAGACCGTCGCCGCGCTCGCCGCGGCGCTGGACGGATTGTCGGAGCGGATCGGCACGAGCGCGGCGGGCTATGACGTGACCGCGATCCGCCGCCGCCTGTACGATGCGCCGCAGGCCGACGCCGCGACCGCGGGCGGCGGCCGGCAATACGACGCCGAAAGCGTCGTACGGAACCTGCGCAGCATGGCGGCTCCGGCGTTGTTGGACAGCGGCGCCTCGGGCGACGGCCGCTTCCTCGTCGATTCCTCGACCTGGCTGCGCGACCGCACCATCCGGCGCCTGGCGCTCGATTCGGATCTGCCGCGGATCGCGGCCGTCATCCTGGGCTCGCACAAGATCAATTTCTGCGACGACCAGATTTTCGTCAAAACCGAGGGCGCGGCGGATCGCACCGCGTTCCACCAGGACTACACCTATTTCCGCATGCGGGGCTGGCAGGGCTGCGCGATGTGGATCTGCGTCGATCCCGCCGACCGCGACGCCGGCGCGCTGGCCTATGTGCGCGGCTCGCATCGCTGGGGCCGCGAGTTCATGCCCAACATGTTCTTCGCCCATGTCGGCATTCCGGGCAGCGCCGGCGAAAGCCTCGAGGCGATCGAAGCCAACCCGCAGGATTACGATCTGGTCCGCTTCGCCGTGGAGCCCGGCGACATCGTGATCCATCACTTCCGCACCGTGCACGGCGCGGGCGGCAATCGCTCGGCCCACACGCGCCGTGCGCTGTCGCTGCGCTATGCCGGAGACGACATGCGCTATTGGCGGCGCCCCGGAACGCCGGAGCAGCCCTATCAGCGCCACGCGCTCCAGGACGGCGATGCGCTCGACAGCGAGGCCTTCCCGATGGTCTGGCCGCGCCCCTTTCCCGGCTTCTCCCTGGCCGACGCCCATTACGACCGACTTGCTCCCGCCGCTTAGGACCCATCCCATGTCACCGCGAACACGATCGAAGACCCGCGCCACGCAGGCGCGCACCAAGCTGATGATGGAGATGATTCTCGCGCTGCTGGAGGGGTTCGCCGAACTCGGATCGACCGAAGAGGCCGGGCCGCACCTTCACGCCCTGATGGGCATCGCGCATCGCGGTGGCGCGGCGGCCGCGAAGCCCGCCCGCCTCATTCCTCGTCGGACACCAGCGCGGATATCAGCTTCAAGACGCGCCAACGCGTCTTCTCGTCCTTGAGGCGCGCGAGCACCCAGAGGAAATCCTCCGCGCTCACCCGTTGATCCGTCGCGTTCGCGGCCGTCACCGACGTCTCGCCCATATCCTCGAAGAAGTATTGGATGCGCACGTCGAGGCTGAGCGCGATCTCGTAGAGCCTGGCGGCGGTGACGCGATTGGTTCCGCGCTCGTATTTCTGCAGCTGCTGCGGCGTCAGGCCCAGGCGCCGCGCCAGCTCCGCCAGCGAGAGGCCGCGGGCGCGGCGCAGCAAGGAAATGCGCTCGCCCAATCGCGTATCGTAGGCACTGGCGCGCTTGTAAAGCGCTTTAGCCAGCGTCCTGCCGCCGTTTTTCATCTGACCCTTGTGCGCCCCCGTGAGGGAATGGAGCATGACGGCTGCCGCCTTTGCAATGACCGGAAGGTTGGCGGCCGCTTGCCTTTTCGCGGAATTGGCGCGGCCCCCGCGACATCGCGGAACGCCAAGGCGGCGCGCCGACCGGCGCCGTGCGACGTCACCGCCTTCCTTAGGGTGAAGATCAGACAGGCCGGCGGTTGAAGGCGCTCGGATCGGCGTGCCACAGTGACAACAAATCAGCACCAAGAAATCGAAGGGAGACGCCGCCGTGAAAAGCCAGGTCATCACCGAGTTCGGCAAGCCGCTGGAAGAGCTCGAGACGCCGACACCCGTTCCCTCCGGCACCGAGGTCCTGCTCAAGATCCACAATGCGGGCGTCTGCCATTCCGATGTCCACATTCACGACGGCTATTTCGAGATGGGCGGCGGCGCCCGGCTACCGATGGCGAACATGAAACTGCCGCACACGCTGGGCCACGAGATCGAGGGTGAAGTCGTCGCGGTCGGGCCCGACGTGAAAGACATCGCCATCGGCAAGCGCTATGCCGCGTTCCCCTGGATCGGCTGCGGCAAGTGCCCGTCCTGCCTGCGCGGCGAGGAGAA
>CAZMHP010000157.1:0-7117 GCA_964566095.1 uncultured Rhizobium sp. | reverse complement strand
GGAGTTGGAAGCAACAGCGTACCAACGCTTCGCACTTTTCCTGGAATTGCTCTAAGGCTCGTACACCCAGCGCGTTACGGCCTGGTGAAAGTTGAGCGGGCCCGGCACCGTCCAATAGGTCTTCACATAGCGAAAGCCGGCTTTCTGCACCGTCCGGTTGGGCGCGGTGTTGAACGCATTGGGCTCGCAGAGCAACCGCTTCAGCTTCAGCGCCTGAAAATAGATCGCCATGCTCTGGCGCACACAATGAACGCCGAAGCCGCTCTTGCGCCGATCCGCATCGACGATGTGCAGATGCATGTTCGCCTGTTCGCCAAAGCGGATATGGCTGAGAGTGGAAAAGCCGAACGGCGCGCCGCCGTCCAGCCAGATCGTGGCGAACGAGGCGCGTTGCTCGGCCGGCAGCGCGAGGTCGCGGGCAAAGCGCTCCCGCCAGGACAGCTTGTCGGGAATGCGGGTCGGGTCGACCCCCATCAGCTCCAGATGCTCCGGCGTTGCGCCGTGAAAGTAATCGATGACGAACGCGGTCTCCTCGAGCGTCATCGGGCGCACGACGAGGCTCATGACGCGCCCGACCCCATGTTCAGATCGCGCGCCTCGCGGCCGAACGCGGTCAATATCGCGATCACCACCGCCGCCGTCACCGCGACGCCCATCAGCGCGAGCGAATAGTTCTCGCCCTGCCCCGCCGCGATCTTGGTCTGCAGCACCAGATTGTAGGAGGCGATGAAATTGCCGAGCTGATAGACCGTGCCGGGGAAGGTGCCGCGACCGTCGGCCGGCGACAGCTCGTTCAGATGCGCGGGGATCACGCCCCAGGCGCCCTGCACGAAGAACTGCATCAGGAAAGCGCCCAGCGCCAGCATCGCCGCGCTCTCCGAAAAGGCCCACAAATACGTCACGGGGATCGAGAGCAGCGCGGCGACGATGATCGTGCGCCGCCGGCCGAAGGACTGGCTCCAGATGCCGAAGGTCCAGCCGCCCAGGATCGCGCCGATATTGTAGAGGATCGCGATATTGCCTGTGGTGTGCGCGTCGAAATGGTGCTGCACCTGCAGGAAGGTCGGATAGATGTCCTGCGTGCCGTGGCTGAAGAAGTTGAATGCGGTCATCAGAACGATGGCGTAGAGCGCCAGCCGCCAGTGATTGCGCAGCATGGCAAATACGGTTCCGGTCCTGGCGTGCTCGCGCGACCATCCCGGCGATTCCGGCACGTGGCGCCGGACGTAGAGGATCAGCAGCGCCGGCACGATGCCGATCATGAACATCACGCGCCAGGGCGCAAAACCGGTCCAGGCGCCGAAATGGTCATAGAAGTTGCGATAGACCAGCGCCGCGAGGAGATAGCCGGTCGGATAGCCCGACTGCAGCAGCCCGGAGACGAGGCCGCGGGCGCGCGCCGGTATCGTCTCCATGGTGAGCGAGGCGCCCGCGCCCCACTCGCCGCCCATCGCGATGCCGAACAACGCGCGGATGACCAGGAAAGCGATGAGATTGGGCGAGAAGGCGGTGGCGAAACCGAGCACGGAATAGAGCGCGACATCCGCCATCAGCACCGGGCGGCGGCCATAGCGGTCGGCGAGGCGGCCGAACAGGAACGCGCCCAGGGGCCGCAGCGCCAGCGTCAGCGTCGTTGCCCAGGCGATGTCCGCCTTGCCCGCGCCGAAGTCGTGCGCGACGTCCTTGATGACGAACACCATGAGGAAGAAATCGAAGGCATCGAGCGTCCAACCCAGGAAGCTCGCCACGACGACGTGCTTTTGCGCCGACGTCCAACCTCGCAATGCGTCCAACGCCATGCCCCCGCCCCCTTGCATATCCGTGACGCCATCATGCCGGATTCGCCGCCGCCGTGCGACGCGCTTGACGCATGGCCGGTCGCGCCATCTAGTGCAGGCAAACCGGAGGTGGGACGGCGATGCGACAGATGCTTCTAGCGCTTGGGCTCGCGGCCGCGGCGGCCCTGTCGTCCACGCCGGCCGCCGCGTCGAGCCTGGAAAGCATCGGAACCGACGTTGCCATCGCCATGCCGTTGCTGGCCGCGGGCGTCGCCTGGGACCACGACCAGGACTGGACCGGCGTCGCGCAATTGAGTATCGACACGCTCGCGACCGTCGGTGTCGCCTATGGCCTCAAGCACGTCATCCACGAGCAGCGGCCGGACCATTCCGACTTCCAATCGATGCCGTCCGACACCGCCGCGCTGGCCTTCGCGCCGGCGGCGTTCTTGTGGGACCGCTATGGCTGGGAGTGGGGCGTGCCCGCCTATGCGGCGGCGGCGTTCGTCGGCTACGCCCGCGTCGATGCCAAGAAGCATCACTGGTACGACGTCGCCGCGAGCGCCGGCCTTGCCTGGGGCTTCAGCCAGCTCGTCACGACGCGCTACTACAGGCGCTATCAGATCCAGTCCGGTCTCTACGCCACGCCCGACGGCGCCTTCGTGCGGGTGGCCATGAACTTCTAGCCTGCGCTTTGAAACGCCGACGCGATCGTCTGCGTCTCCCGGCGGAAGTCCTCGATCGTGTTCATCTTGGGATACGGCCGGTCCGGCACCGGCACGCCCAGGAACTTGCACAAAGGCTCCCACCCGTCCTTCGCCTCGAACACCAGCAGCCGTCCGGGCGCGATGACGCGCCGGACCTCTTCGTTGTGCCGCTCATAAGTGCGGATGACATTCTCTTCGCTGAAGTCGTTGCGGAAGGTCTTCTCGCCCATGATGATCGGGCCGAAAATGCCGGGAAGAACCGGCTTGCCGCCGTCCTTCTGCGGCATCATGTGCGGCATGATGGTGGACGCCATGCTGCGGAACCAGGATTTGGAATCGCGCAGCGTCAGGATGACCTTCGTGTCGGGATAGAAGTCGGCAAGCTCCTTGTAGAAATGGCAACTCGGCCAGTCGCAGGACGACGCGTAAGGCGCAAAAATCTCGTCCCAATCCGTCAATTGACCGAGCGCGGCACGGTCCCACAGCGGCACCTGTTCGGGATGCTTGAATACCTCGATCATGTGGTGGCACGGCCCCAATCCCAGGATTTCCAGCGCCTCCTTCAACGACGTCGTACCGGTACGGCCGAAGCCGGCGCCGATGACCTTCAAGCTCATGTGATGATCTCTCCCGCCGCGCACTCTTGCCCAGAACCGGCGCGCTCTCAATAGTTCGTATCCGACGGGAGGAGACAGCCATGCGCTTCAGAACGATCCGAGCGGCGGCCCTGCCTGCCATGTTGGCCACACCGGCGGCGGCCATGTCGATCGCCAGCGCCGATTTCCCGGACGGAGCGGCGATTCCCGCGGCGCAGATCTATCCGCGCTGCGGCGGCCAGAACGTGTCGCCGGGCCTGTCATGGAGCGGCGCACCGGCGGGCACCAAGAGCCTGGTGCTGACGATGATCGACGTCAGCGTGAAGCCGTCGGGCTGGTCGCATTGGATCGTGGTCGACCTGCCGTCCGGAACGACAGGGCTGTCGCGCGGCGTCGCGTCGCTGCCCGCGCCCGCGAAGGTGGCGTCGAGCAATTTCGGCGATCCCTATTACGACGGGCCGTGTCCGCCGAACGGCACGGGCCTGCATCGCTACGCGTTCACGATCTGGGCGATGCCGGTGGCGACGACCGCGATCGCGCCCGGCGCGAAGGCGGATGAGGTCGCGGCAACGCTGGCGAAGACGGCGCTGGCGCATGCCGTGCTGACGGGAACGGCGACGCGCTAAGCCGCCGGCGCCTTTGCGGCGTCGGCCAGCCGGTCGATCCGGCGCAGCGACGGGAACAGCAGCATCCAGGTGGCGACCACCAGCAGCGTGCCGATGCCGCCGATCACCACCGCCGGCACGGTACCGAACCAGCCGGCGGTGATGCCGGATTCGAACTCGCCGAGCTCGTTGGAGGCGCCGATGAACAGCATGTTCACCGCGCTGACGCGGCCGCGCATCTCGTCCGGCGTGGCGTATTGCACCAGCGCGGTGCGCACGAAGACGCTGATCATGTCGGTGGCGCCGAGCACCGCCAGCGCGACGAGCGACAGCAGAAAGCTGGTCGACAGGCCGAACACCACGGTGGCGACACCGAACAGGGCGACGGCGACGAACATCGTCATGCCCGTCTTGCGCTGCAGCGGCCAGCGCGTGAGGCTGAACGCCATCGCCGCGGCGCCGACCGCGGGCCCGCTGCGCAGGACGCCCAGCCCGATCGGGCCGACATGCAGGATGTCGCTGGCGAAGGCCGGCAGGAGCGCGGTGGCGCCGCCCAGCAGCACGGCGAACAGATCGAGCGACATCGCGCCGAGCACGACGGGGCGATGGCGCACGAAATCGATGCCCTCGCGCACGCGCTCGAGCCGCGAGGCGCCGGTATCGACCAGCGGCGGGCGGCGCCGGCCGCCCAGCGTCGCGGTCAGCAGCGATGCCGACACCATCAGCACGAGCGATACCGAAAAGGTCACGATCGGGCCGAGCGCATAGAGAAGGCCGCCCAGCGCGGGTCCCGCGATGGTCGCGGTGGTGAAAACCGACGAGGACAGGGCAATGGCGCGCGGCAATTTCTCCGGCGCAACGAGGAAGGGCAGCAGCGACTGCGAGGCGGGGCCGTAGAATCCGCGCGTCGCGCCGAACAGGACCAGCACGGCGTAATAAGGCCAATCGGTCTTGGGCGCGAACAGCACCAAGACCAGGAACAGGCCGGAACAGACGCTCTGCATCGATTGCGTGGCGCTCAACACCTTGCGCTGGTCGAAGCGGTCGGCGATGTCGCCCGCCGGCAGCGTCAGCAGGAACATCGGGCCGAATTGGCAAAGCCCGACGAGACCCAGCGCGAAGGTCGAATGGGTGATCGCATAGACCTGCCAGCCGATCGCGACCGACTGGATCTGGAACGCGATGGTGACGATGAACCGGACGGCGGCGAAGACATAGAAATCGCGGTCGCGATAGACCGTAGGCGCGTCGGCGTCCGTCATGCGGTCTAGGAGCGCGAATGGCCCGCCCCGGTCAAGCCTTGGCGGAGCGCCGCTGCCATTCGTCGCGCGTAATGCTCCAGATATCGACGTCGAAATCCCTGCCGGCGCTGCGCAGCGTGCGTCTTTCGCCTTTGGTCTCGCCGATGCGCTCCGCGACGGCTTGCGACGGGCGGTTCTCGGGATCGATGCAGGAAATCATGCGCTCGACCGACTGCGTCAGGAACGCGAAATTGAGCGACGCCGCCGCGGCCTCGCTGGCATAGCCCCGCCCCCAATACGGCCTTCCGAGCGTCCAACCCACTTCGAGGCCGGGCCAGCCGTCCGGATGGATCAGGCCGACCCGGCCGACCAGGGCGTTGTCCGCCTTGCGCTCAACCGCCCAGGTGCCGTAGCCGCGCATGCCCCAATGCCCCATCGCGCCGGCGAGCGCGCGCCAGGCGTCGTTGCGCTCCATCACGCCGCCGAGGAATTTCATCGTTTCGGCATCGGCATAGATGCTCGCCAAGGCGTCGAAATCGGTCGGGCGCCATTCGCGCAAGCGCAGCCGTTCGGTTTCGATGCAGGGGATCATGCCTTGCGTCCTTCGTCTCTGTCGCGAAATCGCGACTTTGCTGAGCATGCGACAGTTCGAAACAAAGTTCGCGGAAACCGTGCCGCCTGTCGAGCCGTTCCTTTTTATACCAGGCGGGCAACGGCGACGATCTCCTGGTGGGCGCGTGGCCTTCACAAAGAGGAGATGAAAATGTCGATCAGAACCAGATATTTCGCCGCGGCCTTGGCGCTGTCGCTGGCGGCGCCGGTTTCGGCCGTGGCGGCTCCTAACGGCAATATGATGATGTCGGGCCATCAGGACGCATTTCACGACCGCAATCACCGCCCGCCGATGCGCGCCGAGCGGCGCCCGCCGATGCCGCATGGGCGATACCAATGGCGAGCCGGTTCGTGGAGCTGGCGCAATGGCGCCTGGATTTGGCTGCCGGGATTGTGGATACGGTTCTGAGGCGAACCTGGCGCGAGCGCGGCGCCAAACCGCTATTGCAGGTGGATCGTGATCGCGTTGGCGCCGGGATGTAGCTCGAATTTCGTCGCGTCGAAGGGCGGCTCGCTGAAGCCGGGCCGCACGTCGTTGGAGAAACCGTAGCGCTCCAGAGGATAGCCGATCCAGTTCATGTCGAATTGGCCGTTGCGGTTGACGTCCTGGAACATCTTCACCGCGTAGATTCCCGGCTTGACGGCCGCCAGCGTGATGACGGTTTCCGGAGACTTGGCCGGCACCACCGCATCGGTCACAGGGTCTCCGTTGGCGAGGCCGTAGCTGTCCTTGTCATAAAGCGCGACACGCAGGTCGCCGCCCTGCGGCGAGACATGCTCCACCGTGATGGTGAGCACCGCCGGCGGCGCCGCATCGCCGCGGCAAGGCGCGAGCGCAAAAAGACCGGCAAGCGCGGCCGGCAATATGGCTTTGGTGACCGACAGCGGCATGCGCGGCACGTCCGTGTTGAATCGCCAAGACTAGAGGTCGAACCGGCCGTCGCGGAAAGCGGCGCCTGCCGCCTTGCTTAACGCCCTTCAGGCCAACCGCGGGTCCAGCGTCTTGCAGGCATCGAGCAGGCCCTGGACCGAGCCGGCGGACTTGGCGAGCTGATCCTTCTCCGAAGGCGTGAGTTCCAACTCGACAATGCGCTCGATGCCCTTCTCGCCGATCACGGCGGGAACGCCGACATAGAGATCCTTGATGCCATAGGCGCCATTGACATAGGCGGCGCAGGGCAGCACGCGTTTCTTGTCCTTGAGGTAGCTCTCGGCCATCGCGATCGCCGACGTCGCCGGCGCGTAATAGGCCGAGCCGGTCTTCAAAAGGCCGACGATCTCGGCGCCGCCATCGCGCGTGCGCTGGGTGATGGCGTCGAGCCGCTCCTGCTTGATCCAGCCCATCTTGACGAGTTCGGGCAGCGAGATGCCGGCCACGGTCGAGAAGCGCGGCATCGGCACCATGGTGTCGCCATGGCCGCCGAGCACGAAGGCGCTGACGTCCTCGACGCTGACATTCATCTCCTCCGCCAGGAAGTGGCGGAAGCGCGCGCTGTCGAGCACGCCCGCCATGCCGACCACCATGTGATGCGGCAGGCCTGAGAACTGGCGCAGCGCCCACACCATGGCGTCGAGCGG
>CAZMHP010000156.1:0-7131 GCA_964566095.1 uncultured Rhizobium sp. | reverse complement strand
TGATCGTGTGGCAGCGATAGAGCCGGAACGGATCTTCCAGCTTGTCGAGGCGCTCTCCGGTGTGCTCGTCGCGGCTGTCGGCCAGCCAGCGATAGGATTGCAGCAGCGCGGCCGGACCCAGATAGCGCTCCGAATTCCACCAATAGCTGGGGCACGCGGTGGAACAGCAGGCGCACAGGATGCACTCGTAGAGCCCGTCGAGCTTGGCGCGGTCTTCCGGCGACTGTTTCCACTCCTTCTCCGGCTCGGCCGTCTTGGTCTGAAGGTAGGGCTCGATCGAGGCGTATTGCGCGTAGAAATTCGTGAGATCCGGCACCAGATCCTTCACCACCGGCATATGCGGCAGAGGATACACCGCGACCGGCCCCGAGATGTCGGTGATCGCCTTGGTGCAGGCCAGCGTGTTGCCGCCGCCGATGTTCATCGCGCAGGAGCCGCACACGCCCTCGCGGCAGGAACGGCGGAAGGTCAGCGACGGATCGATCTCGTTCTTGATCTTGATGAGGGCGTCCAGGACCATCGGGCCGCAGCTCGCCAGGTCCACCGTGTAGGTATCGACGCGCGGATTTGCGTCGCCTTCGGGGTCGTAGCGATAGACCCGGAACTCCTTGTGCCCTTTGGGCTTCTTGCCATTCGCCGTCTTCGGCGCGGGCCAGACCTTGCCCTTGGTCGGCTTGGAACCCTTGGGCAGTGTGAGCTGAACCATGACCATCCTGTGGAAGATACCGTGGCTCGGGTGTAGCAAGCCGGTTCCCGGGTGGCAACGCGCGCGAAACCGCGCGCGTTGTCTTGCGATTACTTGAAGTAATCGAAATATACATCTATAAAATCCTCAGCCACTCTTCGAGGCGTCGAATATAGACCTCTTGTATTCGGCCCGTGCTTTGGCTGCGTCTTCGACAATGCGTCGCGGGGGAGCGTACCGGCCCGGTTTCCGCGCGAATCGCAGATCGCGGGCCGAAGGAAGAAACCAATGGCTCGTGTCATCGTGTTCGGTCCCCGCGGCAGCGATGCCGGATACTGGGAATTCGTCAACGGCAAGCTCATCCACGTGCCCGGCTGGTCGCCGGAGGAACTGCTCGAAGTCGCCACCGCCGCGCGGATGCTCTCCTCGGCCACCGCCATCAAGAACCCCGACGTCGTCAACCGCGTCGCCGGCGTCTTGTCGGAATATGTCGGCCAGGAGGTCTCGTCGCACACCAAGGCGGGCGGCGACGCCACGACCGTGATTGTGTTTGCCGGCTAAGCGCGTATGACCGGCGCGGCGGAACGACGAGTCGAACAGGTTCCGCCGCTGCCCGGCAATGCCACGCGTCACGCGGCGTGGTTCCACGAACTCGATGCCTGGACCGAGTATTGGGATGTCTATCAGCCGCAGACGAACGGGCGGTTCTATTTCGGTGACGGCGGGTCCGAGAGGGGTCTGCTGACGTGCTTTCTGCCGCGGGAGGGGCGGCCGCCGCCCTTCATCGCTTGGACAAAGATGGCGCTGAACCTCGGGAGCGTTGCGTCCTTCGAGGAGACCGTTCTAAGTCCCGACGTTGCGCTCGCCGTCCGGGAGGTCGACGATTTGATGACCCGGCTGTTCGCGCGGCACTTCGGCGACGCGCGCGATTCCGATGTGCGGCGAGACTATCTCGAAGCGATCTTTGCCTTCGCGACCGATGCCTTGCCGCCGACGCCGGAGCGCGAATCCCGCCTACCGGACGACGATCCGCGCAAGCGCACTGCCGGCCGCCACACGCTCGACGGCGACATCATGTGGTTCGGCTGGGCGTTGCATACGGAAGCGGCTGGGCTGGTCGGCGAGCCCGCCGCCGCACCGCGCCGCAGCCTCGTTCTAGCTGGCATCGCGATGGGTTGCGCCGCGAACTTTGCCTGGCGCGGCCACCGCCGCACGCGCGAGGAATATGCGCCGGACGACGCGACGGCCGCGCTGCTAAAGGCCCGCGCGCAAGTCTGGGCAGACGATTCCGCCGCCGCCGCGCGCGAGATCCACGCGCTGTTCCGCATCCGCGAATGGGGCAGCCCGGAATAACCGGCTCAACTGACGCCGATCTGCTCGAACACCCAGGCGATCTCGACGGGCTGGTCCTTGACCGTTCCCGCGAGCACGATCTGATCGGTGCGCCGCACCAGCTCGCCGCCCAGATAGACGCTCTCCTCCAACTGCGCGGGCACGCCGGAGCGGAAGCGCCAGCCCTCGCCGCTCGGCAATTTCAGCAGCACGACGCCGCTTTGTGCGATGGACGCGCGAACGTCGGGATGGATGTGGAACCGGACCGCGAAGGCGTACTCCCTACGCCCCTTGTCGGCGCGCGGCAGTAGCCGGTCGGCGCCGGTCAGAACCGTGCCTTGCGGCGACAGCGTCACCTGCCGCTCGTGCCGAACGCCATGCGAGCGCAGATAGCCGTCATGGTTGGCCTCGACGCACCAGCCTTGTGCCGTTTCGGTGCGGCGGGTCTCGATCTCCACCGGTCCTTTGAGCATGCGCGGGCCGAGCAGCCGGCGCGCCAGCCCGGCGGGCAGGATCGCCGCCATCGAGGAATCGTCCACCACCAGCGTCGAATGCGCGGCGGTGGCACGCAATGCGCGCTCCCATTTGGGCTGTGCCGAGCCGGCCGCGCCGCAGTTGACGACGATGCGCTGATTGCCGTGCGACATCTCGAACGCCAGGCAGCCGGCATGTGCCTCCACCGAGAACGCGCCACCCGGCACGCCGCCGCAATCGAGGATCAGCAGCGTCTTGGCCGCGGCCAGCCGCTGATAGCCGGAGTGCCGCGCGAAGGCGAAGGGCAAGCCGCGCACCTCGTCGCGCGCCAGAAGGCCCGCCACCGTGCGCGAGTCGCACTCGGTGCCGCCATTGAACAGCGCAAGCGCGCCATCGCCGTGGCGGAAGAAGCGGATCGCCGGCGCGATCCGGTCGTGGGCGCTGCGGATGGGGTGCGGCAGGTCCACGCCGATCGCGCCCAGTGCGTCCATCACCATCACGATCAGCCGATAGCAATGCACCAGCTCCTCGGGCGAACGGCTGAGATGACCGCCATCGGGAAGGATCTGGCGCGCGATCTCGCCTTCCAGGCATTTGAGGCCTTCTTCCAGACGGCGCTGGCTGTCCCCCAGGCACGCGCCCGACAGCGCGAAGACGGCCGCTGCTTCGAAGCGTCCAATGCCGTCGGGCGCCTCGCCGGCGATGCGCGACAGCATGCGCGACTGCTCGCGCAGCGAAACGAAAACCTTGGAGCGCCACAAGAGCTCCGAATTGGCGATCACCATCTTGCCGTGCGCGAAGATGTGCAGCAGACGCCGCGCGATCACGTCCGGCGACCAGGCCGGCTCGGAATAGCGCGAATGGCGCTTCAGCCATTGCGTGATGAGATTGGTGGCGAGCGTGCGTGCCGGTTCGCCGCCGGCCAGCGCCAGGGGCGGCAGCCAGGCAAACCCATGCAGCGCGCGCGCCCATTCGTCGGACGGCGCCGGCTTGTCGAAGATCGACCCTTCCTTCACCTCGACCGTCTCGCCGGCGAAGCGGAAGCGGCCGCGCAGCAGGGCGTCGGCGTCTTCGAGACGGCGGGGCAGCGCGTCATAGGGGTGAAACAGGATGCGGTCGGCGAGCGGACCTTTGAGGAAGCGGCGGTAGAGCCACGTGCGCCGGTACCAAGCGCGAATGGGGCTTAGCCAGCGCGAGAACAGCGCGCGCAGCACTTCCGGCAACAGTCCTGGCGGAAGGGCACTGATTTTCGCTTCGGCCACAGCCGTCAGCCGCGCAAGGCGGCGATGTTGGCCGCGTAGCGCCCTGCGCCGCCGCTGAACACCGCGGTTCCGGCGACCAGGATGTTCGCACCGGCGGAAATCGCCTGCTTGGCGGTGGCAGGATTGATGCCGCCGTCGACTTGCAGATCGATGGCGCGTCCCGACTTCGCGATGCGGCCCGCGATCGCCTCGATCTTCCGAAGCTGACTGGCGATGAAGCTCTGTCCGCCGAAGCCGGGATTGACGCTCATCACCAGCACCAGATCGACGAGATCGAGCACATAGTCGAGTGCCTCGACCGGCGTGCCGGGATTGAGCACCACGCCCGGCTTCTTGCCCAGCGAGCGGATGAACTGCAGCGTGCGGTGGACGTGAGGGCCGGCCTCGGGATGGACGGTGATACCGTCCGCGCCCGCGTCCGCGAAGTCCTGCACGAAGGGATCGACCGGCGAGATCATGAGATGGACGTCGAGCGGCTTCTTGGCGTGCGGCTTGATCGCCTTCACGACCATCGGACCGATGGTGATGTTGGGAACATAGTGGCCGTCCATGACATCCACATGGATGAGGTCGGCGCCGGCCGCCTCCACCGCTTCGATCTCGGCGCCCAGGCGCGAAAAATCGGCCGAAAGGATCGAAGGCGCGATGCGGATCGGGCTGGCCATGGCGGTCATTAAGTGCCGGATTCGACACCCACCCGCAAGGCGCCGGGGCGCTTATGTCGTGGACGTTTTCAGGCGAAAGCGGCGCGCCGCCTCGCGCTCGATCTGCGGCCAGGCGATCAACGCCACCGCGAAGGTCGGCAGCCACATGATGCGCGACTGATAGCGGCCGTGCGGGCCCGAGAACACGCCGCAGACGAAGGCATTGCCCATCAGGGCGAGCAATATCAGCGCCGGAACGATGCTGCCCCGCCAATCGCGCGCCCGGACCGCGCGGCGCAGCACCAGAAAGAGCGCGGCCAGCGACAGCACCGCCACCGGAACGTGCACGAGGTTGATCGGCACGAACCAGATCTCGCCCTCCTGCTGATAGGCGCGGTCATAGGCGCTCACCTGCTGCGGAATGGCGATCTTGAATTCGGTGTTGAGGACCCATTCCTGCGGCACGATGCCGTCGCCGGTCTGGAACCAGAAGAATTGCAGCATCGCGTCCTGGATCGCGACGATGGCGTTCTCCAGGGGATAGTGCGTGAGACTCTCGCGCACCAGCCGCGTCGACTCCGCTTCCCGCTTGGCGAAACCGCCCACCTTTCGGAAAGGACTTTGGCTCGCCGTCCACAGCCAGGTGTCGGCGCGCGACGGCAACCGGTCGCGATAGGGGCAGATGGCATATCGCGCGGTCGCGCACTGGGAATCGAGCACCGGCGCGATGAGGCCGTCCTCCATCAGCCGCGCTTCCAGGAAGATCGCGCCCGAACGGCTGAAGAAGATCTGCCGCGTGAAGGCGTAGTTCGCGCCGTAGATCGTCAGCAACGCCAGCACGAAGCTGGCCGCCGCATAGCCGATGCGCGGCCGCGGCAGGTCGTGCGCCATCATCCAGGCCGTCGGCGCATAGCGCAGCGCCGCCAGCGCGATCAAAAGTCCAGCCGCCAGCGCGAAATGCGAGGAATGGCAGGCGATGGCGACGGTCGCGGTCAGCAACAGCAGGACCCGGCGCGCGCGTCCCAGGCTCTCATCGTGAAAGGCGAGCGGATAGAATGCCAGCGGCACGACCGCGACGAAACAGTCGGGCTCGATCTGCCCGGCATACCAGGGAAGCCCCGTCGTCGCACAGAGCACGCCCCCCAGCGCGAGCAGCGCCCACAGCGACAGCGACGGACGGATCGCACGCGCGAATTCCATCATCGCGAAGGCGGTGATCAGACACTGCGCCGCGGCCACCAGCCAAAGACTTGTCCGCGCGCCGGCGAGCGCGATGAAGCCGGAATAAACCGGCGAACGCTCCGCGAGGAAGACGTGCCCCAGCCCCTGCAGCATGTACGCGCCGGTGTCGTAGAAGATGATCGGAAAGCCGTTCCACGCGGCCACCGACATCAGGCACATGGCGAGAAGGATCGTTCCGGTGGCTTCGAAGATCGGACGCGAGATCGGCGCAACCGGAAGCGCCCAGCGAAACGGGCGGACGCCCGCAACGGTGCTTCCCAATTCGCTCATTGTCCGGCAGTCGCCCCAAGTCCGAGCCGGAGAATGCCGCAATTATGTTGCAGCGCAAAGTGACAAAATGGACAGAGCAAACAAGTGCCGATTTGGCCGCCCGGACCCTGCCGATTCGCAGCTGCAGCACGGTTGACACAGGGGACCCCCCGCCTACACTCCGCCCGCTTCGCGTTGCCCCGTTTTTCCGAGGAATTTCATGGCGGATACTCCGCACAGGTCGCGCCGTCCGCGCCCGCTTTCGCCTTTCGTGACGATCTATCATTGGCCGGTGACGATGGCGACATCGATCACCCACCGGTTTACCGGCATGGGGCTTGCGGCCGGGACCGTCCTGCTGGCCTGGTGGCTCTATGCGGTCGCCAGCGGCCCCGACGCCTTCGCGCAGTTCAACACGCTCGCCGCGACCCCGCTCGGCCAGGTCATCCTGTTCCTGGTCGTCTGGTCGCTCGCCTTCCACCTGCTCAACGGCGCCCGGCACCTGTTGTGGGACATGGGCTACGGCTTCGGCAAGGACGCGGCGCGCAACAACAGCTGGGTGGTGATCGGCGGTTCCGTCGTGCTGGCCGCGCTGTTCTTCGTCCTCGCCTATGCCGGCCAGGGAGGCTACTACCAATGAGCCTCGAAACGCCGCTGCACAAGGTCGAGGGGTTGGGCTCCTCCCATTCCGGCGTCACGCATTTCTGGCGCCAGCGCGTCACCGCTGCCGCGATGATCCCGCTGTCGATCTGGTTCGCCGTATCGGCGCTCGGCCTGATCGGCGCGCATGAGGCCGCGACGCTCGCCTTCCTGTCGCAGCCGCTCAACGCCATCCTGATGGCGGCCTTCGTGCTGATCGGCGTCTATCACATGGCGCTGGGCATGCAGGTCGTCATCGACGACTACATCTATGTGAACTGGCAGAAGCTCTCGCTCATGCTGCTGATGCGGGCGTTCTGCCTCGCCGTGATCGCCAGCTCCCTTTACGCGCTTCTGCGCATCGCTGGACCCATCGTATGACCGCCGGATACACGATCGTCGACCACACCTTTGACGTCGTCGTCGTCGGCGCCGGCGGCGCGGGCCTTCGCGCCACGCTGGAATGTGCCCGCCAGGGCCTCAAGACCGCCTGCGTCACGAAGGTTTTCCCCACCCGCAGCCACACCGTCGCCGCGCAGGGCGGCGTCGCCGCCGCGCTCGGCAACATGGGCGAGGACGATTGGCGCTGGCACATGTACGACAC
>CAZMHP010000155.1:0-7214 GCA_964566095.1 uncultured Rhizobium sp. | reverse complement strand
CCCAGAGCGGGAAGAATTTCGGATAGCCGTGATAGCGCAGATAGAACACGCGCGGGAAGCCGCCGCCGGTGTAATGCTCCTGGCCCCATAATCCGTCCGGCTGCTGCGTCGCCTCGAGATGGCGGATGCCGCGCGCCACGGCGGGATGATCGACCTGGCCCGCGGCCATCAGGCCCAGCAGCGCCCAGGCGGTCTGCGAGGCGGTCGAGGGCGCGGGCTCGTAGCCACGATAGTCGAGCTTGTAGGAGTTGCAGTCCTCGCCCCAGCCGCCGTCTGCGTTCTGGATCGCGATCAGCCAATCGGCAGCCTTGGTCATCATCGGATCGTCGGGCATGACCTGCGCCGCGTTGAGGCCGGCCAGCGCCGACCAGGTGCCGTAGATGTAGTTCACGCCCCAGCGGCCGAACCAGGAACCGTCGGCGAGTTGCGACTTGCGCAGGAAATCCACGCCGGCTTTCACATACGGATCGTCCGGCGTGGCGCCCAATTGCATCAGCATGCCGATGCAGCGGCCGGAGACGTCGTCGGTCGGCGGATCGAGCAGCGCGCCGTGATCGGCGAAGGGAATGTTGTTCAGATAGTAATAGGCATTGTCGGCGTCGAAGGCGCCCCAGCCGCCGTTCTTCGATTGCAGCCCTTCGACCCATTCGCGGCCGCGCGAAATCGCGTCTTTGTAGTCGGCGGTCGGCGCGGCATGCTCGCGGGCGCGGTCGAGCGCCATCACCACCACGGCGGTGTCGTCGAGATCGGGATAGTGGGCGTTGTTGTACTGGAAGGCCCAACCGCCGGGGCGGACATCCGGCCGCTCCTCGGCCCAATCGCCGGCGACGTCGAGCACCTGACGATGCTTCAGCCATTCGAGCGAGCGCGCCACGGCGGCGTCCGCCGCATCCGACTTCGCCTCCATCAACGCATGCGCCGCAAGCGCGGTGTCCCACACCGGCGAGACGCAGGGCTGGCAATAGGCCTCGTCATCCTTGACCACCAGCAGCAGCTCGACCGACTTGCGCGCGATGGCGCGCCGCGGATCGGACGGCGGCACGCCCATCACGTCGAACATCATCACGCTGTTGGCCATGGCGGGGTAGATCGCGCCGAGGCCGTCTTCGCCGTTGAGGCGTTCGGTGGTCCAGGCGACACAAGCATCGATGGCGCGCCGGCGAAGGCCGTTCGGCCACGGCACGACCTTCAGCACCTTGTCGAGCGTGTTGAAGAAGAAGGACCAGCCGGCCGATTGGTGCGGCGCGCGCGGGCTTATCACCGGCACGCCTTCGACGAACAGCTCGGGCACGTGGATGCGGCGTGGATTGCGCGCGAGCGGCTGCTCGGCCGCCAGCACCAGCAGCGGCACGATCACCGTGCGCGCCCAGTAACTCATCTTGGAAAGATGGATCGGAAACCAGCGCGGCAGCAGGATCAGCTCGACGGGCACAGTCGGCACATTCTGCCACGACGTCTCGCCGTAAAGCGCGAGCAGGATGCGGGTGAAGACGTTCGCCTTGATGGCGCCGCCGCGGGCGCGGATCGCCTCGCGAGCTTTGACCATGTGCGGCGCATCGACGGCGTCGCCGATCATCTTGAGCGCGAAGTAAGCCTTCACAGTGGCGGAGATGTCGAAGGCGCCGGCGTGATAAAGCGGCCAGCCGCCGTGTTCCCTGCTCTGGATGCGGCGCAGGTAGTTGCCGATCTTGCGCTCAAGTTCGAGGTTCGGCTCTTCCGCCAGATAATGCACCAGCAGGACGTATTCGGACGGGATGGTGGCATCGGCTTCGAGCTCGAACACCCAATGGCCGTCGGGCCGCTGCTGCTTCAGCAGCGCGGCCGTCGCGTCGCCGAGCATCTTGTCGACCGCAAGGACGGCCTCGGCGTCGCGCGAAAGAAGCATCTTGTTCATGGGGCGATTATACGGGAGCGCGTGACAGTGCCAACGCCGCCGCTTTGTGGCCGGAGCGGATGGCGCCCTCGATGGTCGCGGGGAGACCCGTATCGGTCCAGTCGCCGGCGAGCAGCAGGTTCTCCCAGCGCGTCGCGGAGCCGGGGCGGCGGCGCGCCTGGGCCGGCGTGGCGGCGAAGGTGGCGCGGCGCTCCTTCACCACTTGCCAGGGCGGCAGATCGGCAGGCAGGTGCAGCACTTTGGCCACATCGGCCCAGAATCGGTGGGCCAGGCTTTCGCGCTCGTCGTCCACGATGGCGTCGGCGCCCGAGACGGTGATCGAGATGCGGTCGGCGAACGGGAAGATCCACTGCACCAGCCCGCCGATGACGCCGAGCATCGGCGGCAGACCGGGCGGCGGCGCGGCGCGGAAATGCGCATTGACGATGGAACGGAAATCGTTGGGCGCGAGCACCTCGGGCAGGAGTTCGGTCGCGACCCAGGGCGGCACGGCGAGAACCGCCATGTCGGCGGCGCCCAGCGCGATTTCACCTTCGGGTGTCACGAGCGCGGCGAGTCTGCCGCCGTCGAAGCGAAGGGCGCGCACGCGCTGGCCGATGCGGATGTCGGCACCGTGGCGGCCAAGGAATTCGAGCGCCGGATCGACGAACACCGCGGCGAGCGTCGGATGCGCCACGCGGATGCAATAGGCGCGGCCGCCCTTGGCGAAGGTCTCGCGCACCAGCGCGCCGGCAAGCCGCGCCGAGGCGGATTTGGGCTCGGTGTTCAGCGCGCCGATGAAGAACGGCTCCAGCAGCCGATCCCAGAGCGGACCTTTGCAGTCCAGCACCTCGCCGATGGTCTGATCCGGCTCGGCGAAGAGGAGCTTGCCGAGCGGCAGATAGTCCGCCGGGCGCGTATCGGGCACGCGGCGCGCGGCATCGAACAGCCAGAACGGGATCGGCCCCTCGTCCGGCGCGATGGTCCAGCGCTTGCCGGTCGCGATATCGACGAAGGAGGTGCGCGATTTCTCGGGGCCGATCAGGCCGGCGCGGCCGCCGATCGCGTCCAGGTAGGACATCACCGCGCGATTGCCGGAGAGCACGAAGTGATTGCCGTTGTCGATCACCTGGCCGAGCTGCGGATCGAAATAGGAACGGCAGCGGCCGCCGGCCTGTGGCGCGCCTTCGAGTACAACGACCTTGCGGCCTTTCTGCGCGAGCGCCACGGCCGCGGAGAGGCCGGCCAGGCCGCCGCCGACGATATAGGTCGTGCTCATCCGAACAATCCGTGACGCAGCACGATGACGAGCAGCCTGGGCTTGGAGAGCGAGACGCGCTTGCGTGGCGGGGCCCAGCCGACGGCCTCGGTCTGGCGCAGAATCTCTTCGTAGACAGCGCCCATCAGGCGCGGCGTGGCGAGGCGGCCCTTCGGCCGCTTCGCGAGAACGGCGGCGGCGCCGGCATAGAATCCATGCGCGTCGCGCGCCACCAGCTTGCAGACCTCGTCGATGCGCGGATCGGCGGCGATGGTTTTGGGATCGGACACCGCCATGCGCGCCTCAACCAAATACTCGCGCGGCAGGTAGAGGCGGCCGATGCCGGCATCCTCGTCGATGTCGCGCAGGATGTTGGTGAGCTGCAGCGCGCGGCCCAGATGATGCGCGAGTTCGTCGCCCGGACCTTCGTCCATGCCGAACACCTTGATCGAAAGCCGGCCGACGGCGCTGGCGACGCGCTCGCAATAGAGATCAAGGGTGGCGAGGTCGGGCGCGACGATGTCCGCCGCCACGTCCATGTCCATGCCGTCGATGACGGTGAGGAAATCGGCCTTGCGCAGGCCGTAACGCGCGACGGGCTCGGCGAGGAATTGGGCGCGCGGCGGCGGATGGCCGGCATAAAGCGCATCGAGATCGGCGCGCCATTGCGCGAGCTGCACGGCGCGTTCGGGGCGCGTGCCGATGCCGTCGTCGGCGATGTCGTCGACCAGCCGGCAGAAGCCGTAGATCGCGAACATCGCCTCGCGCTCGGCCTTGGGCATCAGCCGCATGGCGGAATAGAACGAGCTGTTCGACGCCTTCTGCTGCGCCTGCGCGATCACGGGTTCGGCTGTCGTCATGGATGCGACGGCGCCGCGACGCCGCCCCTCTTGGAGCCGAGCCGCGCGGCGGCAAACCGACCGAAGGCGCGCAGCAGAAGCAACGGCATCTCGGATTTCTTGTGGTGGACGCGCTCGCTCAACGGATCGCGGACCATGAGCCGTGCGGTCAGGTCTTCGGCCAAGGTCTGGATCACGGCGACTTCCAGCGAGAGGCGACCATCGCGGATTTGCGCGGCGAAGGGGCGCGAGATGTCGAGCAGCTTGGAGGTGCGGCGCGCGAGGTCGGCCAGCACGGCGCGCAGCGCGGGCGGTGCCTTCGGGTCCCTCAAGATGTCGACCGTCAGCCCGGCCCCTTCCAGTGCGTCGAGCGGCAGATAGACGCGATTCAGTTCGCGATAGTCCTTGGCGCAATCCTGGAGGTGGTTGATCACCTGCAGGGCGGCGCACAGTGCGTCGTTGGCCGGCCAGGTGTCGCGGCTCTCGCCATGCACATCGAGCACGAAACGCCCGACCGGCATGGCCGAATAGCGGCAGTAATCCATCAACTCGTCCCAATTGGCGTAACGCAGTTTGGTGACGTCGCGGCGGAAGGCTTCGAGCAGGTCGAGCGCGTGCTGGCTGGAGAGATTGCGCGCCGCGAGCACGGTGCGCAGGGCCACGCCTTCGGGCGAGGCCGCGCCCTCGCCCGTCAGGCTGGCGCGCATCGCTTCCAGCAAGGCGAGCTTGCGCTCGGGCGGCGCGGTCGGATGATCGGCGACGTCGTCGGCGACGCGCGCGAAACGGTAGAAGGCGAGGATGGCCGGGCGATGCGCCTTTGCGATTAGCGCCGAGGCGACGGGAAAGTTCTCGTCGGTGTGGCCCTTGCCGGAGGCGAGATCGGCAGCCGTGCTCATGGCAATTCTCTTGTCATGATTGGCCCATCGCTTGCGCCCGGCCCTTCCACATGCCGCCGCGGCCGCGCCAATGCTGCAAGGCGGAGTCGAGCGTGAAAAGCGTATAGAGCAATCCGATCAGCGGCAGGGCGAGGCCCCAGAGCGGCGAAACGCGGTAGAACTTCGCGATGGGCTGGAAGGCGAGCGTCATCGCCGCCCAGGCGAGAATGCCCGAGGCTTGCGCCGAGCCTTGCGTCAGCAGCGCGAAGAGCGGGGCCGCGGCATAGACCGCGATCATGCCCAGGATCGTTCCGATCAGCGCCAGCGGCGAATAGCCTAGCTGCGCATAGGCCGAGCGGGCCACCATGCGGCGGATCTCGGGCAGGCCGGCATAGGGGCGGATGGACGCGGCGCGTTCGGTGAGGCCGAGCCAGATCGGACCCTGCGCCTTCAAGGCGCGACCGAGCGCGCAATCATCGATGATCTCGCCCTTGATGGCGTCGATGCCGCCGGCGCGCTCCAGCGCGGCCCGGCGCACCAGCATGCAGCCGCCGGCGGCCGCGGCGGTCTTGTTGGTCGGATCGTTCACATAGGCGAACGGATAGAGCATGGCGAAGAAGAACACGAAGGCGGGGATCAGGTAAGCCTCCACCCAGCCGCGACAATGCAGTTTCACCATCAGCGAGGTGAGAACGAGGCCGCTGTGTTCGGCGCGCGACACCAGCTTGCGCAGGGCTTCGGGGCGGTGATCGATGTCGGCGTCGGTGAACCAGATGTAATCGGGCGCGCCGGCGTGCGCGACGCCTTGGCGCATCGCCCATACCTTGCCGGCCCAACCGGAGGGTCGCGCCGTGCCGGCAAGCACATCGAGCCTGCCCATGGCATCGAACCCGCGCGCGATGTCGCCGGTGCCGTCGCCGCTCTGGTCGTCGACCAGAACGATGCGGAACGGGCCGGGATAATCCTGGGCGAGCAGGCTGCCGACGGAGCGGGCGATGACGTCGGCCTCGTTGCGCGCCGGCACGACCGCGACGACGGCGGGCCAGCCGGCGGGCGGAGGCGGGTCATCCGCGTCGTCGCGCTCCGCCATCACCCAGAACCGGCCGCGAAAGGCGAGCAGGTAGAGCCAGACCGCCACCGGTATGAGGGCGAGCAGCGCGGTCATTTGATGTAGCCGGCCTGACGGAACCAGTTCACCGCGTCCGCGATCGCTTCCGAATAGGGGCGAGCCGTGAAGCCGAGTTCGCCGCGCGCCTTTTTCGAGGAGAAGAACATGTGGTGCTTCGACATGTTGAGCGCATCGACGGTGAGCATCGGCTCGGCGCCGGTGCGGCGCGCGACGAACTCGGCGCACAGCGCGAGCGGATAGAGAGGGCCACGCGGCAGCCGCATGCGCGGCGCGCGGCGGCCGACGAGACCGCAGATGACGGCCAGCATGTCCTTCAACCGCACATCCTCGCCGCCCAGGATGTAGTTCTCGCCGATGCGGCCCTTCTCCAGCGCGAGAAGATGGCCAGCCGCCACGTCGTCGACATGCACGAGGTTGAGGCCGGTATCGACGAAGGCGGGCATGCCGCCATTGGCCGCCTGCACGATGATGCGCCCGGTCGGCGTCGGCTTGACGTCGCGCGGGCCGATGGGCGTGGACGGGCTGACGATCACGGCGGGGAGGCCCTCGCGCGCCATGCGCTCCACCAGCCGCTCGGCGACCAGCTTGGATTTCTTATAGGCGCCGATGACCGTCTGCTCGCTGTGGCGCGAGGTCTCGTCCACCGCGATGCCGGCCTTGGGCTTCAGCGCCGCGACCGAGGAGGTGTAGACGATGCGCTCGACGCCCGTGGCGCGCGCCGCGTCCATCACGATACGGGTGCCTTCGAGATTGTTGCGCACGATCTCCTCCGGATCGGGCGCCCAGAGACGATAATCCGCCGCGACGTGGAAGACGTAGCGCACGCCGTCCATCGCCTCGATCATGGAATGGCAGTCGAGCATGTCGCCCTCGGCGATCTCGAACGCCTCGCCTTCGATGTTGGTGCGCACCGAGGTCGAGCGCATCAGCACGCGCACGTCGTCGCCGCGGCGGCTGAGCGCGCGCGCCACCGCCGAACCGACGAAGCCGGACGCGCCGGTGACGAGGACCTTGTCGCCCATCAAGGCTCCGGCGGCGCGGCGAGCGCGCGCCGGCCCTCGAAGGTCTGCCAGAGGAGCAGCACGGGCACGCCGACGACGACGTCGCGGGCGCGCTTCAGGAGCGAGACGGCGAGGCCGACTTCGGGGCCCAGCCCGAACAGCGGCATGAGCGCGGCATAGCCCGCCTCCTGCACGCCGATGGCGGCGGGGATGAAGATGGTGGCGCTGCGCAGCGCGGC
>CAZMHP010000154.1:0-7220 GCA_964566095.1 uncultured Rhizobium sp. | reverse complement strand
GCACCGCGCCGCCGGGATAGCCGAAGATGTGCTTGACGCCCTGGTCCTTGAGCGCCCGGATCACCATCTCCGCGCCCGAAAGCTCGATCGCGCCGTCCCGCGTGGGGCTGCCGGTATAGTTTTCCAGGGCAGCTCCGCTGCCGGGGGCGTTGCCGTCTTTGTCCATCGTCGTGTGCCCACAAATGATTAAGGGGCGTTTCCGCCCCTTCGAACACAGCCGCGTGCCGGATGATCGGGGCTATCCCCGTCCGGTCTGCGGCCGTCCAATAAGTACGCGTGCCAGGCTCATCTCAGTTCCCTGATGTGCGGCGCAAAATAGGGAAAGCCTGATTCGCCGTCAAGCAATTTCAGCGCACATATTCTTGAATTTGAGCAATTAAATTACCGGAACCCGTTCCATCGATCCGGGCCCACGCCGCGAACTGGTTGCGGAACCAGGTGTCCTGCCGCTTGGCATATTGCCTTGTCGCGGTGACCGCGCGCGCAATGGCCTCGGCCTCGCCGAGCGCGCCGTCATGCAGCGCGAGAAGCTCGCGCCGCCCGATCAGCCGGGCCGCCGGCAGCGCGGGGTCGAGATCGGCCAGGGCCAGCGCTTCCGCCATCGCGCCCGCGGCGAGCATGGCACCGAAGCGCTCCTCGATCCGCGCGCGCAGGATCTCGCGCGGCACCTCGACTACGAAGCGCGCCAGCCGCAGTCCGCCGAGCACCGGGCGGCCCTCATTGGTCTGCCAGAAGGCGAGACTCTTGCCCGACGCTTCGAACACCTCATAGGCGCGCAGCATGCGCTGGCCGTCGCCGGGATGGAGTTGCGCCGCCATGATCGGATCGCGCTGCGCGAGCGCGGCGTGAAACGCTTCGTTGCCGATCGCATCGAGCCTGGCGCGCGCCGCGTCGCGCACGCCGGCCGGCACGCTCGGCATCTGCGCCAGTCCTTCGGTGAGCGCGCGAAAATAAAGCCCCGTGCCGCCCACGAAGATCGGCACGCGGCCGGCGGCGCGCACTTCGGCCAGGGCGTGGCCCGCGTCGCTCTGATAGCGCCCGGTCGAGTAGGGCTCGCGCGCCGGCACATGGCCGTAGAGCAGATGCGGCACGGCGCGCATATCTGCGTCCGAAGGCCGCGCGGTGAGGATGCGCGGCTCGCGATAGACCTGCATGGAGTCTGCATTGACGATCACGCCGCCGATCGCCTGCGCCAGTTCCAGCGCGGCGCGCGACTTGCCGCTCGCGGTGGGGCCTGCGATAAGAACGGCATCGACGGACAAGCGGACGAGCCTTTGAGCGACAGCGCAGAAATCGCACGGTTCGCCATGCTGGCGGAAGAGGCCATGAGCGCCATCTACGACGCCCGCGGCACCGACGCCCGCGCCGCCCTGGACGACGCGCGCTACTACCTCGAACGGGCGCTGGGCATCGCGCGCATGCGCGGCCTGGCGGCCGAAATCGACGAACTGACCAAGAAGCTCGCGCGCGTCGGTGCCGCCTATGACGCGCGGTTCAAGACGATCCGTCCCGCCGCGCCGTGACCGATCTGCCCTATGCCCTCAACGTCGTCGGCGCCTCGCGTTACGCCGTGCGGATGCCGCTGTTCCCGCAAGTGGGGCACGAACGCTGGCTGTCGCCCGGCCGGGCGCTGGACATCTATTTCGACCACGATCCCGTCCAGACGCTCGAACGCGCGCGGCATCACTTCGCCGACCAGCCGGTGGACGTGAACGTCGTCGCGACCGCCAATCGCCGCAAGAAGCTGCTCATCGCCGACATGGATTCGACGATCATCAATGTCGAGTGCCTCGACGAGCTGGCCGACATGGCGGGGCTCAAGCCCGTCATCGCGGCGATCACCGAGCGCGCCATGCGCGGCGAGATCGCCTTCGAGGAGGCGTTGCGCGCGCGCGTCGCCATGCTCAAGGGCCTGGAATTGGCGGCGCTGCAGCGCGTCCATGACGAGCGCATACGCCTCAACCCCGGCGCCAAGACCCTGCTCGCGACGATGCGCGCGCACGGCGCGCACACGCTGCTGGTTTCCGGCGGCTTCGGCTTCTTCACGCAGCGCGTGGCCGCGGCCGCGGGCTTTCATCACGACCGGGCGAACGATCTTTTGCACGACGGCGCGGCGCTCACCGGCCTGGTCGCCGAACCGATCCTGGGCCGCGAGGCCAAGCTCGCCGCGCTGGAGGAAGCGGTCGCGGAGCTCGGCCTCTCGGCGCAGGACGCGCTTGCGGTCGGCGACGGCGCCAACGATCTCGCCATGATCCAGCGCGCCGGTTTGGGCGTCGCCTATTACGCCAAACCCCTCGTCGCCGCCGCCGCCGGCGCCAGCGTGACCCACACCGACCTCACGACGCTGCTGTATCTGCAGGGCTATGGGGATGAGGAGATCGTGCGGGCGGAGTAGAATTACCTCTCCCGCATGCGGGAGAGGACGCAAAAGCTTGCGCTTAGCGGAGCACAGCGGAGCTAAGCGCTTAGCTTTTGCTAGGTGAGGGGAATGGCGCGAGCGATAGCCCTCACCCGGCTCGCGACGCTCGCCGACCTCTCCCGCTTGCGGGAGAGGTTATTTAAGCCGCACCGCCACATAGGCCGTGTCGCTGCCGCGCTTGATCAGCATCGCGACCACCGCCTTGCCGGCCTTGCGCGCCGCGTCGATCTGGCGGCCGACATCGGTCGGGCTGCGCACCGGCACGTCCTGCACCTGCACGATGACGTCGCCGGCGCGGACGTTCTTGTCGCCGGCGGGGCTGTCGGCGGCGACGGCGGTGACGAGCACGCCCTGCACGTTGCCCGGAACATGGAACTGGCCGCGCGCCGCGCCGTCGAGCGCGCCGAGCGACAGGCCCAGCATCGTGACCTTCGGCGGCGGCGGCCCGGGCGGCGCCTTGGGCGGCGGCCCGGACGACTTCTCGGCGAGGCGCTGGACGGTGATGCGCAAGGTCAGCCGCTTGCCGCCGCGATAAAGATCGACCGGCACGGTCTTGTTGATCGGCGTGTCGGCGACGAGCCGGCTCAGCGAGCGGCTGTCGGTGACGGGCTTGCCGTCGAAGCCGGTGATGAAATCGCCGAACTGCACGCCGCCGCGCGCCGCCGGCCCGCCGGGCGTCACGTCGGCGATCAGCGCGCCCGCGATCGACGGCAGGCTGCGGGCCTCGACGATGTCCTCGGTCGGCTGCTGGATGCGCACGCCGATCCAACCGCGCATCGCCTGGCCGTAGCGGCGCAATTGATCGGTCACCTCGCGCGCCAGGTTGGAGGGGATCGAGAACGCGATGCCGACCGAGCCGCCGCTGGGCGAATAGATCGCCGAGTTCACGCCCACGACGTTGCCGTCCATGTCGATCAGCGGGCCGCCGGAATTGCCGCGATTGATCGGCGCGTCGGTCTGGATGAAATCGTCATACGGTCCCGCCTCGATGTCGCGGTTGCGCGCCGAGACGATGCCGGCCGTCACCGTCGAGCCCAGGCCGAACGGATTGCCGATCGCGATCACCCAATCGCCGATGCGCGCGCGGTCGCTGTCGCCGAAATGCGCCGACGGCAGGGGCTTGCGCGGCGCGACCTTGAGCAGCGCCAGATCGGTCTTCTCGTCGCGGCCGATCAGCTTGGCCAGCAGCGTGGTGCCGTCGTTGAGCGTCACCGAGATCTGGTCGGCGCCCTCGATCACATGGTTGTTGGTCACGATGTAGCCGGAAGGGTCGATGATGAAGCCCGAGCCCAGCGAGGTCACGTGGCGCGGCAGGCTCGGCGCGGTGCCCAGATAATTCTTGAAGATGTCGGCCAGCGGCGAATTGGGGTCGATATTGGGCAGGCCCGGCGCCGAGGGCAGCGGCTTGAGCGTCTGGGTCGTGGCGATGTTCACCACCATCGGCAGCAGCCGCGCGGCCAGATCGGCGAAGGTCGCGGGCGCGCCGCGCACCGGCACGATCGGCGCTGCGGGCGGCGCGGCCAGGGCGCCGGCGAACGCGAAGGAAAGGGACAGAAGAAGGGCGGTCAGACCACGAATACGCATTGCGCGGGGGAACCTTGAGGACGGGTCAATGAAACGGTTGGGTACCCCTATGGGAACGAAATGTGAAGTGAATAAGGCGCGGGGTCACGCTCACGAAGCGTTGTCTTGGAGCCTAAGCCAAACATGTTTCCTCACCCGCGTGCGGGAGAGAACGCAAAATCCCGCCCTTAGCGAAGCTAAGGGCTTGGATTTTGCTAGGTGAGGGAAACGACGCGGAGGCGTGCCCTCACCCGGAAATGCTTCGCATTTCCAGCCTCTCCCGCAAGCGGGAGAGGTACACAAGCCCTACTTCCCGCCCGGGCCGTGGCCGAAATATTTGAGGAAGTCGCTGTCGGGCGACAGCACCAGCGAGGTGCCTGTGCCGCCCAGGCTGTCCTGATAGGCCTGCATCGAGCGCCAGAAGGCGAAGAACTCCGGATCCTGGCTGAACGCCGAACCCAGAAGGCGCGTCTTCTCCGCGTCGCCCTCGCCGCGCAGGATTTCCGATTCGCGCGTCGCCTCGGCCGTCAGCACCGTGACCTCGCGCTGGGCGCGCGCCTTGATGCGCTGCGCCGTCTCGCTGCCTTCGGCGCGGTATTCGGCCGCCTCGCGCTCGCGCTCGGTCTTCATCCGGCGGTAGATCGCGTCGGAGTTCGCCTGCGGCAGGTCGGCATGACGGATGCGCACATCGACGATCGCGATGCCGAAGCCCGACACCGCGCGGTTCAGTTCGTTGCGGATGTCGATCATCAGCGCGGCGCGCTTGTCCGACAAGACCGCCGCGAAGCTCTCCTTGCCGAGCACGCCGCGCACGTTCGACGACAGGAGCGGCGCGAGCTGGATCAGCGCGTTCTCCTTGTCGGTCAGCGTCTGGTAGAAGCGCAAGGGATCGATGATGCGCCAGCGCGCGAAGGCGTCCACGATCATGCGCTTCTTGTCGGAGGCGATCACCTCCTCGGTCGGCGCGTCGAGCAGCAGAACGCGCTTGTCGAAGAACACCACGTTCTGCGTCAGCGGCGTCTTGAAATGGATGCCCGGATCGGTGATCACCGCCTGCGGCGCGCCGAACTGCAGCACCAGGGCTTCTTCCGTCTGGTTGACGAAATAGAAGGTCGAGAACAGCGCCAGCGCGGCGACGAGCGCCAGCAGAACGGCGGCGATGGCGAGGGGGCGGTTCATTGGCCGCCTCCGCTCTGCGCCGGTGCGTTGCCGGGCGGCTTCGCCCCGTTGCCCAGCATGTTGGGCAATTGGAAATACGGCACCACGCCCTTGGCCGAATTGTCGACGATCACCTTGTTGGAGTTGGCGAGGATGGCGGACATGGTCTCCAGATACATGCGCCGACGCGTCACGTCGGGCGCGGTGCGGTACTGCGCCAGGACCGAGAGAAAGCGCTTGGCCTGGCCGCTGGCTTCGGCGATCGCCTGCTGGCGATAGGCCTCGGCGTCCTGGACGATGCGCGCCGCGTTGCCGCGCGCCTGGGGAATGATCGTGTTGGCGAAGGTCTCCGCCTCGTTGCGGGCGCGCTCCTGGTCGGTGCGCGCCGCCTGCACGTCGCGATAGGCGTCGATCACCTGGATCGGCGGATCGACCTTCTGCATCGTGACGTTGATGACGGTGACGCCCGCGCCGTACATGTCGAGCGTCTTCTGCATCAGGTCCTTGACCTCGATCTGGATGGTCTCGCGGTCCTGGGTCAGGATGTTGTCGAACTTGCTGCGGCCGACCACTTCGCGCATCGCGCTCTCCGCGACCGCCTTGATCGTCGTGTTGGACGGATCGTTGGCGTCGGGCGGGCTTTCGACGTTGAACAGATAGGCGCCGGCGTCCTGCACCTTCCAGAACACGGTGAAGTTGATGTCGATGATGTTCTCGTCGCCGGTCAGCATCTCCGACTCGGCCGGGATGTCCTCCTGGACGTTGTTCTCCTCGTCCGCCTTGAAGCCGATATTGATCTGGCGCTGATGCGTCACGTCCAGCGTGTACTGCGTCTCGATCGGCCAGGGGATGTGATAGTTGATGCCCGGCGGCGTGCGCGCGACATAGCGGCCGAAGCGCAGCACGATGCCCTGCTCATAGGGCTCGACGAAATAGATCCCCGTGGCGAGCCACACGATCACGATGCCGAGCAGCACCATGATCAGCGTGCTGGTGGTGAACCCGCCGCCCGGCAGGAAACTCTTCAGCCGGTCCTGGCCGCGGCGCAGCATGTCCTCGAAGTCGGAGGGGCCCATGCCGCCGCCGCCGCCCGAGGACGGGCCGCGGCCCCACGGGCCCTTGGGCCCGCCCGTTCCGTTTCCACCCGAAGAATTGGTCCACGGCATCGCGCGCCCCTGCGTCCCGGCCTGTCCAATTTGCTTGGTTACCAAAGACTCGGCGGTTATATGTGCATCGCCGCCGGGGCGCAAACGCAGCGCCCCTCCATGCTAGATGGCGTTGCGGCGGACCGGTTCAAGGACTCCCATGGCTGAGGTTTCACGCGAGGCGGTGTTGCGGGCGCTCGACCAGATCATCGATCCGGTGAGCGGGCGCAGCGTGGTGCAGCAGGACATCGTGCAGGGGCTCGTCATCCGCGCCGGCCATGTCGGCTTCGCGGTCGAGGTCGATGCCGCGCGCGGCGCCGGCGCCGAGCCGTTGCGCAAGGCCTGCGAGGACGCGGTCGCGGCGCTGCCCGGCGTGCTGTCGGTCACCGCCGTCCTGACCGCGCATCAGGCGCCGCCGGCGCCGCAGCGCGGCGCGCACGGCCCCGCGCCCCGTGCCGAACCCGCCGGCATTCCCGGCGTCGGCGCCATCATCGCGGTGGCGAGCGGCAAGGGCGGGGTGGGCAAATCGACGGTCGCGGCCAATCTCGCCGTCGCGCTCGGCCAGCGCGGCCTCAAAGTCGGTCTGCTCGACGCCGACATCTACGGCCCTTCGGTGCCGCGCCTGTTCGACATCAAGGAAAAGCCGAGCACCCAGGGCAAGAAGATCGTGCCGATCGAAAAATACGGCATCAAGATCATGTCGCTGGGCTTTCTCATCCGCGAGGACGAGGCGGTGGTGTGGCGCGGCCCGATGGTGCAGAGCGCGCTGACCCAGATGCTCAACGACTCGACCTGGGCGCCGCTCGACATCCTGGTCCTCGACATGCCGCCCGGCACCGGCGACGCCCAGCTCACCATCTCGCAGCGCGCGCCGTTGCGCGGCGCGGTGATCGTCTCGACGCCGCAGGACATCGCGCTGATCGATGCGCGCAAGG
>CAZMHP010000153.1:0-7316 GCA_964566095.1 uncultured Rhizobium sp. | reverse complement strand
GCATGCTGATGGCGCCGCGCGGCTTCGGCACGATGTTCGCGATGATGTTCGCCGGCCGCATGGCGCTGCGCATCGATCCGCGCGTGTTGATGACGGTGGGCGCCGTCATGTTGTCCTGGTCGATGTGGGCGATGGCCGGCTGGACGCCGCAGGTCGACGATTGGACGCTGATCGCGGTGACCTTCGTCCAGGGCGTCGGCATGGGCTGCGTCTTCGTGCCGATGAATCTCACGGCTTTCGCGACGCTCGCGCCGCAGTTTCGCACCGACGGCACGGCGCTGACCAATCTGATGCGCAACATCGGCAGCGCCATCGGCGTCAGCGTCACGACCGCCGTTCTGGGCGGCAGCACGCAGATCGCGCATGCCCTGCTCAGCCAATATGCTTCGCCGTTCAATCGCGCGCTCGGCGTCAACGGCCCGTCGCTGATGATGAACCCGCAGATTCCCTTCGGCTTGGCCAGTCTGGACGGGATGATCAACTATCGCTCCCAAGTGATTGCCTTTCAGAACGATTTTCTGTTCATGTTTTACGTCAGCCTGCCCACGGTGCTGATCATCTGGCTGATGAAGCGTCCGGTCTTCCAGACCGGCGTGCCGCGGCCGGCGGCGGAGGTCATGGAATAATGCGCGTAGCTTTCTTGGGTTTGGGCGTCATGGGCTACCCGATGGCGGGTCATCTCAAGAACGCCGGCCACGACGTCACCGTCTTCAATCGCTCGCCGGCCAAGGCCGAACGCTGGGTCGGGGAATATGGCGGCCTCTGCGCGCCGACGCCGGCCGAAGCGGCCGCCAACGCCGACGTCGTGCTCGCCTGCGTCGGCCGCGACGACGATGTGCGCGAGATCGCCGTCGGCCGTCACGGCGCCTTTGTCACCATGAAGCGGGGGGCGGTGTTCATCGATCACACCACCGCTTCGGCCGGTCTTGCCCGCGAACTGTCGGAGCAGGCCCTCCACCGCGACCTGCACTTCCTCGACGCCCCGGTGTCGGGCGGAGAGCAGGGTGCGATCAACGGCCAGCTCACCATCATGTGCGGCGGCTCGGCGGCGGCGTTTGCGCTGGCCGAGCCCGTGATGGCGCCCTACACGCGCCAGTGCCGGCTGATGGGCGAGGCGGGGGCCGGCCAGCTCACCAAAATGGTCAACCAGATCTGCATCGCCGGACTGGTCCAGGCGCTCTCGGAGGGCCTCAGTTTTGCCCGCGCCGCCGGTCTCGATCCCCTTGAAGTTGTTGAGGTAATTTCCAAGGGCGCCGCGCAATCCTGGCAGATGGAAAACCGTCACAAGACAATGTTGCTGGGACAGTTTCGACATGGTTTCGCCGTAGAGTGGATGCGCAAGGACTTGGCGATCTGCCTGGAAGAGGCGCGGCGGAACGGTACCGCGTTGCCCGTGACCGCGCTGGTGGATCAGTTCTACGCGGAGGTGGAGAGCATGGGCGGCACGCGCTGGGATACGTCGAGTCTTTTCGCCCGCCAGGAAGCGCAGCGGAAAAAGGACTGATGGACAGTACCAATCCTGATTCACCCGCGCCGCGCCTGCGCGGCTACCACCACGGCGATTTGCGCAATGCGCTGCTCGATGCGGCGCGCAAGATCCTCGAAGAAAAATCGCTGGCCGATCTCAGCTTGCGCGCCGTCGCGCGCCGCGCCGGCGTCAGCCATGCCGCGCCCTATCGTCATTTTCCCAACCACGAAGCGCTGATGGTCGAATTGGCGATCGAGGGTTTCGTGGAGCTTCGCACGGAGATCGCCGGCGCCGCGCTCGCCGACGTCGCCGAGTCGGACCGCATCGCCAAGATCGGCGCGGCCTATATGCGCTTCGTCGTGCGCCGTCCGGAACTGACGAGCCTGATGTTCGGCCAGCAGCTTCCCAACCGCGATGCGTTTCCCGCGCTTGGTACGGCAGCGGACGCAGTGGCCGCGGAAATCGGTGCTGCGCTGCACGATACGGCGCTCGGCCTGGCGGTTTGGGCGGCGGTGCATGGTTTGGCGATGCTGATCCTGCGCAACGTCATCGATCTGGGACAGCGCAAGTCCGGCCTGGACGTACTGCCGTCGCGCGCGGAGATTGTGCTGCGCAGCCTTTTCTCCACCCGGCGCGATTGAAGCTTCCGCCGCGTCGAAATTAATCGGTTGCGTGGATCGTCCGTCAACCAATTACCCAAATTGCCTATTGCTTCGCGCCCGGACTTCGGTATTCCGTACACGGTCAAAAAAACAAGAAAATCGGGATCATGATTTGGCGTGTGCTTTTTGTCGGCCTGCTGGCCGGTGTGTTGAGCGGTTGTGCCGATAACGCTGTTAACCCGGGACATGACGCGATGCTCGGCAGCGAGAACTGCCGGCGCTACGCCGCCGAACAAGATGTCAATCATGCCGGCGACAAGGCCCGCAGCAGCGACGAGAAGCTCGCGAAATTCGACCGCGACTATCGCGCCTGCCTGCACGACAACGGCATCGAGTTGAAGGGCGCGAACTGAGCGGCCTCGCTATCGGCGGCTCAGCAGCTTCGCCGCGTCGGGCGCGAAATAGGTC
This sequence comes from uncultured Rhizobium sp., assembly GCA_964566095.1. GTDB lineage: Bacteria > Pseudomonadota > Alphaproteobacteria > Micropepsales > Micropepsaceae > Rhizomicrobium. The sequence continues at coordinate 4,778 of CAZMHP010000153.1, read as the reverse complement.
AGGATGCCGCTCGCGCCGGCGCGCTTGAACGCCATCAGGCTTTCCAGGATCACGCGGTCGCGTTCCAGCCAGCCGCGCTCGATCGCCGCCATCAGCATCGAATATTCGCCGGACACCTGATACGCGAAGGTGGGCATGCCGAACGCGTCCTTCACGCGCCGCACCAGATCGAGATAGGGCATGCCGGGCTTGACCATCACCATGTCGGCGCCTTCGGCGATGTCGAGCGCGACCTCGCGCAAGGCTTCGTCGCCGTTGCACGGGTCCATCTGATAGGTGCGCTTGTCGCCGACCAATGCCTTGGCCGATCCGACCGCGTCGCGGAACGGCCCGTAGAACGCGGACGCGTATTTCGCCGCATAGGCCATGATCAGCGTGTCCTTGAAGCCGTTCGCCTCCAGCGCCGCGCGGATCGCGCCGACGCGCCCATCCATCATGTCCGAGGGCGCGATGACGTCGCAGCCGGCCTCGGCCTGCACCAGCGCCTGGCGCACCAGGATTTCGACCGACTCGTCGTTGGCGATGTTCTCGTTGTTGCCGTCCAGCACGCCGTCATGGCCGTGGCTGGTGTAGGGATCGAGCGCGACGTCGCACATCACGCCGATCTGCGGCACGGACGCCTTCAGGGCGCGCACCGCGCGGCACACCAGATTGTTCGCGTTGACCGCTTCTTCGCCCCGGGGCGTCTTCAGCGCCGGATCGGTGAAGGGGAAAAGCGCGATCGCCGGAATGCCGAGCTTTGCCGCGTCCTCGGCGGCGGCCGGCACCAGGTCGACCGACAGCCGCTCGACGCCCGGCATCGACGGCACCGGCTCGCGCTTCCTGCTCCCGTCGACGATGAAGATCGGCCAGATGAAATCCGAGGGCGACAGCGTGTTCTCGGCGACAAGCTTTCGCGTCCATTCGTGCCGGCGCAACCGGCGCATGCGAAGGGCGGGGAAGGCGGCGCTCATGGGGTCAGGACTCGCGCGACGACTGCCGCATTCGCCGGATTGAAGGGATTTATCACAGTGACGCCTCCGTATTTCCCGCCGTCCTGCATATCTTCGGTAAGAAGGACGGTGCACGCGTTTGCGGCACAGACCGCGAGAATTCGGGCATCCCAAATGTTCAGCCTGTGATTGCTCATGAGGCGCAGTATGTCGTCGATGATGGCAGGTGGCGGGAGCAGAACGCGGAAATTTCTGTTCAAGTCACGCGCCAGGGTGGCGGCGTCCGGCATCGAGCGCCTGATCTTTTGAAGCAGGATGTTCAGGAATTCCAATATGCATTGCTCGGGCAGCGCGGCCCTGACCTTTGCCGCGGATTGGATGATATGTTCGGCCTCGACTTGCCGCGGTCCCGCGAGGTTGTCGGCGGCATAGACAAGAATATTGGTGTCGAGTGCTAACATCAGCGCTCGTGCATCTCGTCGCGTGTAAATGGCCCTCCGAGGGGAAAGCCCTTCTTTAGGAGTTTCAGCAGCCGGTTCATCGACTTCTCGCGCTCCTTGCGGTCCTTTTCGGTTTCGGCGGGAACCAGCCGCGCCACGGGCTTGCCGTTGCGGGTGATGGTGACGGTCTTGCCGTTCTCCGCTTCCTTCAGAATCTTGGAGAAGCTACGGTTCGCCTCCCTTGCACCCACGGACGACATTGCGGTACTCCAGCACAATATGATGTCACTACTGTAGTGACATTTTACCCTTCCCGCAATCGAAGGCGGCACCATGGATTTTGCCCTCACCGACGATCAGCGCGCCATCGAGGATGCCGCGCGCCGCTTCGCCCGGGAGCGCCTCGCGCCCTTCGCTGCGGAGTGGGACGCCAAGGAAATCTTCCCGACCGACACCCTGCGCGAGGCCGCCGCGCTCGGCTTCGCCGGCATTTACGTCAAGTCGGACGTCGGCGGTTCGGACATGACAAGGCTCGACGCCGCGATCGTGATGGAGGAGTTGTCGGCCGGCTGCACCTCCACTGCCGCCTTCCTCTCGATCCACAACATGGCGTCCTGGATGATCGATCGCTTCGGCAATGAGGAGCAGCGCAAGCGCCTGCTGCCCAAGATGACGACGATGGAGAAGATCGCGAGCTACTGCCTCACCGAGCCGGGCTCGGGCTCCGACGCCGCTTCGCTGAAGACAAGGGCCGTCCGGGACGGCGATCACTATGTGGTCAATGGCGGCAAGGCCTTCATCTCCGGCGCCGGCGTGTCGGACGTCTATGTCTGCATGGTGCGCACCGGCGGCGACGGACCCAAAGGCGTCTCCTGCCTGGTGGTCGAGAAGGGCACGCCCGGCCTCTCCTTCGGCCGACACGAGCGCAAGATGGGCTGGAACAGCCAGCCCACCGCGCAGGTGATCTTCGAGGATTGCCGCGTGCCCGTCGCCAACCGGATCGGCGCCGAAGGCGAGGGCTTCCGCATCGCGATGATGGGACTGGACGGCGGGCGCATCAATATCGGCGCCTGCTCCGTCGGCACCGCGCGCGCCGCGCTGGAGGAGGCGCTGGCCTATGCGCGCGACCGCAAGCAATTCGGCCGCGCCATCGCGGATTTCCAGGCGTCCCAGTTCAAGCTCGCCGACATGGCGACGGAGTTGGAGGCGTCGCGGCTGATGATCCGCAATGCCGCCGCCGCGCTCGACCGGCGCGACGGCGCCGCCACCATGCTCTGCGCCATGGCCAAGCGTTTCGCCACCGACATGGGGTTCAAGATCGCCAACGATGCGCTGCAATTGCACGGCGGCTACGGCTATCTGAAGGACTTTCCGGCCGAGCGGCACGTGCGCGACCTGCGGGTCCATCAGATTCTCGAAGGAACCAACGAGATCATGCGCGTGATCGTGGCGCGCGAGCTCTCCCGGCAATAATCCTTCGCTGCATCGCGGTGATTTTTACGGCCTTTTAAGAAATCGCTTCTAGTCTGCCACCCATAACAACAGGTGGGCCCCGCAAAACGCGGGGGAAGACGATGACAGCATTCACGAAGCCGCAGACCGCGGCGCTCGCGAGCGTTCGCGTGGACGCGAAGTACTATCTGGAGACGCTCAACCTCGTTGAGCGCCTGCACCGCCAGCTGCTCGATGTGATCAAAGACGAACTCGACCGCCGCGACGAGCGCGAGATCAACAGCGTCCAGGCCCTGCTGCTGTTCAATGTCGGCGACCAGGAACTGACGGCGGGCGAACTTCGCACCCGCGGCCACTATCTGGGCTCGAACGTCTCCTACAATCTCAAGAAGCTCGTCGAGTCCGGCTATATCCACCATGAACGCTCCGAGGCGGATCGCCGCTCGGTCCTGGTGCGCCTGACGCGCAAGGGCGAGGTCGTGCGCGACATGCTGCGCGAGCTGTTCGAGCGCCATCTGAGTTCGCTCGACGCCGTCGGCAATGTCACGGCCCAGGATCTGGACCAGCTCAGCGTGACCTTGAAGCGCCTGGAGCGCTTCTGGATCGACCAGGTCCGCTTCCGGCTGTAGCGGCCCCGGGGGGGCGCCGCCCGCCGGATGGGTGATCCCGATCAAGGCGCCGCCGCGCCATCGGTGTATCCGTGCATCGGTCGTGTGACAAAAGGCACAGGCGCCGGCAAGCGGATTGGGCTATCTTCCGCGCCGGCCGCGCCGGGAATCCGCGATCCCGATCGGTTCGCAAGAGATTGATTCCATGGCGTTTCCCTATCTCGATCGCTTCCGCGACGCGCTCGCCGGCCTGCGGCGGGAGGGCCGTTATCGCATCTTCGCCGACATCGTGCGCCGGCGCGGCGGCTATCCCCATGCCGACTTCTACGAGGACGCGGACAAACGCCCGATCACCGTGTGGTGCAGCAACGATTATCTCTGCATGGGCCAGCACCCGGTGGTGCTCCAGGCCATGCACGAGGCCATCGACACGACGGGCGCCGGGGCAGGGGGCACGCGCAACATCTCCGGCACGACGCATTACCATGTCGAGCTCGAGCGCGAACTGGCGGAGCTGCACGGCAAGGAGGCGTCGCTCCTTTTCACCTCCGGTTACATCTCCAACGATGCCACGCTGGCCACGCTGGGCCGCATCCTGCCCGGTCTCGTCGTCTTCTCCGACGAGCTCAACCACGCCTCGATGATCGAAGGCATCAAGCATGGCGGCATGCCGAAGCATCTCTTCCGCCACAACGATCTGCAGCATCTGGAATCGCTGCTCGCCTCGGCCGATCCTGCCGCGCCCAAGCTGATCGCGTTCGAAAGCGTCTATTCGATGGACGGCGATTTCGGGAAGATCGCCGACGTCTGCGATCTGGCGGAGAAATACGGCGCGCTGACCTATCTGGACGAGGTGCACGGCGTCGGCCTCTACGGTCCGCGCGGCGCCGGCGTCGCGGCGCGCGACGGCGTGATGCACCGCATCGACATCGTCGAAGGCACGCTGGCCAAGGCGTTCGGCGTGATGGGCGGCTATATCGCCGCCTCGGCCGAGCTGGTCGATTGCATCCGCTCCTTCGCGCCCGGTTTCATCTTCACGACCTCGCTGGCACCGGCGATCGCGGCGGGTGTTCTGGCGAGCGTGCGCTATCTCAAGGCCAGCGACGTCGAGCGCGCGAAACTGCATGAGCGCGCGGCGCGGCTGAAGCGGCTGTTCCGCGATGCCGGTTTGCCGGTGATGGAATCGCCCAGCCATATCGTGCCGGTCTTCGTCGGCGACGCCGCGCTGTGCAAATCGGTATCGGACGCGCTTCTGCGCGACCACGCCATCTACGTCCAGCCGATCAACTTCCCCACCGTGCCGCGCGGCAAGGAACGCCTGCGCTTCACGCCGTCGCCGATGCACA
>CAZMHP010000152.1:0-7325 GCA_964566095.1 uncultured Rhizobium sp. | reverse complement strand
AGCCGCGCCGCCAGCTTGATGGTCTCGCGGTTGGAGCACGCGACCCACAGCGGCGGATGCGGCCGCTGCACCGGCTTGGGCACGACATTGCGGCAGGGCATCTCGAAGAACTCGCCCTTGAAGCCGGGATAGGGATCCATCGCCATCATGTTGGCGCATTGCTCGACCGCCTCGCGCCACTGGTTGCGCTTCTGCTCCACCGGCACGCGATAGCCGCCCAACTCGAGCAGCGCGGACGACTCGCCCGTGCCCCATTCGACGCGGCCCTTCGAGACCAGATCGAGCGTTGCGATGCGCTCGGCGACGCGCGCGGGATGGTTGTAGTTCGGCGGCATCAGCGTGATGCCGTGGCCGAGCCGGATGTTCTTGGTCCGCTGCGAACACGCCGCGAGGAACACTTCCGGCGCGCTCGAATGCGAATATTCCTCCAGGAAGTGGTGCTCGACCTCCCAGGCGTTGTCGATCCCGAGCTTGTCGGCGAGCTCGACCTGGTCGAGCGCGTCCTGGAACAGCTTCAGCTCGTCGCCGTCTTTCCACGGCCGCGGCAATTGGTGTTCGTAGAAGATCCCGAAGCGCATCGACGTCTCCCCGCCCGGATCCGGGCTTTTTTTGTTCTGACAGATTGTCAGTTTAGGCATTCCGCGGCCCAGTGCAATCCTGGGGCGGCGGCTCAAAGGCCGATCTGGGTCTCGCTCAAGAGCCGCACATTTTCCTCATGCTGCGACCGGTCGATGCGGTAGCGCGACAGCACCACGATGCCGATTCCGTACAAGACGACGAGGGTCGGCAGATAGAGCTCCGCCATGGTACGGGGCGAGATCGGGCTATGTCCGGTGGCGGTTTGTTGGGCCAGGCGCAACACGCCGCCGGCCAGGATCAATCCCATCGCCGAGACCAGCTTGTTGATGAAGGCCAGCGCGGAAAAGAGCAGTCCTTCCGATCGCCGTCCGGTGCGGACCGCGTTGTCCTCGACCACGTCGGCCACCATCGATCCGAACAGGATCAGGCATCCGATCCCAAGCGTGAACGACAGCGCCCGCTCGCCGACCAGCAATGCGACGAGCAGCGGCGTGCCGTTGGCGGGAAACAGTCCCAGCAGGCGCAGCGTCATGGGCGCGACACCGAGCGTGATGCAGAGGAAATAGAAGACCAGCGCGGCGTTTTTCTTGCCCAGATGATGCGACAGCGGCCAGACCAGGAATGGCGGCACGATGATCGCCGGCAGGCCCGCCAGGCCGAGCAGGGCGACTTGGCTGTTGCTCAGCCCCCAGAAATAGGTGCTGAAATACAACGACAGCGCGGCCGCGAGCCCGATCGCCGTGGCCGCGAACACCGAGGCGCCGAAGACGATCAGGAATTGGTTGTGCGCCAGCGTCGCCAACCCTTCGCGCACGATCTGGCGCAGCGGCGGGCGCCGGACCGGCGGCGTGCGCAGCAGCGGAATGTAGCGATGCGTGCCGGCCGCCGAGATGAGGATGCTCGCGACCATGATCACGGCCGAGACCAGCGCATAGCGCCCATAGCCCGCCGGATTGAGCCGCGCATCGGGATGGGCCTTGTCGGCGAATAGCAGGAAGGCGAAGGTGGCGGCGTTCATGAGCACGTTGGCGGCGACGCCGAAGACGTAGCGGACGGAAATGAACGTGGTGCGCAAGTCGTAGTCGTCCGTCATCTCGGCGACCATCGCGGAGCTCGGCGTTTCGAAGAGCGAGATGAAGAAGCGCACGATCGTCGCCATCACGAAGAGATAGACGAGCTTGCCGCCGTCGCTCCAGCCCGGCGGCGGCACCCAAAGCAGGTAGAAGGTGACGGCCACCGGCACCGCCGAGGCGTACATCAAGGGGTGGCGCCGGCCCCAGCGCGTGGTGAGGTTGTCCGAGAATTGACCGATGATGGGGTCGAGCACCGCGTCGAAGCACAGCATCGCCGCGATCGCCACGCTGACCGACCATGGATCGAGCCCGAGCACGCGGTTGTAATAGAACAGCAGCAGCGTGCCGAAGCCGAAATCCTTGACGCCGAAGGCGATGGAGCCAAAGCCATAGAGGAGCCTGGCGCGCCAGCTGCCCAGTTCCGCGCGCGACACCGTCCCGCCGCCCGCCGGCGCATCCACCATCACGATCCTCCCATCGGCCGCTATTTTCGGCGGCGGTCCGTGCATCGACGTTGCGGTATCGGTCGCGCGGGTGTCAACCGAACCCAAGGCTATGATCCTCCCCCACGCAGTGGGGGAGGGGGACCGCCGCAGGCGGTGGAGGGGGAAGCCGCGAGCGCGATACCCATCAAGACGTTTTCCAAATTGTCCCGCTTGAGAATGTCGGTCGCCGGAATGCGAATAACCCGAATGTTCCGCTTCGTAAGCCATGTGTCCCGACGCGCGTCGTGATCTGCCCGAAATTCGTGGCTTGCCCCATCAATCTCAATCGCCAGACGGGCCGCGACACAATAAAAGTCCAGAATGTAAGGTCCGACTGGATGCTGCCTGCGAAATCGCAAACGGTTCAGTTTCATCCGGCGCAGCTCGGTCCACAGCAATACTTCCGGCAGCGTCAATCTCCGGCGCAAAGCCCTGGCGCGCTTCAATGTCAAAATCGGTGCCTTCACGTCCCCCTCCACCATCCGCCTACGCTATCGCTCCGGCGGATGGTCCCCCTCCCCCGCATTCGCGGGGGAGGATCAGATGACGATCCGATATGCCCGCCATTCGCGTCCGAAAATGGCCACACGAAACGTCGCGCCTGCGCCATACTGCGTCCATGGAACTGCCGCCGCACGATGTCTGCTACCGCGCGCTCGCGACGCGCGATGCGCGTTTCGACGGCCGGCTCTTCGTCGGCGTCAAGACGACCGGCATCTACTGCCGTCCGATCTGCCCGGCGCGCACGCCCAAGCGGCAGAACGTGACGTTCTGGCCGAGCGCCGCCGCCGCGCAGGAAGCCGGCTTTCGTCCCTGCCTGCGTTGCCGGCCGGAGATCTCGCCCGACGCCGCCGCCTGGCGCGGCACCTCCAACACCGTCTCGCGCGCGCTCGCGTTGATCGCCGAAGGCGGGCTCGACGGCGACGACGCGGCGCTCACGCGATTGTGCGATCGGCTGGGCGTCGGCGAGCGGCAATTGCGCCGGCTGTTCGACAAGCATCTGGGCGCCCCGCCCATCGCGGTGGCACAGACCCGCCGCGTCTTGTTCGCCAAGCAGCTCATCCAGGACACGCGCCTGCCGATGCATGCCATCGCCGAGGCGGCCGGCTTCGGCTCGACGCGGCGCTTCAACGATGCGTTCCAGAAGCTCTATCGCCGCGCGCCGTCCGATCTGCGCCGCCGGCATAGCGCGCCCGCCGCGCTGTCCAGCGTGACGCTCCGCCTCGGCTATCGCGCGCCTTACGATTGGGACGCCATCCTCGCCTTTCTCGGGGCGCGTGCCATTTCCGGCGTCGAGCTGGTGGAGAAGAACCGCTACGCCCGCACCATCGAGATCGACGGCGCCTTCGGCAGCATTGGCGTCGCGCCGGCCAAGAACCATCTCGAAGCGACGATCCGCTTTCCGCGCGTCACCGCGCTGCTCGCCATCGTCGCGCGCCTGCGCCGGCTGTTCGATCTGGATGCGGATATCGAAGCCATCGGCGCGCATCTGTCCGGCGACCGCGCGCTGGCGCCCCTGATCGCGCGCCGCCCCGGCTTGCGCACGCCCGGCGCCTGGTGCGGCTTCGAGCTCGCGGTGCGCGCCATCCTCGGCCAGCAGATCACCGTCGTCGGCGCGCGCCAGCTTGCCGTCAAGCTGGTCGGCCTCGCCGGATCGGCGGTCGCGCCCGAGGACAGCGGCGACGAGCGTCTGTCGCGCATCTTTCCGTCCGCCGCGCGCATGGCGAGACACGATCTCTCCAGCCTGGGCATGCCGCGCGCCCGCATCGCGGCGCTCGGCGCCTTGGCGAACGCCGTCGCCGCCGATCCCAGGCTCATCGAACCGGCCGGTTCTTATGACGAGACCGTCGCGCGGCTGCTCGCGCTGCCCGGCTTCGGCCCCTGGACCGCGCAATATTGGGCGCTGCGCGCGCTGCGCGACAGCGACGCGTTTCCGGCCGCCGACGTGGCGCTGCTGCGCAGTCCGCTCGTCGCGCAGAAGGGCCGCCGGCCGACGCCGAAAGCGCTGCTCGAACGCGCGGAATCCTGGCGGCCCTGGCGCGCCTATGCCGCGCAGCATTTGTGGACGGCGGACGCCGAGCATGTCTGAGGCGTTGTTCCTCGACCGCGTCCAAACCCCGATCGGCGAACTGCTTCTGGTGGCGGGCGCGGACGGCGCGTTGAAGATGCTCGAATTCGCCGACCGGCCGGAGCGCTGGCGCCCCGATTTCACGCGGCGCTTCGGCGCGCAGGAGATGCGCGAGCGCGCCGACCCGTTCGGCCTGACGCGCATATTGAAGCGCTATTTCGCCGGTGACATCGCCGCCATCGATGCCGTGAAGACCGACGCGACGGGAACGCCGTTTCAAAGCTCCGTCTGGCGGCTGCTGCGCGCGATTCCGGCCGGTGCGACCACGACCTACGGCGCGCTGGCCAAGCGGCTGGGCAAGCCCCGGGCGATGCGGGCCGTCGGCCTTGCGAATGGCGCAAACCCGATCGCCATTGTTGTGCCTTGCCATCGCGTCATCGGTGGCGATGGTTCTCTCACCGGATATGGCGGCGGCCTGGAGCGCAAGCGCTGGCTGCTGGAGCATGAGAGGAAACACGCATGACGATCGCGGAACGCGCCCAAACCTTCGCCGGGTTGCATGCCGGGCCCAAGCTGCTCATCCTGCCCAACGCCTGGGACGCGGGCAGCGCCCGCATCATCGAGAGCGCCGGTGCCACGGCGATTGCGACGTCGAGCGCGGCCGTTGCCTGGGCGCACGGCTATGCCGATGGCCAGTTCCTACCCTTCGAAACGCTGCTCGCCGCGGTGAGCGAGATCGCCAAGACCGTCTCGGTTCCCGTCTCCGCCGACATCGAAGGCGCCTATGCGCAGGATGCCGCCACAGCGGCGCGCACGGTCGGCCAGGTGATCGAAGCCGGCGCCGTCGGCATCAATATCGAGGACGGCAACGACGCGCCCGACCTGCTCGCGGGCAAGATCGAGAATCTGAAAGCCGCCGCCGCGCGCGCCGGCGTGCCACTCTGGGTCAACGCGCGCGTCGATACCTATCTGCGAAAGCTGGTTGCGGCCGACAAGGCCTATGACGAGACCGTGCGTCGCGCCCGCCTCTATCGCGCGGCCGGCGCCGATTCGATCTTCGCGCCGGCGCTGGTGGAGACCGCCGATCTGGCGCGGCTGGTGAAGGATGTCGTGCTGCCGCTGAACGTTCTGGCCTGGCCGGGGCTCGCGGACGCCGCCGCGCTCGAAGCCATCGGCGTGCGCCGCCTGAGCGCCGGCTCGGGAATCGGCAAGGCCGCGCTCGGCCACACTCTACAACTGGCGAAGGCGTTTCTGGCCGAGGGACGCTCGGAACCCGTCACCGGCGGTCCGCTGACCAATCCCGAAATCAACGCCATGATGCGGCGGGGGTCGTAGGCGATCCATCCAATCAGACCTGTCATCCCGGACGGACGTGTAGCGTCCGATCCGGGACCCATCGAGACGCTTTTGGATGGGTCCCGGCTCTGCGCGCTGCTGGCGCAGCGCTTGGCCGGGATGACTGGTGGGTGACTCCATCCCGATACAATTGCCTTCCGGCGCCGCCGATAATAGCTGTGCATGCCTTGGGCCTGTGCCCCGCTGCGGAACGAAGCGTCATGAATCCTTGTAAGATGATGCAGCCACGCAAATACTCGGTGACATGAGCGATACATCGACCGTCTGGAGTTCGCTGCGCCGCGCCCTGACGCCGGCGCGCGGGCAGGATCCCTCGGCCGCGCCGTTCGAGGCCGGCGGCGTCGACCTGCCGCCCATTTCGCGCGAGGTGCTGGAACAGCTTCCCGATCCCTTGATGCTGATGGACCGCGACGGCCGCGTCGTGTTCGCCAACCGCGCCATGCGCACCGTCGTGGGCATCGACGCGGAGCGCAAGCACGTCTCTTCGCTGCTGCGCACGCCCAGCGTCCTCGAAGCCATCGAGCGGACCGCGGCGCAGGGCGAGGCGACGACGGTGGAGTTCAGCATCCCCGTGCCGGTGGAGCGCTATTACCAGGCCTATGTCAGCCGCACCACGTCGCAGCCGCCGGTGATCAGCCTGCTGCTGCACGATCTGACCGCCTCCAAGCGCACCGAGCAGATGCGCGTCGATTTCGTCGCCAATGCCAGCCATGAGCTGCGCACGCCGCTGGCCGCCGTCTCCGGCTTCATCGATACGCTCAAGGGCCATGCCCGCGACGACGCCCAGGCCCGCGACCGCTTCCTCGACATCATGACCATCGAGGCCGGCCGCATGCGCCGGCTGATCGAGGATCTGCTGTCGCTGACCCGCATCGAGCTCAACGAACATGTGCGCCCGTCCGGCTGCGTGTCGATGGAGACCATCGTGCGCGAGGCCTTCGCCGCGCTCGGCCAGCTTGCCCAGATCGACGGCATCTCGCTCGTGCTGTCCTGCGCGCCCGGCCTGCCGCCGGTCGCCGGCGACCGCGACGAGCTCATCCAGCTCTTCCAGAACCTCATCCACAACGCCATCAAATACGGCCGCACCGGCGGCCATGTCTGGGTGTCGATCAATCCGGCGCCGGCCACCGGCGGGCGGGGCGTGGCGCCGATGCTGGCGGTCAGCGTGCGCGACGACGGCGAAGGCATCGCGCAGGACGCGATTCCGCGGCTCACCGAGCGGTTCTACCGGGTGGACGTCAAACGCAGCCGGGAAAAAGGCGGCACGGGCCTCGGCCTGGCGATCGTCAAGCACATCGTCAACCGCCACCAGGGCAAGCTCTCGGTCGAAAGCAAACTCGGCGAAGGCAGCGCGTTTACCGTCCTGCTGCCGATTGCCACTGGCGCCAAGCCCGCGGCCGTCACAGAATTGTTATAAATCTGTCGCATATCCATGCGGCTCGACCGCTAATGACCACAAGGCGCGTCGGCGCGCCAACGGGAAAACACGCCCATGAATGACCATACGGTGAAGGCCTTCACGGAACAGCTCGAAGGGCTGGCCGCATCCATCGCGCAGATGGGCGGCTTGGCCGAGGCACAATTCGCCAACGCCGTGGACGCCGTCGCCAAGCGCGACACCGGCCTCGCCGAGGGCGCGGTCGGCGGCGACAAGCGCATCGATGCGATCCAGATCGATATCGAGGATCGCGCCATGAAGCTGCTCGCGCTGCGCCAGCCCATGGCGGTCGACCTGCGCGAGACGCTGGCGGCGATCAAGATCGC
>CAZMHP010000151.1:0-7338 GCA_964566095.1 uncultured Rhizobium sp. | reverse complement strand
CGCAAGATCACCAACGCCAACGACCGCAAGCGGCTGAAGGAAGCGGCGCAGGGCCTCGAACTGCCCGAGGGCATGGGGCTCATCATCCGCACCGCGGGCGAGAACCGCACCAAGGTCGAGATCAAGCGCGACTACGAATACCTGCTGCGGATGTGGGACACGATCCGCGAGACGACGCTGAACTCTATCGCGCCGGCCTGCGTCTATGAGGAAGGCGACATCATCAAGCGCGCCATCCGCGATCTTTACAACAAGGACGTCTTGGAGATCACGGTCGAAGGCGAGGCGGGCTATCGCAACGCCAAGGACTTCATGCGCATGCTGATGCCCAGCCATGCGAAGAACGTGAAGCCCTATGGCGAGCCGGTGCCGCTGTTCCAGCGCTATCACATCGAGGCGCAGCTCGACGCGATGTTCCAGCCGACCGTGACGCTCAAATCGGGCGGCTATATCGTGATCAACCAGACCGAGGCTCTGGTCTCGATCGACGTGAACTCGGGCCGCGCCACGCGCGAGCATTCGATCGAGGAAACCGCGCGCAAGACCAATCTCGAAGCGGCGGAGGAAATCGGCCGTCAGCTTCGCCTGCGCGATCTGGCCGGCCTCATCGTCATCGACTTCATCGACATGGAGGACGGGCGCAACGATCGCGACGTCGAAAAGCGCATCCGCGACGCGGTGAAGAACGACCGCGCCCGCATCCAGATCGGCAAGATCAGCCAGTTCGGGCTTCTTGAAATGAGCAGGCAGAGGCTGCGCGCCGGCGTCGTCGCCGGTTCGACGGTGCCCTGCCCCCATTGCGGCGGTCAGGGCATCGTGCGCTCCGTCGAATCGACCGCGCTGCGCGTGCTGCGGGGCATCGAGGAAGAAGCGCAGAAGCAGCGCGCCGAAGGGCTCACCGTGAAGGTCGCCGGCGACGTCGCGATGTACACGCTCAACCAGAAGCGGCGCGAGCTGTCGCGGCTGGAGAACGAGCATGCCATCACGATCAGCTTCCAGCCCGAGGACGCGTTGATGGCGGGCGCGTTCGAGATCGAGCGCGTCGGGCATCGCAATCCGGAAGACTTCCAGCGCCATACGCCGGCCGCGATCGCTGCTCCGGTGATGGAGGACGAAGATCTCGACATCGTCGAGGAAGAGGAAATCGAGGAGACGCAGGACGCGGCCGAGGCCACGGAGACCGCCGCACCTTCGGACGACGAAGAGCCGCGCGAGCGCTCCGAGTCGTCGGAGAACGGCGATGGGCGCCGGCGCCGGCGCCGGCGCGGCGGACGCAATCGCGGCGGCCGCGGCCGCGACCGCGATCAACGCGAAGGCGGCCAGCCGCGCGAAGCGCCGGCCCCTGCCGGTTCACAGGATCCTGCCGCCGACGGCGCCCCCGAGCCAGGCTTAGCCGCCGGTGCGCAAGACGCGGTCGAAGGCGGCGAAGAGTTCTCCGAAGAGCCGCAGACCGATGGCGGCGCGCCGACCAAACAGAACGGCGAAGGGCCTCGCCGCCGCCGCCGCCGCAGGGGCCGCCGTGGCGGCAATCGCGAGCGTTTCACGGCGGACGGCGAGCGCGTCGAACAGCCGAGCGAACCCGGCGAACAAGCCGCTGCGCCGCCGGCGCCCGAGCCGCCACCCGTATCGCGGACGCCGGCTGCGTTCGTGGCCGACCGCTATGGCGCGCCCGACGAAATCGACACCACGCCGCGAGACGATGCGCCGCGCGTTGTGCCCAACACCGCCTCGCACCCGTCCTGGTCGTTGAGCGATTCCACGGAGATCGACACGACTCCGAGGGATGAGTCCAAGCAGACCGAGTCTTCGAAAAAGGGCTGGTGGCAGCGGGCGTTCCGCTCCTAAGACGGGGCGGCGGTCAGTCCGGCGCGCCGCCGGCGGACGCGCCCAGCCCATTGGCGCCCGGGTCGGGGAGCGCCACGCATGTGCCGCTCTGGCAGACGATGGCGTTGATGGTGTCGTAAGGCGCCACGCCGGTCGATCGCAGATCGCCGCGGCGGTTGACGGTTTCGCCGCGCGCGAGCTTGGCCAATGCAAAGCCCATGGAGGCCGTGCCGTTGGGACCGCCGGCGCCCGCACCCGCGAGGCTGAGCGCGCCGCCGCTGTCGGTGGCGATGACCGGCGTAATGAAGGCGGCGGCAAGGCCCATGTCTCCCGAAGACGGTGCGCGCGCCAAGGTGACGCCGGTGTCCTGTGCGTTGTGGCCGGAGCCGAACGGGCCGTTCATCGTCACCCCGCAGGCCACCGACTGGCCCCGCGCATCAGTGGCCGCGAAGCCGGTGGCGCCGAGATCCTTTGGCAGCGTGCCGAGCGCGAAATGGGCGAGAGCCTGCTTCACGGCGACGATCACGGAGGCCTGCAGATCGTTCTCGCCGGCACTGGTTTCCAGCGCGCGCTTGAGCGTGTCGAGCAGGACGCCCGCGAAGGCGCCGGCGCCGGTCGATTGCGACGGCAGATAGACGAACTGGTTGCCGATCTGCATCGCCTGCGGCGTGCGGCGCAGCGGGCGGTAACGCGCGAATTCGGGAACGTTGATCGCGCCGCCCTGCGCGCTCGAATAGGCGAGGATGCGCGCGCCCAGATTGCCGCTATAAAATGCATTGGGTCCGCCCGTGCGGATGGCGGCCAGGGTCTGCGCGAGATCGGGATTGGAGACCACGGTGCCTGCGGGCTTGGCGGCACCGGACTCGTCGAGGAATTCGGCCGCCAGGTCGGCATCGAGGCGGATAACGTCCTGTGCGGTCGCGATACGCGCGGAGAGCGCGCGCGAAATCGGAAAGCCGGCCGCGGCAAAACCTTCGCCCGGCGCGACGTCGCGCTGCCAGGGAAGCACGCCGTAAGCGCTTTGCAGCAACGCGAAGCCGCGGACGTTGCCGGGCACCGCATAGGCGCCGCCGCCGCCGGAATCGCGCGCCAGAAAGTCGAATTCCTCCGTGCGCGCCGCTTGCGCATCGTGAACCAGGCAGATCCCGCCGCCGCCTAGGCCGGCAGCGACCGGATAGGTTACCGCAAGCGCGAAATACATCGCCGTCGCCGCGTCGGCGGCACTGCCGCCCTGCGAAAGGATCGATGCGCCCACCCTCACCGCGAACGGTTCATCGCCAACCACCAGGGCACTGGCGCCGGCACCGGAAGAACCGGAGGGACCACTGGTCAAATCGAGGATCGTCGGGCCGCCCCCGATCTCGACCGGGCGGTTCAAATCGATGGAGCAGCCAGCAAGGAGCAACAGGCTTGAAGCGCAAGCCAAAATCCGCGAACGAAGGATCAATGTTACAATTCCTTGATGTTAACGACGTGCCGGTTCCGTCCGTTGACGCGGGTGTGGTGCCCACCTACGGTCCCGACCGGACGAGGGGCGCGGGGACCGTTAGGAGAGTTCAAGCCTTGGCGTTTTGCAACCCTTTGCTCCAAATCCGGCTAACGGCGGCGTTCTTTTCGCGGCGCGCCCGCCCCATAGCATTCTTCGTCGGCGCATTGACAGGGCTTTGCGCGCTTCCCCTGCCCGCCGCGGCACAGGGCATCCTGCTGCTGCGCGATACCGAGACCGAGCGCGCGCTGCGGTCCTATGAGGATCCGCTCCTGAAAGCGGGCGGTCTCGACCCGGCCGGCGTCAAAATCTACCTCGTCAACGATCCGACGGTGAACTCCTTCGTCGCCGAAGGCCAGAACATGTTCATCCAATCGGGCATGATCATGTTCGCGAGAAACTCGCTAGAGCTGAAAGGGGTGATGGCGCACGAGACCGGGCACATCGTCGCCGGCCATCTGTCGCGCGACACGGCCGCCATTCAAAAGGCGACCATTCCGATGCTGCTGTCGATGGTGGTGGGTATCGCGGCGATCGCGGCGGGCGCCGGCGAGGCGGGCATGCTCATCCTGTTGGGCGGCCAGGGCATCGCGGAGAACCAGTTCAACGCCTTCAGCCGCGTGCAGGAAGCCACCGCCGATCAGATCGCGATCAAGCTTTTGGACAAGACGCATCAATCCTCGCGCGGATTGCTCGCCACCTTCTCGCGGCTGGCCGACGAGGAGGCGCGTGCCTATGACCGCATGGACCCTTACGCCTCCGACCATCCGATGGGACGCGAGCGCGTCGCCAATCTGGAGAGCGAGGTCGAGGCCTCGCCTTACAAGGACGTGCCGGAAGACCCCGCGGTCGAACATGCATATGAGATGATCCAGGCCAAGCTCGCCGGCTATATCGAGCCGCTGCAGGTCGTGTTCAATCGCTATCCGCCGTCCGACACGAGCAAGATGGCGCGCTATGCCCGCGCCATGGCCTATTCGCGTAAGCCCGATCTCGCCAAGGCGTTGGCCGAGATCAACAGCCTGATCAGGGATGAGCCGAACAACCCGTACTTCTACGAAGTGCTCGGCCAGATTTATGTCAGCATGGCCAAGCCGGAATTGGGCGTAACGGCCTATCAAAAATGCGTCGATCTGATGCCCGACGCGCCGCAGCTTCGCGTCGCGCTGGGCGCGGCCCAGCTCGCGACGGAGAAGCCGGCGCTCGCCAAGCCGGCGCTCTCCAATCTGCGGATCGCGCTGCAGCAGGAGGACGACGATCCCTTCGCCTGGTACGAGGCGGCGCAGGCCTACAGCCTGATGGGCGACGAGCCGATGGCCGATCTTGCCACCGCCGAGCGCTACTATTCGGTGGGCGCGATGATGCCGGCGGCGCAATTCGCCGTGCGCGCGCGGCACGGCCTCACGCAAGGCTCGCCCGACTGGCAGCGCGCCAACGATATCGTCGCGATCGCCCTGCCGGCGATACGCCAGCGCTAGAGGTCAAGCATGTCCGGACAGTGGAAGAGCGCCGCTCTGAGCGCCTTGAGCGGCGCGGTCATCGCGGTTGCCGTGGTGTTCGGCGCCGCGGCGCTGGGCGTCTTTCCGCCCCAGCCGCTCGACGGGCGGCAGGTGCATGCCTACCTGCTGCACCATCCGCAAATCCTCGCGGAAATGACCAGCCGCCTGCAGGACCAGGAGTCGCTGGAAGAAGATCGCGCCGAGCAGGCCCGTCAGGCCGCGGTGACCAAGGCGGGCCCCAACTCCTTCTTCAATCGCGCCGTCGCCTATGTGACGGGCCCCGCGAACGCCAAGGCGTCGGTGGTGGAATTCTTCGACTACAACTGCGTGCATTGCCGCAACACCTTCCCGGTGCTGCAAGCCTTCTATGAAAGCCACAAGAACGACACGCGCTTTGCGTTCGTCGACTTCCCGATTTTTGGCAAGGACTCGACCCAGGCGGCGCGCGCGGCCGTGGCGTCGCGGCGCCAGGGCGACAAGTACATCGCCTTCTCCTTCGCCATGATGGGTGAGAAGGGCGCGATCGACACCGACACGATGTTGGCCGATGCCAAGGCGGCGGGGCTCGATATCGCCCGGCTGACCGCCGACATGAAGGATCCGGCGGTCGACAAGACCATCGCCGCGGCACATGCGCTCGCGCATCAATTGAGCGTCGACGGCACGCCGACCTTCGTCGTCAACGGCAAAATTCACTCCGGCGAGATCGACGAAGAGACGCTCGATCGGATGACGCGGCGCTAGAGCGGTTCACCGCTTCATGGAATCGGTGAACCGCTCTAAGTTATTGTTTGGTCGCAATTCCGGACGGAAAACGCCGAAGACGCTGACGCTATCGGCCGCACTTTTCCTGGAATTGCTCTATATCAGCCCCGTCATCGGGCTCGAGGGGTCGGCATAGGGCTTCTTCGGCATGCGCCCGGCGAGCCAGGCCATGCGGCCCGCCCGCACGGCATGCTTCATGGCCTCCGCCATCCGCACCGGGTCGCGGGCCAATGCGATGCCCGAATTCGAGAGCACCGCGTCGCAGCCCAGCTCCATCGCTTCGGCCGCGTCGGACGCCGTGCCGATGCCCGCATCGACGATGACCGGCACCTTGGCGTCCTCGATGATCATGCGGATGTTGACCGTCGATTGCAGGCCGAGGCCTGAGCCGATCGGCGAGGCCAGCGGCATGATGGCGACGGCGCCGATGTCCTCGAGCCGCTTGGCCATCAACGGATCGTCGCTGCAATAGACCATCACCTTGAAACCTTCCTTGGTCAGCATCTCGGTGGCGCGCAGCGTCTCCAGCATGTCGGGATAGAGCAGCTTCTTCTCGCCCAGCACTTCGAGCTTGACGAGGTCCCAGCCGCCAGCCTCGCGCGCCAGCCGAAGCGTGCGCACCGCGTCCTCGCCGGTGAAGCAGCCCGCCGTATTGGGCAGGTAGGTCACTTTCTTGGGGTCGATGAAGTCGACCAGCATGGGTTGCTTGGGATCGGTCAAATTCACGCGCCGCACCGCGACGGTGACGATCTCCGCCCCGCTCGCCTCGAGCGCGCGGGCATTCTCTTCGTAAGACTTGTACTTGCCGGTGCCGATGATGAGCCGCGAGGCATAGGTCTTGCCAGCGATGACGAAGGGTTTGTCCTGGGGCGGCAGCGGCGCGGGCGCGTTGCCGCCGCCGATGAAGTGGACGATCTCGTAGCGGTCGCCGTCGCGCACCCGGACCGCCTCGTAGGTCGAACGCGGCACGATCTCCAGATTGCGCTCCACCGCGATCTTTTTCGGGTCCAAGCCGAGCTTGGCCAAAAGCCCGACGAGGCTGAGCGCGCCGTCGAACTGTTTTGGCTCGCCGTTGACGATGACGTTCAAGGACATGCTCTCCTCTCCCTACGCCGGTACGAGCCGGATCAGGTTCAAAGGGACTGGGCGGAATGCCCATCTCAGCCGCGAACGGCGCCCCTGGGATGTTTTTTCTGGTCGCTCACGCTCGCGCGTACGCTCCGCCGGACCATAACCCCGGCCGGTGCCGCGATAAACCCCGTGGGTTTCCGCCGGCGCCGCATGCGACTATAAGGGGCGAATCGCGCCGCCGACCGGAGCTCCCTTGGCCAATTCTGGCAAACGAACCAAAGCCTTACCGATCTACGTGCTCAACGGACCGACCCTCAACCTTCTGGGGACGCGCGAGCCGGAGATCTACGGGCACACCACACTCAAGGAGATCGGCGAACGCACCGCGGCGCAGGCGAAGCGCCATGGCCTGTCGGTTGTGTTCCGCCAGTCGAACCACGAAGGCGAGCTGGTGGACTGGATCCAGGAGGCGCGGGTCAAAGGCTGCGGCGTGATCCTGAACGGCGCCGCCTACACGCACACCTCGGTCGCGATCCACGACGCGCTGAAGGCGCTCGGCAAGCCAATCATCGAAGTGCATCTGTCCAATCCGCATGCGCGGGAACCATTCCGCCACCGTTCCTTTGTCTCCAAGGTGGCCACCGGTGTGATCTGCGGATTGAAGGCGCAAGGCTATATCGCCGCCGTCGATGC
>CAZMHP010000150.1:0-7346 GCA_964566095.1 uncultured Rhizobium sp. | reverse complement strand
CGATCGGGATCTGGTAGTAGTCGGGATGGATTTCCGAGAAGGCGAGGAAGCCCTGGCGGTTGCCGCCATATTCGACGAAGGCCGCCTGGAGCGAAGGCTCCACGCGCGTCACCTTGGCGAGATAGATGTTGCCTTTGAGAGGCCGCTTGGTCGCGGCCTCGAAATCGAATTCCTCGACCTTATTGCCGTCGAGTACGACGACCCGGGTCTCCTCCGGGTGGCTGGCGTCGATGAGCATGCGCTTGGGCATAGAAGTCTCCGAGCGGAGTCGTTCGCTTGGCCGCGCGTCCTGGCGCTGGGCAAAGGAGGTACCGCGTGGTTGGGGACAGGCGCCGGGCCGCCGCCGTCCGCAGCTTGGCTGCGGGATCGGGGAAATAGGCTCGCGCGATGTCGGTCATTACAAAAAAATCGGTTTCAGCCGGCCGGGCCGGCGGCGGGATGCTGCTGCAATGGAGGGATCCCAGCGCTTCGGGCTTGGGGGCCTGCCGGCGCGATCTCCGTCACCACTGCACCGTCTTGTCCGATCACCCCTGTGACCGGCGGCGCAGCACGCAAGACTTGTAGTGAGCATACCCGCCTACGGCAAGGGCGCCGGACAGACTCCCGACTCGGATTGAGGATTAGCAATTATATGTCGCAGGTATTCGATCTAACGCAATCTCCGATTGCGCAAATTGCGTGCCCGGCGATGCGAAAATCACGGCAAATTGATCGAAAAAGGTCATCGGGATGTCAAACCAATTGTAGACGGCATAAAGCGCGACATTCCCGCAACAAAACGAATAGAACTTAACACCCAAATACTTAGGAAGCTTGCGAAATTGTCATGAACGCCAATAGCGTGTTGGAAGTTTGAACATGGCACGAAACTAGTCGGGGCTTTGGGAGGGGTTGCCTGGCAGTTCCATGCCACCACCAGCGGGGACCCTTCCATGACCAAGAACACGCGATTCGGCGCCCTGCGCGCCGGGCTTCTGGGTAGTGCTGCGCTTCTGATGTTCGGCGGGCTGGCGAACGCCGCCGACGATACCATGGCCGCACCCGAAGAGGTTGTGGTGACCGGCACGCGCATTCCCAGGCCGGAATACGATTTGCCCAGCCCGACCATGACGCTGGACTCCGCATCCATCCAGCATAGCGGCACCATCAACCTTACCGACTATCTCAAGCGCGTTCCCGCGCTCGTCGGCTCGCTCGGCGACTATCAGACCAACGGCTATGCCACGCCCTCCGCCACCGACGCTTCGTCGCTGGGCGGCCTCAACCTGCTCGATCTGCGCAATCTGGGCTATGTCCGCACACTGGTGCTGATCGACGGAAAGCGCTCGGTCGGCGAATCGACCGGCAGCGCCGCCATCGACGTCGCGACGATCCCGATCACGCTCATCGATCGCGTCGAAGTCGCCACCGGCGGCGCCTCGGCCATCTACGGCGCCGACGGCGTCTCCGGCGTGGTGAACTTCATCCTCAAGCACAATCTCGAAGGCATTCATGCCCAGGTGCAAGCCGGCACGTCCGAGGACGGCGGCGGAAGCAAATCGCGCTTCGACATTTCCGTCGGTCACAATTTCGACGACGACAAGGGCAACATCACCTTCACGGTGGAAGGAACGCTGCAGGATCATCTGTTCTTCACGCAGCGCAAGTTCACCAACACCGGCACGGTGCAGTTCTTCGTGGCGAACCCGGCAAACCTCGACGGATCGAATCTGGCGCTCCCCGCCAACATTCCGACCACCGACGCGCAGTATCTGTATTCCGCTCCGACGGGCGCCGTTTGGTCCGACTTCTTCAACCAGAGCAGTCCGGATTTTCTTGGCAACGGTCAGCCCTACATACCCGGCATCGACATCGGAAACGCCTCGCGGATCGGGTCGTCCGGCATGCCGTACGCAGAGGATCTGCAGGCCGACTTCCAGCCCACGACGCGGCGCGCGATCGCGGAGCTTGACGGTACCTACGAGTTCAATCGGTTCTTCAACCTGACCGGATCGTTCAAATACGCCCATGTCGAGACGCGCTCGCTGTCCTCGGCGCCCTTCGACGACATTGCGATCCTCAATACCGACAACGCGTTCCTGCCGGCCAACATCGTCACCGCGATCAATGCCGGCGGGACCGGTGTCGGCATCCTGTCGGAGGATTATCTGGCGATCCGCAACCAGGAAGAGGTCAAGCGCGATACCTACCGCGGGACGCTCGAATTGAATGGCGACCTGCCCGATGTCCCATTCCTCGAAAACTTCAAGTACAACGCGAGCTACGTCTACGGCCAGACCGATGTCGATGACATCAATCTGAACAACCGCGTCACCGACCGGTTCTTCGCGGCGTTGGACTCGGTCATCGACCCTGGAACGGGGCTGCCGACGTGCCGTTCGAATCTCGATCCCTTGGCCGTGCCTCCCGACATCGGCGGGCAGTTCTCGGATACGACGCCGTTCGATCCGGCCAATTGGCCGCTTACCTTCACGCCGGGGGCGAATTCGGGATGCGTGGCGTACAATCCGTTCGGGCCGAACGCGGCGTCCAAAGCCGCGATCGCCTTCGTCACGGCCGACACGCACAACCGCGGCACACTGACCCAGAACGTCGCGACGGCCTATGTTTCCGGTGATTTCCCCGCGTTCCAAAACTGGGGCTTTGCCGGCCCACTCAGCGCCGTGGCCGGCGCGGAATATCGCAAGGAGACCAGCTCCACCAACCCGGACTTCCTCAGCCGCTCCGACGACGTGTGGATCGGCGGCACGCAGCCCGTCAGGGGCAGTTTCGACGTGTACGAATTCTTTGCCGAACTCTCGCTGGACGTGATGAAGGACTCGAGCTGGGGCAAGTCGCTTTCGCTGGACGGTGCGGTGCGCCAATCGCAATACTCGACCGCCGGCAGCAGCACGAGCTGGAAATACGGCGGGGTCTATGCGCCGATCGAAGGATTGAAATTCCGCGCCACCGACGCCGTCGCCGTTCGCGCGCCGAATATCGGCGAGTTGTTCGCGCCGACCCAGTCGCTGTTCAGCTTTGTGAATGACCCGTGTGACTACACGCAGGTCAATGAGGGCACCTCCTTCCGCCCTGCGAATTGCGCCGCGCTTTATAACGCGATGTTCGGACCCGGCGCCTACGATCCACACAGCACGCAGTTGAACACCGGCTTCAGTGTTTCCACGCTCGTGACGGGCAATGATCTTCTCAAGCCCGAGACGGCCCACACGTTCACCGCCGGCATCGTCCTTCAGCCGACCTTCCTGGAAGGGTTGGTCGTCACGGCGGACTGGTATGACGTGAAGATCACCAATGCGATCCTGGCGCTGTCGGGTCAGACGATCGCGCAGGAATGCGTCGATCTGTCGACCATCGCCAATCCGTTTTGCGCCCAGATCACACGCGACCCGGGCGCGACCCCGCCGGGAGCGATCGCGCAAATCAGCACACAACTCCAGAACGTCGCGTCGATCGGCACGGGCGGCGTCGATTTCACATTCGACTATACCGCGGACACGAACGACTGGTTCGGCCACGACTACGGCACGGTGAACTTCCACCTGATCGGCAATTGGTTGGATCACCTGACCTTCCAGGCGATCGCCAACGAGGCGCCGACCCAAGGCGCCGGCACGTTGGGCGGCGGCTTCGACGGTTCGCCGGCGCCTCGCTGGCAGACGAACCTGGATACGGTGTGGCACTTCGAGAACTGGACGATCGACTACAACATCGACTGGTACTCGCATGTGC
Source organism: uncultured Rhizobium sp. (assembly GCA_964566095.1). Lineage (GTDB taxonomy): Bacteria > Pseudomonadota > Alphaproteobacteria > Micropepsales > Micropepsaceae > Rhizomicrobium. The sequence continues at coordinate 3,614 of CAZMHP010000150.1, read as the reverse complement.
TGCGCTCGACGATCCAGGCCTACATCGATCAACCGAACATCTACGACAAGAAATATCTCTACATCCCCGACCGCTTCGTGCAGGGCATCCAGGTCGGTTACGACGTCGACAATGCGTGGAACGTCTATGCGGGCGTCGACAACCTCTTCTACCAGAAGCCCGCGATCGGTCAGTCCGCCTATCCCGTCGATCCGATCGGGCGCTTCTTCTACCTGGGTGTGAAGTCCAATCTCGACTTCTCCGACCTGCCGCTCTGATCGCAATGTCGGGCGCATGACAAGGATGGCGGGCTTCGGCCCGCCATTTTTGTTTCTGGGCGTCGGGGCGTCGGTTGTGCTAACGGATCGCAGATGGATTGCGGCAAGCCTAGCCGCCGAAGCGCGGGCCGACCTCGATGAACCGCCGTTTGGCCAATCTCCTGGGTCTGGGTGCCGCCATCGTGCTGGCGGGCGCGGGTCTTGCCGCGTCCGATCCTGCCCAGGACGGGGACGATCTGATCTCGCACATCCTGAAGAACGAGCCCGCGGCAAATACTTCCGGCGCCAAGCCGGCGAACCCGACCGCCAAACCGCCCTCGGGCCCTCAGCCCGTCGTCATGAGTGCGCGGATCGGCGAGCACGAGGACCGCACGCGCTTCGTGGTGGAGATGTCCGATCCCGTCCAGATGCGCGTCTTCACGCTCGCCAATCCCGACCGCGTCGTGATCGACATGCCGGCGGTGCAATGGCACCTGGACGGCCCGCCGCGCCCGACCGGTTTCGGCGCCGTGCACAGCTATCGCTACGGCCTTTTCCGCTCCGGCAGTTCGCGTTTCGTGATCGATCTGAACCGGCCGGTGAAGGTCAGCGATCCGCTCGTTCTGCCGCCGAGCGGCGGTTATGGCTACCGCGTGGTGATCGATCTGTTCCCCGTCACGCCGGACCAGTTCGCGCACAATTCGGGCTGGCCGGCCGATCTGAAGGCGCGCGAGGCGGCGGCCGAGTTGCTGGCCGCGGCGCCGCCGCCGCAACCCTCGACCCCGCTCGAGAAGCACGTCGTCGTCATCGATCCCGGCCATGGCGGCATCGACACCGGCACCAGCGGCGTCAACGGCCTGCAGGAAAAGGATCTGGTGCTCGACGAGGCGCTGCGACTGGGGCGCGAACTGGTGCGCCGCGGCGGCTATACCGTCCATCTCACCCGCGACACCGACGTTTTCATCCCCTTGCGCGAGCGCGTGACCATTGCCCGCTCGTGGCATTCGGACCTCTTCATCTCGCTGCACGCCGATTCCAATCCGGACCCCGGCGTCAACGGTTTGTCGATCTACACGCTGTCGGAATCCGGTTCCGACAAGGAGGCCGCGGCGCTTGCCCGCAAGGAAAACCAGTCGGATGTGATCGCCGGCGTGGACCTTGGCGGCGGCAACGCCACGGTCGCGCCGATCCTGATCGACCTGGCGCAGCGCGACACCATGAACAGGTCGTCACGTTTCGCGGAAGGCGCGGTCGCCAATCTGACCTCGGCGACGGACATTTTGCCGCGTCAGCCGCATCGCTCGGCCGCCTTTGCCGTGCTCAAGGCGCCGGACGTTCCCGCCGTGCTGATCGAACTGGGCTATCTGTCCAATGCCGCCGATGCCGATCAGATGAACACGGCGCGTTGGCGTAACGGCGTGGCCAAGTCGATCGCCGCGGCGGTCGACGGCTATTTCAACCCGCCGCCGGGCTCACCCTTTCCTTAACGCAAGGCCGATCTTCCCACCGCCACATTCGACCGATATGAAGGCGGCCTGAGAGAGGATCATGGACCGCGCCATGTTGCGCCGCACTCTGGTTTATACCGGCCTGGGCCTGGGCGCCCTGGGGGCCGCCGGCGTGCTCGCGGCGGTCATCGCCATTTTCCTGGTCACCCGCGACCTGCCCAGCGTGGAATCGCTGCGCAACTACACCCCGCCCGTCACCACCCGCGTCTATGCCGGCGACGGCACGCTTTTGGGCGAATACGCCCGCGAGCGCCGCATCTTCGTGCCAATCTCCTTCGTGCCCAAGCTGATCACCCAGGCGTTCACCTCGGCCGAGGACAAGAATTTCTACAACCACCCCGGCATCGATCCGTCCGGCATCGCGCGCGCCGCGGTCAAGGACGTCTTCAACGTCTTCCAGCACAAGCGGCTGGAAGGCGCCTCGACTATCACGCAGCAGGTCGCCAAGAACATGCTGCTCAACAGCGAGGTGAAATTCTCGCGCAAGATCCGCGAGGCCGTCCTCGCGATCCGCATCGACGCGACCTTCTCCAAGGAGAAGATCCTCGAACTCTATCTGAACGAGATTTATCTGGGCGAGAACTCCTACGGCGTCGCCGCCGCGGCGCTGAACTATTTCGGCAAGTCGCTCGACCAGCTCGACATCGCCGAGGTCGCCTTCCTCGCCTCGCTGCCCAAGGCGCCGTCCGAATTCGATCCGGTGCGCAACCACAGGGCCGCCTTCGAACGCCGCAACTGGGTCATCGGCCAGATGCAGGAGAACGGCTACATCACGCGCGACCAGGCGCGCGCCGCCCAGGCCGAGCCGCTCGTCACCCAGACCCGCGCCGCCGGCTCGCAGACCGAGGACGCCGATTATTTCGTGGAAGAGGTCCGCCGCGAGCTCTACGCGCGCTATGGCGAGCAGGCGCTGTATGACGGCGGCCTGCAGGTGCGCTCGACCCTCGACACCGCGCTGCAGAACTATGCGGTGAACGCCCTGCGCGCCGGCCTGGTGCGCTACGACCGCCGCCATGGCTGGCGCGGCACGAACAGCAACATCGCCGTCGCCGGCAATTGGCAGGACACGCTGAAGGCCGTGGAGAACCAGTCGGGCATCGAGACCTGGCGGGTCGCGGTGGTCCTGGACTTCGACCACAACGACGCCAGGATTGGCCTGGGCGACGGCACGACCGGCACCATCCCCTGGAGCGAGCTGACCTGGGCCCGGCGCGAGCCGAAGAATTCGCCCTATCCCGGACCGGTGCCCAGCCGCCCGTCGGACGTCTTCAAGATCGGCGACGTGGTCTATGTCGAGCCGCTGGACGGCAAGCCCGGCGCGTTCGGCCTGCGACAGGTGCCGGAGATCAACGGCGGCATCGTGGTGATGGACCCGCACACCGGCCGCGTGCTGGCGCTGTCGGGCGGATTCTCCTACGCCTCCAGCCAGTTCGACCGCGCCTTCCAGGCGATGCGCCAGACCGGTTCGTCCTTCAAGCCCTATGTCTACGCGGCGGCGCTCGACAACGGCTACACGCCGGTCAGCAAGGTGCTGGACGCGCCGTTCGAGATGGCCGACGGCTCCGGCAAGATCTGGCGGCCCGAGAATTTCGAGAAGGGACACTATCTCGGCCTGACGACCCTGCGCCGCGGCATCGAGCTGTCGCGCAACCTGATGACCATCCGTCTCGCCCAGGCGATCGGCATGGACAAGGTCGTCCAATATCCAATCCGCTTCGGCGCCTACGATCACCTGGCGCCTTTGCTGGCCAATTCGATCGGCGCCAGCGAGACGACGCTGCTCAAGCAGGTCACGGGCTATTCGGTGTTCGTCAATGGCGGCAAGAAGGTCATTCCCTCGCTGATCGACCGCATCCAGGACCGCAACGGC
>CAZMHP010000149.1:0-7417 GCA_964566095.1 uncultured Rhizobium sp. | reverse complement strand
TCGGTCGGGATGATCCGCTCGGTCGCCTGGTTGTCGTTGTAGACGGTGAAGGTGATGCCCTGGTGCAGGAAGGAGAGCTCGCAGGCCTGTTGCCGACGCGAAAGCTCCCCCGCCGGCAGCGTGGTCAGCCGCCCGTCGAGCGCGGCATAGTGTGGGCGCACCGTGCCGTCGGGCGCGAACATCTCGTCATAGGGCTTGCCCAGGACGTAGTGTTCATAGGGCGGATCGTGGCCCGGGGCGCAGGGGCGGTTGGCGACGTGATGGTCGGGCCCGCCGAAATCTTCCGTATGCGCCAGGACGTCGTGCTGCATATGCGAAGTGGATGGGAAGACAGGGGGCCGCGTCAAGCGGTCCTTTTGGACGGGTGACGGGGCGAACCGGCCAAAAGCGCGCAGGCGCTAATGGCCCAAGCCCGTCAGAAAAGCGCGCACATCGGCGGCGGAGCGGTCGGCAACCTCCTCCATCGGAATATGCCCGGTCTGGGGATAGACGATCAGCTTCGAGCCCGGCAACAGCTTGTGCCACACCCCCGCCATCGCGACGGGGATCAGGTGATCCTGTTCGCCCCACAAGATGAGCGTGGGCATCTTCAGCGCGCCGGTGTGGTCCTTCACATAGGTCCAATCGGTCGCCGACGCATATTCCGCGAAGCGATCCGCCGTGGCCGGACGATTGCCCTCCATCCGCGCCACATCGGCATAGAGTTCGATCATCTTCGGCGTCAGCACCGCCTTGCGCACGATGGCGTCGTTCAGGCCTTCCTTGACGAGCGGGGTCGGATCCAGTTTCCCGAGCAGCGGCCGCAGCCAGGGCTGGCGCAGGATCCAGAACGCGAGGGGCGGGCGGTCCCCCTTCTTGCTCGGCAAGCCGCCGGCATCGACCAGGATCAACGCGGAGACGCGGCCCGGATGCTCTTCGGCGAAACGCGCGGCGACGCCGCCGCCCATGGAATTTCCGGCAAGCGCGAAGGTCTTGAGGCCGAGCTTGTCGGCGAAGGCAAGCACGAAATTGGCCATGCCGGCCTGGGTGTAGTCGCGATTGGCCGTCGCGCCCGTAAGGCCATGACCCGGAAGATCGACGGATACGACGCGGACGTGATCGCTAAGCGTCTTCGACCACGGCTCCCAGGTGAACAGGGTCGCGTTGGAGCCGTGCAGCAGGAGCAGTACGGGGGCGTCTGCCGGACCGCGCACGCGATAATGCGCGCGGGCGGTGACACCGGCCACAGTCTCAGACGGGAAATTCGGTTCACCGACGGTCGAGAGATAGGTCAGGCCGACGAATTGCGACGGCGGCGTGGCGTATTTCGCCTCCAGCACGGCGCGCGGAATGTCGGGCGCGCTGAAGACGTAGAGCGCGCCGCCGATCAGCAGCGCGAGCGCAACAAGAATGCCGATGAACCACCGCATGGAATTACCCTCCCCCACCTGTCATGGCCCGCGTCCGTACACTGTCGCTACGGACCGGGCCACCCAGTTGAAACCTTGCGGATGCGTCGCAGGTTTTCTTGACCACAAGTCTAACAGCATTCGCGCGTGGCGGCACCTGGGTGGCCCGCATGCGCGGGCCATGACACCCTTTTTTTGATTCTATGCGTTCGCAACGCCCGCTAGTACTCAATACCGCCCGGGTCCGGATCGCCCGGCGGGCGCGGCAGGGTGACAATGCCGGGCGGCTTGGGTGCGAGGCGGCGCGCCGGCGCGGGCAGGATTTCCGCGTTCGCCGGCGGGTCGGCGCCGCCGGTCCATCCCAGCGTGTCGAATTTCGCGCAATGGCCGCACGCCGCCGACCAGTCCGCTTGGCTCGCGCCGCAATTGTTGCAGCGCCATTCGGCGTCGCGCGGGGCGCGCGCGGCGCGCACCAGCCAGGCATGGGCGAGCGTGGCGTCGCCGTTCTCGCCCTCCTCGATCTCCGCCATCAGGGCGCAGACGCGGGCGCGCGCCTCGTCGCCGGCGAGCGGCGCGAGCAGGCGGCGCGCCTCGGCGAAGTCCTTCGACAGCACCGCTTCCTCCGCCTCGAGCAGGCGGCTTTCGACATGATCGCGATTGAGATGCGCCAGGCCCACCAGCCGCGCCATGCGCTCGGCATGCGTCTCGTCCGGCTTGATCGCGGCATAGGCCTCCGCGAGATCGGGATGCGGCGCCAGCGCCCAGCACGCCTCGATCACATTCTGCGCCCGCCAGGTCTTGCCCGACGCCGCCAGCCGGCGCGCCATCAGCACGGCGGCCGGAACCAGGCCCGCGTCGAGCGAGAGCGCCTGATCCGCGAATTCGAGCGCCGCCTCGCGCGCGCCCGACCGGTCGGCCTCCAGCGCCTGCGCCGCCAACAGCACGGCGCGGCGGCGGCGCGCCACCGCGCCCTCGATCAGCTTGAAGCGCTGGGCGTCGCCCAGCGCCCCCAGCGCCGCCGCCCAATCGCCATGCGCCGCCGCAAGCTCGAACAGCGCCTGCGCCGCCCAGCCGACGCGCGGGCGCAGATCGTGCGCGCGCCGCGCGAATTCGAGCGCCTGGGCGGGCTTGTCCTCCTGCCCGGCCAGCAGGAACAGCCCGCGCAGGCCGAGAAACTCCGTCTGCGGATGATCGAGCATGGCGCGATAGATGTGGCGCTGCGCCGTCGCGTCGCCCGCCAGGACCGCGGTCTGCGCCCGCAGCAGCAGCGCGAGCGGATGGCCGCCCAGAAGGCCGTGGGCGCGTTCGCCATGGCGGCGCGCCTCCAGCATGTCGCCGGATGCGACCGCGAGCAGGCCCTCGCTCACCGCGTCATTGCCGCGGCGCATGCGGCGCGCGGCAAACCAGGCGCCGATGGCGCCGGGGCTGGCGATCAGCGCAGCGGCGAGGCGCACGAGCAGCGACACGGCGAGCGCGAAGAGCGCGACCAGCGCGATGGCGACGGCGGTGCGCATATGCACTTCATAGGCGTCGATGGTGAAGACGAGATCGCCCGGAAGGTCGGCCAGCCAGACGATGGCGGCCACGAAGGCGAACGCGGCAAGGATGATGGCGAAGAGCCGGATCATGGCGCGGTCAGACGCCTGGCCAATTGGTCGGCGAGCGCGCCCAGATTGCGCTCGATCGCGAGCCGTCCCTTGGCGTCGGCGAGCCAGGCCTGGGCGTGCGGGGCTGCCGCGCCCTTCAGCGTCGCGACCTCGGCCGCCGCGCCGCCAAGATCGCCCGCGCGCAGCGCGCCGCCGGCGCGGGCCAGAATGGCCTCGCTGTCGCGGCCCTTCACGGCGCCGACGCGGCGGATGACGACGACATTGGCGAGGTTGGCCAGGAGCCGGCCGAACCAGGTCTTGGCGGAGGCCGACTTCTCCGCCGCCAGGCACGCCGCGGCGACATCCGGAAACTGCGCGGCGAGGACCGCGCGCGTCGGGGCGCCATGCGGCGCGATGGGCGCGAGCGCCGCGGCTTGCGGCGTGCCGGGCAGGAGCGCGGCGAAGGTCTTCAGCTCCGCCGCGAACGGACCGTCGGCGCTGGCGCGCGCCAGATTGGCGAAGGCGAGCTCGGCAGCGGCGCGCTTCATCGTGTCGGTGGGGTCGAGGGTTTCCAGATGCGCGACGCGGCCTGCCAGCGTCGACTGGTCGGCCTGCAACGTCGCAAGGCGCTGCGGCAGGTCGGCATAAGCGCGTTCCAGCGCGGCGAGGCGCAGGTCGATATCGGCCAGGCGCGCCGCGGCGGTCGGATCGGGCGTGGTCTCGAGCTTGGCAATGCGCGCGGCCAGATCGCCTTGCGCGTGGAGTGCTTTGTCGAATGCGGCGAGGCGCGTCTCGTCCGTCGCGAGCCGGGCGCGCAGCGATGCGAGTTCGGCCGGACTGGCGGCGGGCGGCGGGGGATGGTTGATCTGCCACGCGATCAGGAAGCCGGCGGCGATCAGCACCGACGCGGCAAGCAAAAGCCCGACCAGCGCTGCACCGGCGAGCGACGAACGAGGCTTGGGCGACGCGGAATCGGCGGCGGGCATCGGCGAAGTATGGCGCGCCGGCGTCCCCTAACCAAGACAGGCGATCAGGGCTTCCTGGTTCGGCCGCGGCGCGATTCGAATTTCTTTCAACGGCAGGCCGGCCAGCGGCGCGGCGGCGGCTTCGCTGATGCAGCAGGCGAGGAGGCTCTCGCAGACCTGGCGCAGACCCGCCTGCGAGACGAGCGCGACGAAGGCCTGGGCACTGCGCGCAGAATAGAGAAGCACGGCGCCGGCCGTGCCACCCGCCAGCGCCGCGCGCGCCGCATCGGGCAGCGCGTCGGCGACGGGGACGTCGTAGAGCACCTCGGTGCGCACGGTGAAGCCGGCGTCGGTCAGCGCGGCGGCGAGACGGGCCTGCGCCTCCGCGCCGGCGGCGTGCAGCAGCACGCCGGTTTGCGGCTCAAATGTTTGGCCGACGAGCGCGGCGAGATCGCGCGCATTGCCATCGGCGTTCCGCACCTCGGCGAAGCCGGCGTCGCGCGCGGCCTGCGCCGTCTGCGAGCCCACGGCGAACACCATGAAGTCGCGCCGCGAGGTGCGCCGCGCCAGCGCCCGCACGCCATTGGCGCTGGTGAAGAGCAACGCCCCCACATCGTCGAGATGCAGGGGATGGCCATCGTGAAAGCGCACGGCGAGCAGCGGCGCGACGATGGGGTCGTGGCCGCGCGCGCGTAACGCCGACGCGGTCTCTTCGGCGTCGTCGATGGGTCGGGTGATCAGGACGCGCACTACAGCACCAGCCACGGCGCGGCGCGGGGTTTGAGGTTTTCGCCGGCTTCGCGGCCGGCGTTTTCGGCTTCGGCGCGCGGATTGGGGCCGAGCGGCAGGGTGAAGGCGGCCGCGACGCTGTCGCTGCCGTCGGGCGCGAGAACTTCGCCGCTGAAGGCCAGCATGTCGCCGTCGACCGTCGCGAGGCCGGCGATGGGCGTGCGGCAGGAGCCGTCGAGCGCCGCCTGGAAGGCGCGCTCGCAGGTGAGCGCCAATTCGCTGGGCACGTGATTGAGCGTCCCCGTGATCTCGCGCGCGTAAGTATCGGTCTCGCGGATCTCGATGCCGATCACGCCCTGGCCGAGCGAGGGCAGCCAATCCTTCGGGCTGAGAACATGCGTGGCGCGCGAGTCGAGGCCGAGACGTTTCAGACCCGCGAGCGCGAGGAAGATCGCGTCCATCCGGCCTTCGTCGAGTTTGCGCAGCCGCGTATCGACATTGCCGCGCAGCAGCACGATTTCGAGATCGGGCCGCGCCCGCAGCGCCTGCGCCCGGCGGCGCACCGACGAAGTGCCGAGCCGCGCGCCCTTGGGCAGATCGGCCAGAGTTTTGGCAGTGTTGGAGAGAAAGGCCTCGCTCGGATCCTCGCGTTCGAGGAAGGCACTGAGGGATAGGCCGGGCGGCAATTGCGTCGGCACGTCCTTCATCGAATGGACGGCAAGATCGATCTCGTCTTTCAGGAGCGCGTCCTCCAGCTCCTTCACGAAGAGGCCCTTGCCGCCCGCATCGGCGAGGCTTCTGTCCTGGATGCGGTCGCCGGAGGTCTTGAGGATCACGATGTCGCAAAAGGCGCCGGCCGCGACGAGACGGTCACGCACCATATGGGCCTGCACCAGCGCGAGCTTGGAGCCGCGCGTGCCCAGGCGAAGGATGCGGTTTTGCGACATGGCGCTTGTGGGTTTAAAGACCGCGGCGGACTTATCCAAGATCAAACGTTTTGCGCGACCTGACGGTTCTGGGGATCGAGACGAGCTGCGACGAAACCGCGGCGGCGGTGGTGCGCGGGCGCGCGCCCGGGCCGGGCCAAATCCTCTCCAACGTCATCTTCAGCCAGATCGAGGCGCACAAGCCCTATGGCGGCGTGGTGCCGGAAATCGCGGCGCGCGCCCATGTCGAGCGGATCGACGCCATCGTGGAAGAAGCGCTGACGGCGGCCGGCGCGACGCTGGGCGATCTCGATGCCGTGGCGGCTACGGCCGGCCCCGGCCTGATCGGCGGGGTGATGGTGGGGCTGACCACCGCCAAGGCGCTGGCGCTGGCGGCGAGCAAGCCGCTGGTCGCGGTCAATCATCTGGAGGCCCATGCGCTCACCGCGCGGCTGACCGAGGGCGCGGAGTTTCCCTATCTGCTCCTGCTCATCAGCGGCGGGCATTGCCAATTGCTGGGCGTGGAGGATGTCGGGCGCTATCGGCTCTACGGCACGACGATCGACGACGCGGTGGGCGAGGCGTTCGACAAGGTCGCCAAGCTGATCGGGCTGCCCTATCCCGGCGGGCCGCAGATCGAAACGCTGGCGGCGGGCGGCAAGGCCAAGGCCTATGCGCTGCCGCGTCCCTTGCTGGGGCGCGCGGGCGCGGATTTCTCGTTCTCCGGACTGAAGACGGCGGTGCGGCTGATCGCGGATGCGGGAAACGTCGATGCCGCAGGCCTTGCCGCGTCGTTCCAGGCGGCGGTGGTGGACATCCTGACGGATCGCACCTCGGCGGCGATGAAGCGTTTTCGGAGCGATTTTCCCGATGCGAAGACGCCGGCGCTGGTGGTGGCGGGGGGCGTCGCGGCCAATGCGGCGATCGGCTCGGCGCTGCGCACGCTCACGGCACGCGAGGGCTTCCAGATAAAAATACCCCCGCCCAGGCTTTGCACGGACAACGCCGCGATGATCGCCTGGACGGGGGTGGAATATGGCCAGCGAGGCTTGTTCGACGCGTTGGGGGTATCGCCGAAGGCCCGCTGGCCGCTTGCCGGAACGCCTGCTCGGGGGGAGTAAGGGCGCGCCGGCGAAGCTGGTTAGACGTTCAGGAACGCCGTGAAGGCGACGACGCCGGCCATCACCAGGATGGCGATCGAAAACAGGCTGGCGACCGAGCTGGCAAGAGCCGAATTCTGGGCCGGGATGTGGGACGTAACGTTGGTCATGACTGCCTCTCCTTTTGCTTTGGGCTGGACCGGCCGGGCCGGTTTCGCCGCTTCGAATTTCGTGCCGGCGATGTCGCCGACAGGGGTGATATAGGGCGGGTTCCTGAGAGTTCAATAAATGAAATTGGAAATATTTAGCGTTCAGTCATTGTTTTACGATGTATAACTAATTGATAATATTCAATAATGGTGCATTGCAACGTAAAGCCATGCGCGAATCGCATGGCCGAGATGCCGCTATTGTGAAGCTCATAATATCGGCTTTCCCGGGCGGTTGTTCGCGCCGTCGCCAGGGGCTAGTTGAGAGCTCGATGCCCCGCCGCGAGCGCCCGTGAAAATCGCCACCTGGAATATCAATTCCGTCCGCCTGCGCGCGCCCCTGCTGGCGCGATTCCTGAAAGAACACCAGCCGGACGTCGTGGCGCTGCAGGAGACCAAGGTCGAGAACGGACTGTTTCCCGGCGCGCCGTTCACCAAGCTGGGTTACGTCCATCAGGCGATCAACGGCCAGAAGGGCTATCACGGCGTCGCCGTGCTCTCGAAGATCCCGTTC
>CAZMHP010000148.1:0-7434 GCA_964566095.1 uncultured Rhizobium sp. | reverse complement strand
GCCTTGGAGAGCGCGCTCATCGCCATCAGGGCGGCGCCCTGGGTGATCTTGCGGCCCGAATTGTCGCTTTCGCTCTTTCCGGTGTAGTCGGCGATCTGGCCGACCGCGATCTTGATCGGGCGCTGGCTGGTGTAGCCGGCCATGCAACGCAACGCCGCCGAATAGGGCGTCTCGTTGGAGATCACCGGCGATCCGCCGATCGGCGCGGTGTAGCGGCCGGTCGTCGAGTCCGCCTGCGGGCTGATGCAGCCGGCGAGCGAGAAGCCTGCGATCGCGAGGATCAGGGGCTTGAGGAGAAACTTTTTTCCGCGGCGAGTCATGGGAGGGGGCATCCCTTTGGCTTTTTAGAGTTACTTACCGTTGACCGTATTGGTCGCTGTCTGGTTTCCGTTGTTCGTCTGGGTGGCGTTCACCACCACCGTGTTGTTGTTGCCGAGCGTGACGACGTTGAGCTGATTGCCGATCGCCGTTGCCGTTCCTGTGGTGCTCGATGCACCGCTCGTGCCAGCGCCGCTCGACATCGAGCCTGCGCCCGAACCCGCGGCGCTCGCGCCGGTGGCGGTGCCGAAATTGGCGGAGGTGAACACGCCGTTCACCACGGTGAGATTGCCGTTGGCGTCGCGCAGCGAGGTATTCGGCGGCGCGTTTTCCTGGCCGGCCTGCATGCCGTAAGGCGCGTTGTAATTGCTGGCATTGCTGTAATCGCCGGCCTGTGCGGCGCTCGCGGCAAGCGCGGCGGCGCTGAGGGCGAAGGCGATGCGAGCGGTGCGATGCGTTGCCATGTCGGTCTCGTGTGCTGATCTCTTGGAGGCCAAGGGAGCAACCCCTGTGCCATGACCCCTCTTCGTCATGGGCGCCTTGAGCCGCCCATCCATCCGGCGCGCTTTGGCGCGCCGAAATGGTTCTTTTTGCGCCCGCAGACGCGGGCGCGATGGGTGGCCGGGTCAAGCCCGGCCATGACGGTTGGTGCGTCGTGTTCCAATCCGGCACGCCGCTGCGCTAGTTTGGGTCACACCTTGCGGCGGAGGCCCGCCTTGGCCCGGCTTGAGTTCTTCTTCGACTGCTCCTCGCCCTGGACGTACCTGGCCTTCGCCCGGGTTCAGCCGCTCGTCGCGCGCACGGGCGCCGAGATGGTCTGGAAGCCGATCCTGGTCGGCGGCGTGTTCAACGCGGTTAACCGCGAGGTCTATGACCGCCGCGCCCATCCCGATCCGCGCAAGGCCGCCTATTCCGCCAAGGACCTGCAGGACTGGGCGACGCTCACCGGTCTGAAGATCGTCATGCCGCCGCCGGTCTTTCCGGTGAAGGCGACGGCGGCCATGCGCTGCGCGCTGGCGGCGCAGGAAGCGGGCAAGCTCGTCGAATTCGCCCGGGCCTGTTTCGAGGCCTATTGGGCGTGGGGCGAGGATATCAGCCAACCCGCCGTTCTGGCGGGCGTGTGCAAGGCGGCCGGTCTGGATGGCGAGGCCATCCTGGCGCGCGCGCAAGCGGACGCGATCAAGGACCGGCTGCGCGCCAACACCGACGAGCTCATCGCGCGCGGCGGCTTCGGCTCGCCCACCCTGTTCGTCGATGGCGACGACATGTATTTCGGCAATGACCGGCTCGAACTCGTCGAGGCGGCGCTGAGGCGGTAAGGGGTGGGGCTGTCGGGTATGTCCGCGGCCCTCATGCTTCGACAGGCTCAGCATGAGGATTTAGATAGGCGTCCTCATCCTGAGCTTGTCGAAATCCTGAGCCTGTCGAAGGATGAGCAGTACCGCACTTGTGTGATTGCGGCGCGCGTTGAGAAAGCCGAAGGGACCACATGGCCTTCTTTCAAGAATTCCGGCCCGCCCGCGAGCCCATGCTGCGCGTGCCGGGCTCGGTCCTCGGCCTGATCGCCGCGCTGGTCGCGGCGCATCTGCTACGCGTGCTGGCGCCGCCCTCTTTCGCCGCGCAGATGTTCGACAGTTTGGCGCTGGACCCCGTCATCTATTCGGCGCAGGCGATGCGGGCGATCGACCTGCATCGGCCCGACCTCCTGTGGCTTGCCCTGCCGTTGCTCGGGCATATCTTCCTGCATGCCGATTTCGCCCATCTGACGGTTAACTGCCTGTGGCTGCTCGCTTTTGGGCCGGTCGTGGCGCGCCGTTTCGGCGGTCCCGCCTTCCTGCTGTTCTTTGCGCTTTGCGGCCTCGCCGGCGCGGCGGCCTTCGTCGGCCTCGAATGGGGCCAAAACGTCGGCGCCATCGGTGCCTCGGGGGCGATTTCGGGCCTGATGGGTGCCGCCATCCGCATGATGCGCATCCGCGAGCCCTGGCTGAACGACGCCACGCTGCCGCTGGCGCCGCTGCTGTCCCAGCAGATCCTGATGTTCAGCGCCGTCTGGCTGGTCGTGAACGCCATAACCGGGCTGGTCGGCATGGGGCCCAGCGGCTCGGTCCACGCGATCGCCTGGCAAGTCCATCTGGGGGGCTATATCGCCGGTCTGGCCCTCGCGGGGCCGTTCGATGCCGTCGTGGGCCTGAAGGCCCGCCAGCGTCGCGCGCCTTGAATATCCCGCGCCGCGGCATAGATATCGTGTGGGCGGCGGTGGCTTGCCGGCGCCCATCGGGAGGAGGCCGAACGATGTCCGACACGCCCAACGCCCAAGGCACACCCCCGCCCGGCCCCGCGACCCCGATACGGCCGCCCTTTCCCTTCGTGCGTCTGATCTATGCCTTCGGCTACGGATTGATCGCCTGGTTCGTGCTGCACGTGATCTTCGTGCTCGCGGTCGTGCAGTTCGTGATGATCGCCGTGAACGGCCGCGTGCATGACGAGATCAAGGCGTTCTGTTCGTCCCTTTTGCAGTACGAGTGGGAGCTTCTGGCCTTCGTCACCTTCGTCCGCGACGAGCAGCCCTTTCCGATCGGCCCATTCCCCAAGCATGCGTAATGCCTAGGCTTTTTGACGCGACGGAAGCCATCAATATTTGATGATTGGTGTCACCAGAGCGTTAATTGCTGTGGCATATTGGGTACAAACACAGCCCGATATGGCGCCCCCGTCACCGTTTCCCCGATAATGTTCTTGCTCGCCTGTTGAGCTTGCTCATATCGTTCCAACGCTAGATTGCGTCGGTCTGGGTTCGCTTGCAGAGCAAGCGGGACGCAATTGGGCGATAAGGCACGCGCGTGATGCGTCGCCACAACGGGGAGCACAAAATGTCTGCACAGCGTCCAATCGCGAACGCACGAACCGCCACGTTCATCGGCGCACTCTTGATGTCGACGGCGTTCACCGTCCCGGCTTTCGCCGAAATCGAAACCGTGGTCGTGACGGCCGAAAAGAAGGCGGAGGACCTGCAAACGGTTCCGATCGCCGTATCGGCGTTCAGCGGAACGGACCTGCAGTCCAAGCAGATTCAGTCGTTCAACGACATCGAATTCAACATGCCGAGCTTGACCTTCACCAAGACCTCCTTGGGCGGTACGGGCGGCAGCGTCGCCATCCGCGGCATCGGTCCGGGCGTCATCGCGGCGTCGGGCGACGAAGGCGTGTCGTTCAACATCAACGACGTTTACATCAACGCTCCCCAGCTTGGCGCGAACTCGCAATATCTCGACGTCGAACGGCTCGAAGTCCTGCGCGGCCCGCAGGGCACGCTGTTCGGCCGCAACGCCACCGGCGGCGCGCTGAACATCATCACGAACAAGCCCAATCTCGACAATTACTCGATCAGCGGCGAAGCGACTTACGGCAACTACAACGACCGCGAGATCACCGCTGTCGGCAACATCCCGATCGTGGCCGGCAAGCTCGCCCTGCGCGTCGCCGGCTTCGGCCAGTTGCGCGACGGCGACGTCACCAACATCTACGCGGGCGTCGTCGAGCCCGGCCCCACGGCCTCGCGGCACTTCGATGGCCTGGACAGCTATACCGGCCGCGCCAGCTTGCGCTGGCAGCCGACGGACGACACCACGATCGACCTGGTGGCGGAGCATTCGCAGGAATCCTCGACCCGCGTCGGCGCGAACGTGCTGGGCTGCGTGCAGGATCCGACGGGCGTGATGGGCTGCTTGCCGACCGGCATCAAGACCGACCCGGCCAACCAGAACGCCATCATCACCAACACCTTCGTCAGCGACATCGGTCCCCTGGGCGGCACGCCGTACCAGATCACGACGATCGGCGGTCCCTCGGCGACGGTCATCGGCGCCAATCAGCCGACCTCCAAGGACCTCTACAAGGTCGCGGCGGACTTCCAGCCTTGGAACCGGAACTTCTTCAACAACCTCGAAGTTCTGCTGCATCAGAAGTTGGGCGACTGGCTCTCCATGGACGCCCACGTCAACTACTCCAATCGCAAGTACAATTCGGCGAGCGGCGCGCCTGACCTCATCGGTGCACCGTTCTTCTATGACGGCACGCCGGCCACGGCCGAGTTCCAGTCGACGCCGACGCAGAACTTCCTGCTGCACCAGTTGCAGACCGGCGGTCCCCTGCCTCCGGGCTTCCATGCCGCCACCCCTGCGGGACCTTGCGCAGCGGCCGCGCCGACCAACCAGGGCTTGGTGGCCGTTCAGGAGTTCATCGCCTGCCAGTTCCCGACGTCATACGCGGAAAATTACGCGGGTCATCTGGGACAGCTGCCGATCTCCTCGCCGGCGCTCTACGGCATCTCCGGCGGCAACGCCCCGTATTACTGGGCCGATCACGCCTCGGCCTACACGATCCTCAGCGGCACGGATGACCAGAAGTCCGCCGAAGTGCGGTTCGCGTCGAGCTTCACCGGTCCGTTCAACTTCCTGGTGGCCGCCTATCACCTGACGACGTTGACGACCACCGACACGTCGATCCACAGCGGCGCGGTCGATCTCATTTCGACCCTGCTCGGCGCCACCGCCGGCGCCGATGGCTTTGCCTTCGGCCCGTCGGTCTACGACAACATCAGCACCTATAAGCTGGAGACGGACGCGGTCTATGGCGAGGTGTATTACAACATCACCGACTCGCTGAAGTTCACCGGCGGTCTGCGCTTCGGGTCGGATCACAAGAGCGTGTTGGGCTTCAACACCCTGCTCAACTGCTTCTTCCCGGTCGGCGCCCTTACCGGCGCGACGCTCACCGGCTTCCTGACCTCCGCGGCTTGCGGCAACCAGGTTGCCGGTCTGACGCACGCGGCCGGCACGTCCAACCAGGACGCGACGTTCTCGGCGATGACGGGACGCGGCGTGCTCGACTGGACGCCGCAACTGTCGTTCACCGACCAGACCTTGGTCTACGCGTCGTTCTCGCGTGGCTATCGCGCCGGCGGCTTCAACCCGCCCGCCGATACCTCGACGGCGTCGACCTATCCACCGCTGTACAAGTCGGAAGGCGTCGATGCGATCGAAGTCGGCACCAAGAACATGCTGCTCGACGGCACGCTGCAGGCGAACCTGGACTTCTGGTACTACAATTACGAGAACTACCAGGTCACCCAGATCGTCAACAAGACGGCCATCAACGCCAATGTCGGCGCGCGCATGTGGGGCGCCGAAGGCGAGTTGGTGTGGGCCCCGACCGAGCATTGGGCATTCAACGCGAACTACTCGCTCATCGACTCCAGCGTGGGGCAGGCCTCTCTGGTCGACTCGCGCAACGAGGCTCAGAATCAGCCCAACACGACCGTCCTGAAGGACTTCCAGGGCAACCAGTGCATCATCACCAACCTTCTGGGGACAGGCACGCCGTATCCGATCGCCGGCACCGACGCCTCGGGTCATCCGTTCTACCACGACGGCGCCCTGGCCTTGGCCCTCAAGCAGGCTCCGGTGACATCGATCCCGGGCGTCGCCAACGGCGCGGCGTTCATCAACGGCTCCGCGCACGGTCCATTGCCGGCTGGCGTGAGCTGCGGGACCTTGCAATCCGCGCTCGACCTGCTCTACGGCGGCCATGCGCTCGATCCGATGCTGGTCTCGGGCGGTGACGCCGCGAACCTCAAGGGCAACAAGGTGCCGAACACGCCGCCGCTCAGCATCGGCTTCGGCGTCCAGTACACCTTCGACCTGCCCGGCGGCTACTCGCTCGTGCCGCGCGCCGACTACTACTGGAGAAGCGGCGACTACTTCACCATCTTCAACAGCAAGTCGGATCGCATTCCCTCATGGGATGAGATCAACGCGCAGCTTCAGTTGAACTCGCCTGACAATGTCTGGTACGCGCGCATCTGGGGCAAGAACCTGGCCGACAAGCAGAACCTGACCGGCGGTGGCGCCGGCGACGCGGCGCAGGGTCTCTTCAACACCCTGTTCGTGGAACCGCCGCGCACCTTCGGCATCAGCCTGGGCGCGCACTTCTAAGCGTCCTGCCACGGCTCAAGAACAGGGGCGCCGGGAAACCGGCGCCCTTTTTCTTCGTCCGGCAAATCGGTTTCGCCCCGCCCGGCGATGGATTGGAGCGGTTCCAGGAAAAGTGTTCGGCGGTTTTGCGTCCGGAACCGCGACCAACCGAAGAGCTGGAGCATTTCCGCGATTCAACGAAACGCGGAAATGCTCTAGCGTGCCCGCGCGATATCAGGGAGAGAGGCGATGCAAACGCGCGCGCTCGGCACATCCGGAATCCAGGTCTCGGTCGTCGGCCTGGGCTGCAACAATTTCGGCATCCTGCCGCTCGAGGCCTCGGCCAAGGTGATCGACAAGGCGCTCGATGCCGGCATCACCCTGTTCGACACCGCCGACATGTACGGCGGCCGCGGCGGATCGGAGAGCCAGCTCGGCGAGATCCTGGGCGCGCGGCGCAAGACCATCGTGCTGGCCACCAAATTCGGTTTTCCCATGGACGATGAGGGCAAGAAGGCCGGCGCGTCCGCCGCCTATGTCCGTGCCGCCTGCGACGCCAGCCTGAAGCGTCTCAAGACCGATTGGATCGACCTTTATCAGCTGCACACGCCCGATCCCAAGACGCCGATCGCCGAAACGCTGGGCGCGCTGAACGATCTGGTGAAGGACGGCAAGGTGCGCGCCATCGGCTCGTCCAACATGCCGGCCGACCAGCTCGCCGCGGCGCATGCGGCCTCGCGCCAGAACGGCCTGGCGCCCTTCGTCACCGCGCAGGACGAATACAGCCTTCTGGAGCGCGGCGTGGAAACGGCGCTGGTGCCCGCGCTGCAGCGCGACGGCATGACGCTGCTGCCCTATTTCCCGCTGGCGAGCGGTCTGCTCAGCGGCAAGTACAAAAAGGGCGAGGACATCCCGGCCGGCACGCGCTATTCGGTCATGACCCGCTTCGGCGAGCGCTATATGACGCAAGAGAATTGGCGCATCGTCGGCGAGCTTACCGCCTTCGCGCAGGCCAAAGGCCACACCATCCTCGATCTCGCCTTCGCCTGGCTGCTGGCGCATCCCTGGCTTTCCAGCGTGATCGCCGGCGCCACCAAGCCCGAACAGGTCGCGCAGAACGTCAAGGCCGCAAGCTGGGTGCTGA
>CAZMHP010000147.1:0-7441 GCA_964566095.1 uncultured Rhizobium sp. | reverse complement strand
ATCGCGTGGTGATCGCCGGCGAGACGCGCGGACCCAAGCACATCATGGTCGACGATATCGTGGCGGTCGCGCGCAAGGCGATCAGGGACATCGGCTACGAGCAGGATGGCTTTCACTGGCGCAACGCCAATATCGAGGTTCTGCTGCACGCGCAGTCGCCGCACATCGCGCAGGGTGTCGATGCGTCGGGCAACAAGGATGAAGGCGCCGGCGACCAGGGCATCATGTTCGGCTATGCCTGCCGAGAGACGCCGGCGCTGATGCCGGCGCCGCTGTTCTACAGCCACAAGATTCTCGAACTGCTCGCCAAGGCCCGCAAGTCCGGCAAGGAAAAGACGCTCGGACCCGACGCCAAGAGCCAGGTCACGCTGCGCTACGAGAACGGCAAGCCGGTCGAAGCGACCCAGATCGTGCTGTCCACCCAGCACTTGCACGAACACCAGACCTCGTCCGACATCCGCGCCATCGTCGAGCCCTATATCCGCGAGGCGCTGCCCAAGGACTGGATCAATCCCAAGACCATCTGGCACGTCAATCCGACCGGCGCCTTCGTGGTCGGCGGCCCCGATGGCGATTGCGGTCTCACCGGCCGCAAGATCATCGTCGACACATATGGCGGTGCGGCACCCCATGGCGGCGGCGCCTTCTCCGGCAAGGACCCGACCAAGGTCGATCGTTCGGCGGCCTATGCGGCGCGCTATCTGGCGAAGAACGTGGTGGCTTCCGGCCTCGCCGATCGCTGCACGATCCAGATCTCCTACGCCATCGGCGTCGCCGATCCCTTGTCGCTCTATGTCGATACGCATGGCACGGGCAAGGTCGACGAGGCGAGGCTGGAGAAGATTCTTCCCGAATTGATGAGCCTTAAGCCGCGCAAGATCCGCGAGCATCTGGATCTCAACAAGCCGATCTATGCGCGCACCTCGGCCTATGGCCATTTCGGCCGCGAGCCCGATGCGGAAGGTGGATTCTCGTGGGAGAAGACCGACCTCGCCGAGGCGCTCAAGCGGGCGGTGTGAGCGAAACCGGCCCTCATCCTTCGACAAGCTCAGGATGAGGAACCCTTGCCAACTCCTCATGCTGAGCTTGTCGAAGCATGAGGAGCCATGACGGGTCAGATCGGACACAGTGAACGTAAGCGCCGGCAGCTCTACGGGCGGCGCAAAGGGCCGAAGCTTTCGGCGCATCAGGAAGGCCTGCGCACGACTCTGTTGCCGCGATTGGCATTGCGACTCGAGCCGGGGCGCGATCCGCGCGGCTATTTCGAGTCGAATATCGCCGACGTGTGGCTGGAGGTCGGCTATGGCGGCGGGGAGCATCTGCTCTGGCAGGCACAGCACCATCCCGATATCGGTCTGATCGGCGCGGAGCCCTATATCTCGGGCACGGCCAAGCTGCTGTCGAAGCTCGAAACGTCACCGCTCCGCAATATCCGCCTCTACGAAGACGACGCGCGCGACATCGTCGAGGCACTGCCCGATGCCGGCCTCGGCCGCGCCTTCATCCTGTTTCCCGATCCCTGGCCCAAGACGCGCCATCACAAGCGCCGCTTTGTGCAGAGCGATATGCTCGACGACCTCGCCCGCGTCCTGAAATCCGGTGGTGAGTTGCGTTTCGCCAGCGACGATGCCGGCTATCTGGCCTATGCCCTTGAGCGCCTGATGGCGCATCCCGCTTTCGCCTGGACGGCGACCGGCCCCGCCGACTGGAAGGGACGGCCGCAGGATTGGCCGCCGACCCGCTACGAAGCCAAGGAACTGCACGGCCCGCCGGTGTTCCTGCGCTTCGTCCGCCGCTAGGCGAAATCCCGCCCCATTCCCCCGCTATGGAGGAGGCAAGGGTTCTGGTACATTTGCGACATGATCGACGATGACGGCGACATCAAACCGCCCGGCCAGTTCTGGGAACTGGGCGTGATCGCCATCGCAGCCGTGTTCACGTCCTGCATCATCGGATTGTGGTTCTTCAGCTTCAAAGTTCCGGCCGAGAAGCCACCGGGCGAGCTCACCATGGGCATCGGCCAGGGCAGCGCGATCCGACAAGCGCCACCGATCAATATTCCCCAGCCGGCGCCGAAATCCGCCGCTCACCCTTGAATTGGGCGGTTGGCGGGCGTAGATAGCGCCCATCCCAGACAACAGAAACGTACTGTTGTGTGGCGGTCGCAAGACCGCCGCGCGGGGAAAGCTTTGGAGTTTCATCCGGTTGCTCACTGCCATGGCCCATCTGGAGCCGATCATCGAACCCGCCGTGGAAGCGGCCGGGTTTCGGCTCGTGCGCCTGCGCCTGATGGGCGGCCACACCAAGACTCTGCAGATCATGGCGGAGCGGCCGGACGGCACGATGAACGTCGAGGGCTGCGCCATCCTGGCGCGCGCCCTGCAGGATTTTTTGGACAAGGAAAGCCCTATCGAGGGCGATTATGAGCTGGAAGTGTCCTCGCCCGGGATCGATAGGCCTCTGACGCGGCTCACCGATTTCGCCCGCTGGGCCGGCCATGAGGCCAAGCTGGAATTGCATGCGCCCGTCGACGGCCGCAAGCGGTTCCGCGGCCTTCTGCTGGGGCTCGACGGACAGGACGTCACAATCGAAAGCCAAGGTCAGCGCATTTCGATCCCGTTCCGCGGCATTGCGGAGGCGAAACTTGTGCTGACAGACGCACTCATCGCGGAAGACTTGAAAGCGCGCAAGCGCGCGAATTCCTAAGGAGAGAAAATATCATGGCCGCCATTGCCGCTAACCGCACGGAGCTTCTGCAGATCGCGGACGCCGTCGCGCGCGACAAGTCGATCGACAAGCAAGTCGTACTGACCGCGATGGAAGAGGCGATGCAGCGCGCCGCCAAGGCCCATTACGGCAGCGAGAACGACATCAAGGTCGATATCGATCCCAAGACCGGCGAGACCCATGTCTCGCGCTATCTGCATGTCGTCGAGCAGGTCGACAACGACAAGACCGAGATCAGCCTTGCCGACGCGCGCGCCCGCAATCCCGCCGCGCAGGTCGGCGACATCATCGCCGAGACGCTTCCGCCGGTCGATTTCAACCGCATCAACGCGCAGAACGCCAAGCAGGTGATCGTGCAGAAGGTGCGCGACGCCGAGCGCGAGCGCCAATATGAGGAATACAAGGACCGTATCGGCGAGATCGTACACGGCATCGTCAAGCGCTCGGAGTTCGGCTCCGTCGTCGTCGATCTCGGCCGCGCCGAGGGCGTGGTTCGTCGCGACGAGATGATCCCGCGCGAAAGCTTCCGCGCCGGCGACCGCATCCGCGCCTATATCTACGACGTGCGGCGCGAAGCCCGCGGCCCGCAGATTTTCCTGTCGCGCTCCCATCCGCAGTTCATGGTGCGTCTCTTCGCGCAGGAAGTGCCGGAAATCTATGACGGCATCATCGAAATCCGCGCCGTGGCGCGCGATCCGGGCAGCCGCGCCAAGATCGCGGTGATCAGCAAGGATTCGAGCATCGATCCGGTCGGCGCCTGCGTCGGCATGCGCGGCGTGCGCGTGCAGGCGGTGGTGCAGGAGCTTCAGGGCGAGCGTATCGACATCATCCCGTGGAACCAGGAAGCGGCGACCTTCATCGTCAACGCGCTGGCGCCGGCGGAAGTCTCCAAGGTCGTGCTCGACGAGGATACCCATCGCGTCGAGGTGGTTGTCCCTGACGAACAACTCTCGCTCGCCATCGGCCGTCGCGGCCAGAATGTGCGCCTCGCCTCGCAGCTCACCGGATGGCAGATCGACATCCTGACCGAGGCCGAGGAATCGGAGCGCCGCCAGAAGGAATTCTCCGAGCGCACCAAACTGTACATGGACTCGCTCGACGTCGACGAGACGGTGGCGCAACTCCTGGCCTCCGAGGGCTTCGCGACGATCGAGGACGTGGCCTATGTGCCGCTGAACGAACTGGCCGCCGTCGAAGGGTTCGACGAGGAAACCGCAACCGAGCTGCAACAACGCGCGCTCGAATTCATCGAGGCGAAGAACAGGGAAATGGACGACAAACGCAAGGAATTGGGCGTCGAGGACGACGTGCTCGACGTCGAAGGCGTGACGCCGGCGATGGCGGTCGCGCTTGGCGAGCACGACGTCAAGTCGCTTGAGGATCTCGCCGGCTGCGCCACCGACGATCTGCTCGGCTACTACGAGGTCAACAAGGAGAAGGAACGCGTGCGCATTCCGGGCGCCTTGGAAGGCTTCAACCTGACGAGCGACGACGCCAACGCCATCATCATGAAGGCCCGCGTCAAGGCGGGCTGGATCGAGGAGCTGGTCGAGGAACCAGAGGCCGCGATCGAGGACGGCGAAGCGACGGAGGAAGCCGAAGCTTGAACGGGGCACTCGCCATCGACGAGGACGACACGACGATGCGCGAGCGCGATTCGTCGGACGGCTCTCGCGCGCGCGAACGCCGATGCATCGTCGGCGGCGAAGTCTTGTCCGAGGACCAGTTGATCCGCTTCGTCGTTTCGCCCGATGGCGAGGTGACGCCGGACATCGCCGCGGTCTTGCCGGGCCGCGGAATATGGGTGAGCGCGACGCGCAAGGCGCTGGAGACCGCGCTCAAGAAGAACCTTTTCGCCAAGGCTGCGAAAGCACAGGTCAAGGTGGCGCCCGATCTGGCCGACCGCGTCGAGGCGCTTCTGGTCGCGCGCATGCAGGCCGATCTCGGCATGGCACGGCGCTCCAATCAAATTCACCTCGGCTTCGATCAGGTCCAGCGCGTGCTGCAGTCGGACACCCCACCGGCGCTGATCGTCGAAGCGCATGACGGCGCCAAGGACGGCAAGCGCAAATTGTTCGGCGCGGCGCATGCGCGCGGCCTGCGCATCGAGACCGTGGAATGCCTCAGCGCGGCGGAAATGGGCTTGGCCCTCGGCCGCGAGAATGTGATACATGCAGCCCTCAAATCCGGGCGACTCCAGGAACGTCTGAGCTTCGATGCCAAGCGGCTATCGGGCTTTCGCACGCGTCCCGCTGCGTCCATCGAAGGACACGTATGAGCGATACGAACGACACCACGAAGAAACCGGCCGGCGGCAGACCTCCTCTGGTGCTGAAGAAGACCGAGACTTCGACCGTGAAGCAGAGCTTCTCCCATGGCCGCACAAAGGCCGTGGTGGTGGAGAAGAAGCGCACGCTTGGGCCCACGCCGCCGCCCAAGGCGGCTTCTGCTCCGGCCAAGCCGGCCGCGCCGGCGCCGAGCGCCGCACCATCCGCGCCGGCCGCGGCACCCGCGCCACGCGGCGTGGTCCTGCGCCAGCTGACCGAGGAAGAGAAGGCGCGTCGCGGCGCCGCCCTTGCCGACGCTCGTGTTCACGAGACCGAGGCCCGCAAGCGCGCCGAGGAAGAGACGCGCCTGCGCGCCGTCGAAGACGAGCGCCTGAAGATCGAACGTCTCGCCGCAGAGAAGCGCAAGGCCGAGGAAGAGGCGCGCAAGATCGCCGAGGCAGAGGCCCGCCGGCATGCCGAGGAAGAGGTCGCGCGGCGCGAACACAAGCCGGAATCCGGGACCGGCGCGGCCGCGTCCGCCGCCACGCCGGCCGCCGCCGTCGCTCGCGCCCGCCGTCCGGTCGAAGAGGAAGAAGAAGAAGCGACGACCAAGAAGGGTACCAAGGTCCCCGCGAAGGCGGCGCCCGCCGCCAAGAAGATCGGCGAGGATAGCCGCCGCCGCGGCAAGCTCACCGTGACCAAGGCGCTGTCGGGCGATGACGAACGCATGCGCTCGGTCGCGTCCTATCGCCGCCATCTGCAGCGCGTGAAGGGCGTGCAATCGGCGCCCGCCGGGCCGGCCGGCCCGCGTGAGGTCACGATCCCCGAGACGATCACCGTCGCGGAACTCGCCAACCGCATGGCGCGCCGCTCCGTCGACGTCATCAAGGTGTTGATGAAGAACGGCCATATGGCGACGGCCAACGATGTGATCGATGCCGACACCGCCGAACTCGTCGCCGCCGAATACGGCCACACCGTCAAGCGCGTCGCCGAATCCGACGTGCTGGAGGGCCTCAAGGGCGGCATCGACGACGAAGGTCATCTGGTGTC
Organism: uncultured Rhizobium sp.; assembly: GCA_964566095.1. Classification (GTDB taxonomy): domain Bacteria; phylum Pseudomonadota; class Alphaproteobacteria; order Micropepsales; family Micropepsaceae; genus Rhizomicrobium. The sequence continues at coordinate 1,394 of CAZMHP010000147.1, read as the reverse complement.
GCGTCCGCCGGTCGTCACCGTGATGGGCCATGTCGACCACGGCAAGACCTCGCTGCTCGATGCGCTGCGCAAGACCGACGTCGTGTCGGGCGAAGCCGGCGGCATCACGCAGCACATCGGCGCCTATCAGGTGCAGCTCAAATCGGGCCAGAAGATCACCTTCCTCGATACGCCCGGCCACGCCGCGTTCACCGCGATGCGGTCGCGCGGCGCCAAGGTCACCGATCTCGTCGTGCTCGTGGTGGCGGCCGATGACGGCGTCATGCCGCAGACGGTGGAGGCCATCGCCCACGCCAAGGCGGCGCATGTTCCGATCATCGTCGCGGTCAACAAGGTCGACAAGGGCGACGCCGATCCGATGCGGGTCAAGACCGAGTTGCTGCAGCACGAGATCCAGGTCGAACAACTGGGTGGCGAGACCCTCGCCATCGACGTCTCCGCGACCAAGAACATCAATCTGGACAAGCTCGAGGAAGCCATCCTGCTCCAGGCGGAAATCCTCGATCTGAAGGCCAATCCCGACCGCACCGCCGAGGGTGCGATCATCGAGGCCAAGCTCGACCGCGGCCGCGGACCGGTGGCGACCGTGCTGGTGCAGCGCGGCACGCTGCATGTCGGCGACATCGTGGTGGCGGGCTCCGAATGGGGCCGCGTGCGCCTGCTCCAGAACGATCGCGGCGAAACCGTGCCGACGGCCGGTCCGGCCACGCCGATCGAGGTGCTTGGCCTGTCGGGCGTGCCGGAAGCCGGCGACGAGATGGTGGTGGTCGAGAACGAGGCGCGCGCCCGCGAGGTCACCGAATATCGCGACCGCAAGCGGCGCGAAGCGCGCCAGGCGGCATCGTCGCGCCAGACGCTCGATCAGCTCCTCAAGACCCGCGACAGCGGCGAGAAGCGCCTCTTGCCGTTGGTCATCAAGTCGGACGTGCAGGGGTCTTCCGAAGCAATCCAGGGCGCGCTCGCCAAGATCGGCACCGACGAAGTCGCGGTGCAAATCCTTCAGGCCGGCGTCGGCGGCATTACCGAGAGCGACGTCATCCTGGCGCATGCGTCGGGCGCCGCGGTGATCGGGTTCAATGTGCGCGCGGACAAGCTCGCCCGGGAGCGGGCGAAGCGCGACGGCGTCGAGATCCGCTATTACAACATCATTTACAACGTGGTGGACGATATCAAAGCCGTGCTGTCGGGCATGCTGGCGCCGGAAGTGCGCGAGAAGTTCCTCGGCAATGCGGAAATCCTGGAGGTGTTCGACATCTCCAAGGTCGGCAAGGTCGCCGGTTGCCGTGTGACCGACGGCGTGGTGCGGCGCGGGGCCAAGGTTCGCCTCATCCGCGACAACGTCGTGATCCACGAGGGCGAGCTCTCCACGCTCAAGCGCTTCAAGGACGAGGTGC
>CAZMHP010000146.1:0-7498 GCA_964566095.1 uncultured Rhizobium sp. | reverse complement strand
CCACCAGCGGCACGTCGCGGTCCATCCGCCAGGCGCTGGAATTGTCGATCACGATCGCGCCCTGCGCCGCGATCTTGGGCGCCCAGGTCTTGGCGACCGCGCTGCCCGCGCTCATCAGCACGATGTCGGTGTCCGAGAAGTCGAAATAGTCGAGTGCCTTGACCTTGAGATTGCGCTCGCCGAACGACACTTCGCTGCCGATCGAGCTGGTCGAGGCCAGCGCCACCACCTCGTGCGCGGGAAAGGCGCGCTGGTCGAGCACCGCCAGCATCTCGCGGCCGACATTGCCGGTCGCGCCGACCACGGCCACTTTATAGGTCATCGTCTTGAACCCACGCGGAATGCGGGCGATCCCTTACGCCAAAGCGGCCGGGGATGAAAGCGAGGGGCTACCAGGTCAGCTTGAGCTTGATGCCGCCGCCATCGACGACGCCGTCCAGCATCGTCTTGTCGGACGGCGCGTTCTCGACGCGAAAGCGGAACAGCTCGGCGCGTCCGTTGGCCAGGCCCAACCGGGCGGCGATCAGCTCGCCCACCGGCTTCTCGGTCAACCGCATGCCGCCCCGGTCGCTTTGGTCGGAAAAGTCCGTCTGCGGCAAGGGATAGGTTTGGTTGCGGGCCGACGGGGCGTCGGCGATCACAAAGCCCGCCGCCTGCGCCCAGCCCGTCAGGGCCAGGACCGCCATTGCCGGCAAGAGGATTGATCTCACGCGCATTGGAACGTCGCCTTACCCATACAGTCTAAACGCGGGCGGCTAATCATTCGTTGCGGAGGATCAAGGCTCAGACGATTTTTCGGCCGCGCAGCGCCGCGATGTCCGCGGGCGATAGCCCCAGAACCGTCTGCAAGACGTCGTCGGTATGTTCGCCCAAAAGCGGCGGCGCGCTGCGGTATTCGGGCGGCGTCGCCGAGAGGCGGAGCGGGCTGGCGACCAGCGTCAACGGGCCGGTCGCATGCGTCATCGCGACGGTCAGATGCCGGGCCAGGGCCTGCGGATCGGCAAACACCTGATCGACCCGGTTGATCGGACCGCAAGGCACGTTGGCGGCTTCGAGATCGTCGATCCATTGCGCCGTGCTGCGGCGGGCGAAGACCGGAATGAGAATGTCGACCAGCGCCTGGCGGTGGGCGACGCGCTGCGCATTGGTGGCGAAGCGTGGATCGTCGGCGATGGCATCGAGACCCGCGACCGCCGCGAAGCGCCGGAATTGATGATCGTTCGACGACGCCAGGATCAGATGGCCGTCGGCCGTCGCGAACACCTGATACGGCACGATGTTGGGATGGGCGTTGCCCAGCCGGCCCGGGACCATTCCGCCGGCCAGATAATTCGTCGCCTGATTGGCCAGCGCCGCGGCCTGGCAGTCGAACAGCGCCATGTCGATGCTCTGACCCTCGCCGGTGCGCGCCTGATGGATCAGTGCCGCCAGGATCGCGATGCCGGTATAGAGCCCGGTCACCAGATCGCTGACCGCGACGCCCACCTTCATCGGCTCGGCGCCGGGCTCGCCGTCCTTTTGGCCGGTGACGCTCATCAAGCCGCCCATGCCCTGAATGACATAGTCGTAGCCGGCCTTGTCCTTGTACGGCCCGTCATGGCCGAAACCGGTCAGCGAGCAATAGATCAGCGCCGGGTTCTCGGCGCGCAGGCCGTCGTAGTCGAGGCCGTATTTGGCCAGCGCGCCGGTCTTGAAATTCTCGACCACGACATGGGCACGCCGCGCCAGACGCTTGATCAGCGCGTGGCCTTCCGGCGTCGACATATCGACGGTGACGGACTTCTTGTTGCGGTTGGCGGTCAGGAAATAGGTCGCGTCGCCTTGGACGCCGTCGGGGTCGGTGAGAAAAGGCGGCCCGAAGCGGCGCGTCTCGTCGCCCTCGCCGGGTTTTTCGATCTTGATCACTTCGGCGCCCAGATCGCCCAGGATCTGCGTCGCCCAAGGCGCCGCGAGCACGCGCGAAAGATCGAGAACCCGGATGTGTGACAACGCGCCCATCGGGGCGCATCCGTGCACAATCCCTCCGACCCTCGCAAGAGCGCGCGCCGTAACGGAAGACGGCGCGGAGCGCCCGGCGGCCGGGCGCTCCTGTTTATGACCGTTTGAACTTAACGCGGGTCGATGACGACGCGGCGGTTCTGGGGCTCGCGCACGTGGCGCGGCGTCGGCACCGCAAGGTCCGGCGACGCATGGGTCTCGATCGCGCCGGCCGGCACGCCGCGGCGGACCAGTTCGCCCTTCACCGCTTCGGCGCGGCGCAGGCCAAGATCCTCGCAGTCGTGCTCGGCGGTGTCGCAGAATCCGGTCACCACTTCACGCGGCGGCAAGCCGCGATGCAGCGCGTCCCCGATCGCTTCCTCGGCGGTGGCCGTCAGATTGGCCTTCTCATAGTCGAAGTACACCGTCACGGCATCGTAGTGCACGATCGGCGGGGGTGGCGGCGGAGGTGGGGGCGGAGGCGGCGGCATGTGATGATGGCTGCACGCGGCAAGCGTCAGCGCGGCGAACGCCGCGGCGGCGAATCTCGGAATCATGATGTTCCCCCCATATGGTTTCTGGTCGTTAGGGAACGCGCGACCGCGGCGGATGGATGCGTGGAGCCCATGTCAAAACGACAACATGGTAAACGGGCGCGCGGTCAGATCTCGCTTCGGACCGCCCAAAGCTCGGGATAGAAGGTGAGCTCCAGCGCCTTCGTCAGATAATTCACCCCGGACGTGCCCCCGGTGCCCGCCTTGTTTCCGATGATGCGCTCCACCGTCTTCATGTGGCTGTAGCGCCAAAGGTGGAAGCGGTATTCGAGGTCGACCAACTTCTCCGCGAGTTCGTAGAGATCCCAATGGGTCTGCGCATCGCGATAGACCGCGCGCCAGGCATCGGTCACGCGCGCATCGGCGACATAGGGCTGCGCGAAATCGCGTTTCAATTTGTTTTTCGGAATCTTGAAACCGCGGCGGGCGAGCAGCGCGAGCGCTTCGTCATAGACGCTGGGCGCGTTCAGCGCCGCGCGCACCGGTTCGCGCACCGCCTTGTCGGATTCGAACACGCGCGCCAGCGCCGCGTTCTTGTTGCCCAGGCGGAATTCGAGCATGCGATATTGGAAGGATTGGAATCCGGACGACTTGCCCAGGCTGTCGCGGAAACTCGCATAGTCGAACGGCGTCATGGTCGACAGGATTTCCCAGGACTGGATCAGCAGCGCCTGGACCCGCGCGATCCGCGCCATCATCTTGAAGGCGGGCCCGAGCTCGTCCTTGCGGATCTGCGCGATCGCGGCCGCGATCTCGTGCAGGCAAAGCTTGATCCACAATTCGCTGGCCTGGTGGATGATGATGAACAGGGTTTCGTCATGGGCGCCGGAGAGGGGGCGCTGACAATCGAGCAGCGCGGAGAGCCCCAGATAGTCGCCATACGACATCGTGCCGCGAAGATCCCAATGCACGGCCTCGTCCTTGACGTCGACGGCGTGGCGGGCGGGCCCGCTTTGGCGTGTTCGGCTGGGCATGCGACGAAGGAACCTTAACTATGGGGTGCGCGACGTATTAGCAGCCCTGAAAACTCGATGCTAAAGTGACCGCCGCAGCCACACAACGAGCATGAACACATGGGAAACGCATGGAAGGCGGGAGTTTGCCTTGTCGCCATCGCCACGGTCGCGGCGGGCGAAGCGGAGGCGGCGCATAGGCCTGCGCTCAAATGCGCCCAGCCCGCCGAAGTGGCGGCGATCCAGACCACGGTGGTGGATCAGCAGCTGGTCGATGCGGCGCTCACCTGTGGCGACGTGACCCGCGAAGGCTTCAATGCCTATCGCACCTCTTTCGGCAAGGAGCTGCGGGGAACCGACAAGCTGCTCCTGAACATGTTCAAGCGCATCTATGGCGGCGCGCGCGGCGACGCGGCCTACAACCTGTTCAAGACCGACATGGCATCGAAGGCGGAACTGCGCCGGCTGAAGGACGCCCAGGGCTTCTGCCAGTCCGCCGACCTGGTGCTGGCGGCCGCCAACGGGCCGACCAAGCCGGCGCTCAAGGATTTCGTGGCCGGCGTTCCGGTCGCCGATTCGGAGACGCCCGTGGATTCCTGCAGCGTGAAGGTGAATGTCAGCTTCAAGGGCGTGCAGGCCATCACCGTGGCCACGCCCAAGCCCAGGCCGCCCCAGCCGGACGACCCGCCCGAAGTGGTCGCCGCGGCCCCGCCGTCGGCGCCCGCCGGGGTCAAGGTCGGCAGCCTGACCTGCAACGTCTCCAGCGGCTTCGGCTTCATCTTCGGCTCGTCCAAATCGCTCAAATGCACCTACGCGCCCAATAGCGGCGTGGGCGAGCACTATTCCGGCACGTTCTCCAAATACGGCGTCGATATCGGCTATGCCGACAATGCGACGCTGGTGTGGGGCGTGGTGGCGCCGACCTCGGATGTCCGTCCGGGATCGCTGGAAGGCGACTATGCCGGGGCCACGGCGGGCGCCACGGTCATCGTGGGGCTGGGCGCCAACGTCCTGGTGGGCGGGTTGGACAAGTCCATCGCCCTCCAGCCGGTCAGCGTGCAGGGCAACACCGGCCTCAATATCGCCGCCGGCGTCGGTGTGATTACGCTGAAATACGAGCCTTAATCCAGAACGCACAAACGAAAAGGGCGGGCCGTGAGGCCCGCCCTTTCGCTTGTTTGAAGCGAGGTGATGGTTAGCCGCCGAGGTCGATGACCGCGCGACGGTTCTGCGGCTCGCGCACGCCCGGACCGGTCGGGACCAGCGGGTCGTGGAACGACTTGCCGACGATGTCGATGCCACCGCCGTCCAGACCTTCGCGGACCATCTCGTCCTTGACCGACTGGGCGCGGCGGATCGACAGCGCCTGATTGTAGCTGTCCGAGCCGACGGTGTCGGTGTGGCCGGTGACCAGCACCTTGACGAAGCCATTGGCCTTGGCGGTGCGAACCGCTTCCTGAACCACTTCCACGGCCTTGTCGGTCAGGTTCGACTTGTCGAAGTCGAAGAAGACGATGAACGTCTTGACCGGCGGAGGCGGCGGGGGAGGCGGCGGCGGGGGCGGAGGAGGCGGCGGCGGGGGCGGCGGCGGTGCCGACTCCAGATACCACCGGATGCCGATCAGCGCGACGTGCTCTTGCGCCTGGCTAACATGGATCGGGTCGATCGCGCCGAAGTCCGACACATAATCGCGGTCGATCTCGGCCGAACGATAACGATAGTCGAGGAAGATTTCGGCCGACGGCGTGAGCTCGTAATTCAGGCCGGCAATGCCCTGCCACATGAATTCGACGTGCTGGCCGCGGATCACCTTCAGACCCGGGAACAGCGAGTCCCTGATGTCCATGTTGAGCGCGCCGGCGCCAACGCCGCCACCGAGCGACAGGCTCCAACGCGAGCCCAGATTCCAGTCGTAAATGAAGTTCACCAGCGACGATTTGAGCTGGTTGGTGCCGTCCAGCGTGCCCGCGAAGGGCGGATTGTGGCCCTTCTGGTCATGCGAGTCGTAGCCGACCTCGAACTCGAGGCGGAAATTGTTGGTCCATTTGTAGCCGAAGGAGCCGGTCACCAGCTCCGTGTCCTGCTGGCCCAGATCGGCATGTGCCGACAGCGGTGGCGCCGTCACCACATGGATGGGCTCCATGTGGTCGTAACCCACGCCAAGGCCGATATACCAACCCTGTGTGTCATTGGCCATCGCAGGGGAGACGCTGAGCGCCGCCAGTGCTACGCCCGTCAAGGCGATCGAACGAAGTTTCATTCCCATCCTCGCTTCAAATACCGACGGGCAGGGACCCCCCCACCTAAACGTTCGGACAACAGAGGACTTATAACGGGACCCAAAGCGATTGTCTCCCCTTGGGCCTTTGGGTTACGGCCATTTTTGGGCAATTTGTTGCGCATTTGGGCGGGGTCTGTGACCGGGCTGCAACAGACACGAAAAGTTCCACCGTACAATTCGGGCTCGTCGCTTTGCTTTTATTTTGCTGGGGCTTAGCGGTACAAGGCTCGCGCGACACACGATTTGGCGTGTGGCGTGGCGGGGCGGCGAATTTCGCCCGCCGCAAGTGCCCTCGGCGGGACTGTCGGGATGTACAATTAGTCTTAAGATTCTAGGTAAACGCGGCCGGCCAGGCCGGGTCGCCGCGCCCCACGCGCCAGACGAAGGCGTAGCGCGCCGGTAAAAGCGCCAGGGTCCCCCAGCTGGATTGCGCGCCGGCCGCCTCGATCGCCTCCAGCAGCTCCTCGCGCGGCGCGACGTGAAACAGTCCCAGCCAGCCGCGCAAGATGCGCTCGGCCAGCGGCCCCAGGCCCGTGAGATCGCCGAAGTCGACGACGTAAATATGCCCTTCCGGTGCCAGCGCGAAGCGAGCGGCGACGAGTGCCTTGCGCCAGTCCGGGATCATCGACAGCGAATAGGAAAACACCGCCGCGTCGAACGGCGCGGCCTCGCCGAACAGGCCGGGCGTCAGATCCTCCGCATAGGCCTGCACCAGGCGGATGCGATGGGTGAGGCCGGCGCGCCGGATCGCCTTGGCGGCGGTCTCGAGCATCTCGTGCGACGCGTCGAGGCCGTAGAGGCGCACGCCGGGATAGGCCTTGGCGATCTTGATCAGATTGCGCGCCGTGCCGCAGCCGATTTCGATCACGCGCGCGCCGGGCTTGGGCGCGAGCTCGCGGATCAGGCGGTCGCGCCCGAACAGATAGTATTTGCGCGTCAGGTCATAGAAATAGCGCTGATGCCGATAGATGCGATCCATCAGCGCGGCGTGATCGCCGGTGCTCAAGACAATTTCCGGCGCGCATAGACGTGAAAGCCGCCATAGATCGAGGACCGGTCCTTGCCGTGCCAGGCCTTGCTCTCGGACTCCAGATACGTCCACGGCGCCAGCACGTCCGCCGGCAGCTTGCGCGGCAGGGGCGAGTCCGGTCCGGCGGTGCGGAATATGACGCGCGCATCGTGCAGATCCGCGGCGCGATCGATCTCGCGCCACAGCGCGGTGATCTGGTCCTGGTTCATCCAGTCCTGCGCGTCCAGCAGCACAAAGCGGTGCAGCGATTGCGGCGGCTGCGCCTGCAGGAAATCGGTCAGCGAGGCGTGATGCACCTCGACCTTGTCGGTGCGGGTCTTGATCTTCTCATAGGTGTCGCGGCGCAGATAATCGGGCACCGCTTCGCGGTGTTCCAGATCGTAGCCGCGGCCGAAGGCCTGCCAGGCGAAATAGTTCTCCTGGATCGGAAAATCGCAGGCGAGCCGCTCGACGCGCTCGCGCAGCACCGCGGCGGGATCGCCGGCCGCCACCAATTCGTCGTACTGCGCCGGCGGAATGCCGAGCGCGTAGAGCGACACCGGGCTCTTCGACAGAAGCTTGATCGACTTGTATTCGAACAGGGGCGCGATATCGCGTTCGAACAGCCGGCGCTGCTCCTCCGGCGTGCGCGCCGCCAGGATCGGCTCCAGCTTCTTGCCGTGCAGCTTGGCGACCGCGTGCAGGATGCCGATGAAGCGGCCGA
>CAZMHP010000145.1:0-7549 GCA_964566095.1 uncultured Rhizobium sp. | reverse complement strand
AACTGATGGACCGCCCAAAAGCTCAGTAGACCCACTCGCCCACCATGTTCCCTGCCGGCGCGTAGCGGCAGACCAGCACGTCCCAGGCCGGCGACGACGCCGTGGCGCAGCCGATCTTCGTCGTGCCGCGCCAGATCATCTGCGTGTAATGGCCGACCGCCCGCCAATGGCCGTCGCGCGCCACGTCGGGGAACACGCCGTTGGCGAAGTCGGCCTTCTCGGCCGTCCATCCCGCCGCCATCTGCGCCGGCGCATAGGCACCGGCCGTTCCCATCCAGAGGTTCTCGCCCTCGCCCGGCCGGTCGGCCGCCGCCGAATGCTCCAGCCGGCCGAGCGCCGCCAGATGGCGCGCCCAAGTGGCGGCTTGCGACGCCAGCGCGTCGTCCCACGCGACCGGCGGCACGCCGACGGCGCGGCGCTCGGCATTGTGGCCGTCCAGGATCGGCTTTTGGATGTCGGCGCCGCGGGCCAGCGGCGCGGCCGTCAACAGCGTGAGCAGCAGCAGGATCGAACGGCGCATGACACCTCCTGTCCGAGCGCGACGGCGAATGTAGACGGCCGGTCGCCGGTCCGTCTTTCCTGTGAATGTGACACAAGGCGGCGCGGCCGCGCGCGCGCGATGCGCTATCAATCCCTCCATGACCTCGCCCACGCCCAGCCGCGACATCGCCGGCCTCATCGACATCATGCGCCGCCTGCGCAGCCCGGACGGCGGCTGTCCCTGGGACCTCGAACAGAATTTCGCGACCATCGCGCCTTACACCATCGAGGAAGCCTATGAGGTCGCGGCCGCGATCGAGGACCGGGATTGGCCGGGCCTCAAGGACGAACTGGGCGACCTGCTCTTCCAGGTCGTGTTCCATGCTCGCATGGCCGAGGAGCGCGGGCTGTTCGGCTTCGCCGACGTGGTCGAGGCGATCACCGCCAAGATGATCCGCCGCCATCCGCACGTCTTCGCCGACACGGAGCGGCCGGCGGACGCGCAGGCGCAGACCGCGGCTTGGGAGACGGTCAAAGCGGCGGAGCGCGGCGCCAAGGGCCCGGCCGGCACGCTGGACGGCATTCCCCTTGCCCTGCCCGCGCTGACGCGCGCGGAGAAGCTTCAGAAGCGGCTCTCAAGCGTCGGATTCGATTGGAATTCCGCCGCGCTGGTGCTGGACAAGGTGGCCGAGGAAGCCGGCGAGATCGTCGCCGCCCAGGCAGCGGGCGCGCCACAGGCGGAGATCGCGGGCGAGATCGGCGATCTGCTCTTCGTCCTTGCCAACCTGGCGCGGCATATGAAGGTCGACCCGGAAGCGGCTTTGCGGACAACGAATTCCAAGGTCGAGCGGCGCTTCGCCTGGATCGAGGGCGAACTGGCGCGGGCGGGACGCGGGCCGAAGGACGCGACCCTGGCCGAGCTGGAGGCGCTGTGGCAGCGGGCCAAGACCGAAAGCGCTATTTGACCCGCAGCACCTTGTACGGCTTGCCGCTGCCCTTCAGGTAGAGATTGTAGCCGCCGATCATTCCGCGCTCGATAGTGACGACGTTGCCGCCGGCCGGGTCGAAGCGCGGCGTGTCGAAGTGCTCGTTGCGCTCGCGCCAGACCTGGCCGTTCGCCAGCGTGACGCTGAAGCTTCCATTGGGCTCGACTGTGTAGTCGGCGACCGTGATGGTGATCGGCAGGATCTCCTGGCCGATCGGCTGATACGCCATCTGGCCGGGCGACGGCGGGGCCGCGTCGCTGCCGAACGGATCGAGGGCGCTGAAGAACGAGCCTTGTTGCGGCGGCGGCGGCTCAGGTGCTTGCGGCGGGGCCGGTGGTTCGGCCGAGGGCGCCATGGTCGTGACCGGGCCTTGGGCCGCCGCGCGCAGGGCCGGCGCCTCGTGGTCGTAACAGGCCAGGCGCGCATGCTCATCGGTCACGTCGGTGCATTGGACCAGGGCGCCGATCACCTCGTCCTTCGGGCCGGCCGCGGCCGCCAGCGGCAGGAGGGCCAGCGCGGCGCCCAAATACATGCTGCGTGTCATCCCTTTATCCCTCTCTGTGGAGCGATTGTATGCACATGAAGTCCCGGGTCTAACGCCCTAATCCATCGTCAGATTCTTGCCGAAGCGGGCCGAGAAGCGCGGCGCCTCCTGGGGAGGAATTGTGAGCAAAAGCTCGACCCCGTCGGCGATGTCGTGCCGCTCGCGGACCATGCCGTGCCGATAGGCCCAGGCCAGGCCCTCGCCGTCGGCGTGTCCCAGGGTCAGCCGGTAGCGGATGTTGGCACACGTCAACTCGTCTTCGAGACGGCGCAAAAGCTGGGGCAATCCATCGCCGGTCAGCGCCGAGACCGCGACCGGCCCGGTCGGCCGCTCGTTGCCGGCGAGGAGGCCCGCGCGCACCTCGGGCTCGATAAGGTCGATCTTGTTGAGCACTTCGAGGAGGGGCCGCTCGCCGTCCGGGTCGACGCCCAGATCGGCGAGGACCTTCAGGACGTCCGCCTTCTGGGCCGCGCTCTCGGCATGGCTCGCGTCGCGGACATGCACGATGACGTCGGCCTCCAGCACCTCCTCCAGCGTGGCGCGGAAGGCGGCGATCAGCTCGGTCGGCAGATCGGCGATGAAACCGACGGTGTCGGAAAGGACGGCGCGGGTGCCGTTCGGCAGGCGCAGGCCCCGCATGGTGGGATCGAGGGTCGCGAACAAGAGGTCCTTCGCCAGGACTTCGGAGTCGGTGAGCGTGTTGAACAGCGTCGACTTGCCGGCATTGGTGTAGCCGACCAGCGCGATCACCGGATAGGGCACGCGCTTGCGGGCCTGGCGCTGGAGGCCGCGGGTGCGCTTGACCCGTTCGAGGTCCTTTTTGATGCGGACAATGCGGTCGTCGATCAGCCGCCTGTCGGTCTCGATCTGGCTTTCGCCGGGACCGCCCAAGAAACCGAAGCCGCCGCGCTGGCGCTCCAGATGGGTCCAGGATCGCACCAGCCGCGAGCGCTGATAGGACAGATGCGCCAGCTCGACCTGCAGCCTGCCCTCATGGGTACGCGCACGTTCGCCGAAGATCTCCAGGATGAGCGCGGTGCGGTCGAGGACTTTCGTGCTCCAGGCCTTTTCGAGATTGCGCTGCTGCACCGGCGACAGATGCGCGTTGACGATGATGACCTCGGGCGATTGTTCTTTCGCCTCGAGCGCGATTTCGCCGACCTTGCCGCTGCCGATCAGCGTTGCCGGAACCGGCCGCACCAAGGGGGCGATGTGCGCATAGACGACGCGAAGCCCGATCGCCGCCGTCAGGCCGATCGCTTCGTCCAACCGCGCCTGTGCGTCGCGGTCCAGCCGCGCGCCGTCGGCACGCGCCTTCGGCTCGACATGGATGACGAACGCCGTGTGCAGCCGATCGCGCGCCGCGTCGAAACCCTGTTTCGACGGCTTCCCGGCTACGCCGTTTCCTTCTCGATGGCCGTCTCCTCCTGGAGCTGAATCGGCCCCAGCGGCATGACGGTCGAGATCGCGTGCTTGTAGACGAGCTGGGCTTGCCCGTCCCGGCGCAGAAGAACGCAGAAATTGTCGAACCACGTAATGTTCCCCTGAAGCTTTACGCCGTTGACCAGAAAGATCGTAACGGCCGATTTGCTCTTGCGGACTGCATTGAGGAAGGTGTCTTGCAGATTTTGTTGTTTTTCGCTCATCGGGGATTCCAAGTGATTTGTGCTCCGCGCCCCTGCGAAGCACTAGGGACAGCATAGGCCGCATTGCTGCATTTGCGAAAGGGCCTAACTGCCTGTTTTCGCGGCGCGCCGCGCGGAGGTCAGGGCGTAAAGTTCCTGCACGCGACGGGTCAAGGGCCCCGCCGTCCCCTCCCCGACCGGCGATCCGTCCAGCGCGACGACTGGTATGATGCCGGTCGCCGACGAAATGAAGGCCTCGCGCGCCGCCTTGGCATCAGCCAGGGTAAATGGCGCTTCCGCGATGGGGAGTTGCGCCTCGGCGGCGGCCTCCAGGATGACCCGGCGGGTCACCCCGGGAAGGATGGCGTTGCTCAGGGGCCGTGTTCGCAAGCGGCCGGACGCATCGACGATCCAGGCGGTGGTGGAACTGCCTTCGGTGACGAAACCGTCGCGGTCGATCAGCCAGGCTTCATAGGCGCCGGCGCGCCGCGCGGCGGTCTTGGCCAAGAGGTTGGGGAGAAGCTGAACCGTTTTGATGTCGCAGCGCGCCCAGCGCTCGTCAGGGCGCGACAAGACGGCTACGCCCTCGCGCCGCCGCCGCTCGAAATCCTGCGGCGCCAGCGAGCGAGCGGTCATCATCAGGCTCGGCCGCGGGCTGCTGACGGGGATGGCGTGATCGCGCCGCGCCGCGCCGCGTGTCACCTGCAGATAGAGGAGCCCGTCACGCACGCCGTTGCGGCGCACGAGTTCGCGCATGACGAACTGAAGCGCGCGCCGGGGCATCGGCATCGCCATTTCGATCTCGCGGAGCGAACGCTCGAGGCGATCGAGGTGCTCCTCCTCGTCCATCAGCAAACCGTCGGTCACGCCGCAGACTTCGTAGACCCCGTCGCCGAGCTGAAGCCCGCGGTCCTCGATGTTCACGGTCGCGTCGCGGTGCGCGACATAGCGGCCGTCGACATAGGCCATGCGCCCGGACGGCGCGCGTCGACTCGATGCAGGTGTCAAGTCCAGTTTTCCATGGCGAGTCCGGGAATCCGGCGAAACTCGCGTTCGTTGTTCGTAACAAGGATAAGGCCCTCGGAGCGGGCATGCGCGCCGATCAGCAGGTCATAAGGACCGATAAGCTTGCCCGATTTCTCCAGCCCCGCACGCAAATCGGCAAAATGCCTCGCCGCTTGCCGGGAAAAATCGAGAACCTCCAGACCAGAGAAGAAGCCGTCCAACGCCATGAAATTTTCAGCTCGACGATCCGATTTTTCGGCGCCGAAATAGAGTTCACCCAGCGTGATGGTCGAAACGGCGATCTGTCCCGCCAGACGGTTGAATCGTTCCAGCAATTTCGAGGGATGCCGCTTGTTCAGGTAGATGCAGATGTCGGTGTCCAGCATGTACCGGAGCATTCAGAATTTCCGCTTCTGCATCGGAGGTTGCTGGCGATCCTTCATGAAATCATCGGAAACCCAAGGCCCGTGGGTGAAGAACGCATCCCAGCGATGGCCAACCGGGCTGATGACCAGGGTGTTGCCCATCTTGATGATCTCGACCTCGCGGACGCCCTCGGGAAAGGCGACGTCCTTGGGCAAGCGCACGGCCTGGCTCCGGTTGGATTTGAAGACTGTCGAGCGTGCCACCACGGCCCACCTGTATATCCCAGTGGGATATACCACGGGAGACACGAATGCTTCAACGCCGAATTCTCTCGCGACCGCTAGGCACGACCCTTCCCGACTTCACGCGTTGAAGCCCTGCTCCCGGCCGTTGGCGCCGACGCCGAGCGACTTCAATTTGCGGTGCAGCGCCGAACGCTCCATGCCGATGAAGGCCGCGGTGCGGGAGATGTTGCCGCCGAAGCGGTTGATCTGCGCCACCAGATAATCGCGCTCGAAGATCTCGCGTGCCTCGCGCAGCGGCAGCGAGATGACCAGATCGCTGCGCCCGCCGCCGCTCCACGGCGCGCCGGAGCCGAGGTCGGGGGGCAGAAGATCGGCTGAGATCACCTGCGCCGCGTCGTCGGTGGCGAGGATCAAGAGCCGCTCGACGATGTTGCGCAGCTGGCGCACATTGCCCGGCCAGGTATGCGACTGCAGCACGGCCATCGCGTCGTCGCCGATCTCGCGCATGGCGAGGCCGGACGTGGCCGACAGCCGCTTCATGAAATGCGCCACCAGAAGCGGGATGTCGTCGCGCCGCTCGGCCAGCGAGGGCACGCGGACCGGCACGACGTTGAGCCGATGATAGAGATCCTCGCGGAAGCGGCTGGCGGCGATTTCGGCGCGCAGATCGCGCGTCGTGGAGCAGATCACGCGCGCATCGACCTGAACGCGCATCGTGCCGCCGACACGCGTGAACGTCTGATCGACCAGCACGCGCAAAATCTTGCCCTGGGTCTCGAGCGGCATGTCGGCGACTTCGTCGAGATAGAGCGTGCCGTTGTGGGCGAGTTCGAACATGCCGGTCTTGCGCGGACCCTCGCCCGCCTCGACGCCGAACAGCTCCGCCTCGATGCGCGACGGCGCCATGGTGGCGCAGTTGACGGCGACGAAGGCATTGGACGCGCGGCGCGAGCGCGAATGGATCAGGCGCGCCACGACCTCCTTGCCGGAGCCCGAAGGCCCGGTGACGAAGATGCGGCTGTTGGTCGGCGCGATCTTCTCGATCGCCTGGCGCACCTGGGAAATCGCCGACGACATGCCGACGAGTTCGGTGTCGTCGCCGGATTTCAGCTTGAGCTCCTGCACCTCGCGCCTGAGGCGCGCGGCTTCCAGGGCGCGGCCGACGACGTGCAGCAGCCGGTCGGCCTTGAACGGCTTTTCGATGAAGTCGTAGGCGCCCTTCTTGATCGAGGCGACCGCGGTTTCGATCGTGCCGTGGCCGGAAATCATCACGACCGGAAGATCGGGCTGCTCGCGCTTGAGCGCATCGAGCACCTGGATGCCGTCGAGCTTGCTGCCCTGCAGCCAGATGTCGAGCACCACGAGCTGCGGCCGGCGCTGGCGCACGGCGTTCAACGCCGAGTCGCTGTCGCCCGCGACCCGCGTCTCGTAGCCCTCGTCGCGCAGGATGCCCGCGATCAGGTCCCGGATGTCCTCCTCGTCGTCTACGACGAGGACTTCAGACGCGATCTGCGATCCGTTCTTGCTCATCCACAAGTCCCTTGTCTTTCAAGCTTTTCTGTTTGAGCGGAAACACCAGGAGAACTTCCGCGCCCTGGGCGGCGTCCGTGTCGTCGGCATGAAGCGTCGAATCCTGCAGCAGCAATTCGCCGCCATGGTCCTCCAGGATCTTGCGCACGATGGCGAGCCCCAAGCCGGTGCCCTTGGCGCGCGTGGTGACGTAAGGCTCGGTCAAGCGGTCGCGGTGCTCATGCGGAAGTCCGATACCGTTGTCGGAGATGCGAAACGTCACGCGTTCGGCTTGCGGCTCGAGCCCGATGACGATGCGGCCCGGAGCGCCCTCGCCCTTGGCCAGCCGCGCCTGGATGCCCTCGCCCGCATTCTTGAGCACATTGGTCAGGGCCTGCGACACCAGCCGGCCGTCGCATTCGAGATAGACCGGATCTTTCGGCAGCCGGGTCTCGAACGTGATCTGGGGATTGGCGACGCGCTGCAGGAACACCGATTGCTGGATCAGCTCCTGCGCGTTCTCGCGCCGCATGACGGGCGTGGGCATGCGCGCGAAGGAAGAGAATTCGTCCACCATCCGTCCGATGTCGCCGACCTGGCGAATGATGGTGTCGGTGCATTGCGCGAAGACCTCGGGATCGGTGGTGACCTCGCCGGCGTATTTGCGCTTGAGCCGTTCGGCCGAAAGCTGGATGGGCGTGAGCGGGTTCTTGATCTCATGCGCGATGCGCCTTGCGACGTCGGCCCAGGCGGCGGTGCGCTGCGCGGATACCAGATCGGTGATGTCGT
>CAZMHP010000144.1:0-7701 GCA_964566095.1 uncultured Rhizobium sp. | reverse complement strand
GCAGGTCGGTCTGGTCGGGATCGCCGGTCAGCACCATGGTCGAGCGCCAGCCCAGGCGCGTCAGGAGCATCTTGAGCTGGGTGTAGGTGCAGTTCTGTGCCTCGTCGATCACGACGTAACAATCTGAGAGCGTGCGTCCGCGCATATAGGCGACCGGCGCGATTTCGATCACGCCATCCGCCACCAGCGCCTTCAGCCGCTTGGTGCCAAGCCGCTCGGTCAACGCGTCGTAGAGCGGGCGCAGATAGGGCGCGAGTTTCTCGTTGAGATCGCCGGGCAGGAAGCCCAGGTTTTCGCCGGCCTCGACAGCCGGCCGTGACAGCACGATACGGCCGCAACGCCCCGCTTCCAGCGCTTCGACGGCCTTGGCGATCGCGAGATAGGTTTTGCCGGTACCGGCGGGGCCGAGCGCGAGGACGACGGAGCGCGCATCGATGGCATCCAGCAGGATTTGCTGGGTCGGGCTCATCGCCCGGATGTTCTTTACGTATTTGCGGTCGCGAACGTCTTCTTCGCCGCGCGGATTCCAGCCGCCGCGAGAAGGGAAGGGGTGAACGTTTTCGGATTCCTGGAATTCGCGGGCCTTGTGGCGCGCGGAACGCTTGGCCATGGAGTCTCCCTGGTCAGGAACGATACGCTTGGGTTGATGGTGATGTCGGCGTGCGTGGAAGGGCGGACTTCGTTGCCCGGGTATTTCGGGAATGAAGTGCAGATCTGCACTAAATCCGGTCCCCTTTTGATATCGAATCACGCTCCGACACGCAAAGCGTAGCAGCGTTTGTGCGACTCAAATGTGAAATCTGTGGAGGGAGCCGTCGTCAGCCGGCGCGCATGTGGCCCGCGATGGAAACGATCGCGTCGACCAGATCGATCAGGCGCGCGGCGTATTGTTCCGGTATCTGCAGCTGCGCGTCGCTGCCGAGGAAGGCGCTTTCCAGCGTGTCGAGCAGCGCGATCAGCCGCAGGTGATGGATGCCGAGCGCGCTTTGGATCGGATCGGTCACGACGCCGGCGAAAGCCGCCGCCGTCGCGCTCGCCGTGAGCACCGCGGCGGTGACGCCGAAGGCGGCGACGCCGCCAATCTTGGCGCCAAGCGTTTGCGCCAGCGCAGGGCCGAGCGTGAGGATGCCCGGCGTCACCTGGTGCAGCAACGCGCCGCCGGCCGCCATCGTCACCGCCGCGCTGACGACCTCACCTGCTGCGCCGCGGGCGTTGAGATAGATCGCCACCTGCTGTGCGAGCTTGCCGTCCATCATCAGGCGCTGCTTCTCGCCCCAGGGGCCGTTGAGCGCGCCCAGCGCCCCGTCCAGCCGGGCGTCACCGAGAATCTCGACCGCGAGCGCATCGTGGAAGGAAGGTTCGCCGCCCCCGCTATAGGGAAGTTCCAGCAAATCGACGATCAGCCGGCGCTCGATCTCGCGCGTGACGGTGGTGCGGAAGAAGAGTTCGCGCGCCCGTAAGGCCTCGGCGGTTTGTTTGCGCCCCGCCAGCTTCAGCACGGCTGCCGCGGCGTTGAGTCCGAGCTGCGGCCCGGCCAGCGCGGCGTTGAGCGGCGCGCGCCACAGATCGTGACCGAGCGCGTGGCGGTGCGTCTGCAGCGCGCCCTTGAGCGAAAAGGTCCGCTCCACGAAGGCCGGCACGCGCGAGCGGCGCTTGCGGAAGTAGGTGCGGATCGAATCTTCGACGATGCGATGGGCCAGCACGTGATCGAGCGCGGGCAGCGGGTGCGAAGCAGGGGCCATGCGGGCAGTATGCCCAACCAGGCTCGCCATCGCAAAATTCCTTTGCCACAATGGCGACGCAAAGCTTTCGCGGGACCGTCATGCCGATCTATGCGCTCGAAGATGCCGTCCCGGAGCTTCCCGCCGGGGGCGACTATTGGATCGCGCCCGACGCGGTGCTGATCGGCAAGGTACGGCTGCTCAAGGGCGCGAGCGTGTGGTGGGGCGCGGTGCTGCGCGGCGACAACGACTGGATCACGGTCGGCGAGGACTCCAACGTCCAGGATCTTTCGGTCATCCATACCGATCCCGGCCAGCCGGTGACGATCGGTGCCGGCTGCACCGTCGGGCATCGCGTGATCCTGCATTCGGCGACGATCGAGGACGGTTCGCTGATCGGCATGGGCTCGACGCTGCTGAACCGCGTGCGCATCGGCAGGAATTGTCTGGTGGGCGCAAATTCCCTCGTGACGGAAGGAAAGCAATTCGAGGATGGAACGATGGTCCTGGGCGCGCCCGCGCGCGCGGCGCGCAAGCTCAACGAGATGGAACTGGCCGGCCTGAAGCTTTCCGCCGCGACCTATGTCCACAATTACGGGCGCTTTGCCGCCAAGCTGCGGCAGGTCGGCTGAGGCCTTCGGCTATTTGGGCGGACAGAGCCACTTGAAGAGATAGGCTGCGTCGGTGAAATGCGGTCCCGGAGACGTCTGACCGTTCACCTCGAACACGCTGTCGCCGGTGCTGCAATTGATGCCGATTCGTCTGCCTTTGAGGTTGGTCGGCGCCAGGCTGTCCGGCGCGCCCAAGACATAGGTGACGAAGATGTAGTCGCCCTTCGTCTCGATGCTGTCATTGTCGAGCCAGTAGCGATTGCTCGCCTCGTCCGGGGCATAGATCATCCAGTGCATGGCGCCGGCAGGCGTCGCCGCCAGGACGAAAGCGCACGCGGCGAACAAAGCGATCCTGCGAAATCTCATGGCGGAAGCTCCCATAGACTTCGGGAACTCTAGCACATCTTGCAAAGAACGCTGGTGCTATCCCGCCTTGGCGATCGGCTCGTGCTGCGCGGTCCACACTCGTCGGATGCGGGTATCGGCCTCCGGCCCGAAGTTGAACCAGGCGGCCTTGTTGTGCGTCGCATCGACGATGAACAGCATGTCCAGCTTGCCGAGCTTTTGCACCAGCGCGTTGCGGATCGAGTTGATCGGCTGGTCGCTGATCAAGAGCCAGGCCTGCGGCATCAAGGGGAAGGCCGGCCCCATGTTGAAGATTTCTTCCTCGAGACCGGAAATGGAGCGCGATTTCATGTCGGCGATCACCACGAAGCGGCCGCGTTCCCCGCTGCGCGGCTCGTCGTTGGAGCGGCCGAAGGTGGGGGAGATCGTATCGTCGTCGCCTTCCACGCCGCCGGCGGTCACGAACTTGCCTGTCGCGGAGGGCTGCGGCCCGGCGGGCGCGAACAGCTTGATGAGCACCGGATAGCTGCCGGCCGCGCGAAATTGCGTGTTGCCGGTGGGCGCGACAAGCGAATGCGCGGCGAGGCGGCCCTCGCCGACGAAGGTCTGCATCTGCTGCAAGGTATAAGGGCCATAGGTCTGGCCCGCAGCGTTGATCGTCCAGGTATCCGACATATCCGCCAAAGCTTCCGTGGCGGCTGAAAACCTAGGATTAAATAGTTACCCAAGCCTTGCAGCCGCGCCGGCCGCCGACGACTATTTGGCGGAAAAGCAGGGGGAAATGCCCATGACGACCTACGAATTTTGCAAAGTGGAGCGTGAGGGCCGGCTGACCGTGGTCACGCTGAACCGGCCGGAGGTCATGAACGCGCTGCACGCCCCGGCCCATGCCGAGCTGGCCGAGGTGTTCGACGCCTTCGCCGCCGATCCCGAACAATGGATCGCGATCGTGACGGGCGCGGGCGAGCGCGCCTTCTCCGCCGGCAACGATTTGAAGGTCACCGCGGCCGGCGGCGGCAGTGCCGGCACCGTCCTGCCGCGCCATGCCAGCGGCTTCGGCGGGCTCGTCTCGCGCTTTGATCTCGACAAGCCGCTCATCGCGGCGGTCAACGGCATCGCGATGGGGGGCGGCTTCGAGATCGCGCTCGCCTGCGATCTGATCCTGGCAGCCGACAGCGCGGTGTTCGCGCTGCCCGAGCCGCGCGTGGGTCTTGCGGCGTTGGCCGGCGGCCTTCACCGCCTGCCGCGCGAGATCGGGACCAAGCGGGCGCTCGGCATGATCTTGACCGGCCGGCGGGTCGGCGCCGCCGAAGGCAAGGAGCTCGGCTTCGTCAACGAGGTGGTGCCGGCGGCACAGTTGATGACCCGCGCCACGGAGCTTGCAAAGCAAATCATGGAGCTGTCGCCGATGTCCGTGCGCGCCTCGAAGCAGGCGGTCTATCGCGGATTGAACGAGGCATCGATCGGCGATGCGCTCAAGAATCAAAGCAGCTATCCGGCCGTCGCCGCGATGTTCAGAAGCGAGGATCTGCGCGAGGGCCCCAAGGCGTTCGCCGAAAAGCGCGCGCCGCAATGGAAGGGCAAGTGACGAAAAGCAAAACCCCGCGCCGGTCGGGGCGCGGGGTTCTATCGTCTTCGAACGGAATCGTTCAGGTCTCGACGCGCCAATCGCCACGGTAGCGGCAGGCGGTCCCGTTGCGGTCGAAGCGTTCGTCGTGGCGCCACACCACCTGGGTGAAGTCGACGCATTCGTGGCCGCGGCGGCGATAGCGGTCGTTGATCACGATATAGCCGTGGCCGCCGTGACGACCTTCCCACTCGTAGTGCCGCCCGACGGTGCCGTCGTCGAATGCGGTCTCATAGGCGCGACCGGCGTAATCGCGGTCGTCGCAGTCGATGTCGCGGCTGAGCGCATTGCCCGCGAGGCCGCCGAAAATGGCGCCGCCGGCAATGGCGAGGCCGTTGCCGTGACTGGCGACGCCGCCGAGCACGCCGCCCGCGATGGCGCCCAGCACGGTGCCGCCCGTATGATCGCTATGGCAGTCGTCGGCGAGCGCGGCATTGGTGCCGGCGAACAAGGTCAGCATCGCGGCGCCCGCGATCCATCCAGAAGTCTTCAACATATTCCTTTTCTCCTCTTTTGCTGGCCGGGCCAGTCAATATCGGGCCCATCCCGCTTTTGTCGAAATTCAGTCTTGGCCGCCCGGCATGAACCTGGCCTGAACAAAATAGGGCAGAATCGGACCAATATGGACAGGGCCGCCGGGAAAACTATCAATAGGCCGTCTCGTCCCTCTAACCGGCGACAATCCGGGAGAGCCGTTTGATTGCAGCGCAATATATTGGGCGTGCCGGCCTCGCTTTGTTGTTGGGCGCGGTCCTGTGTCTTTCCGGTTGTGGCAAGGAGGCGGAGAAATCCGTCGCGCATCGACGCGGCATTTCGCTGGGCGGCGAGACGGTCCCGCTGGGACGGCTGCCGCGCGACGCGATACCGGCGCGCTATCGCATCGCGCTACGCATCGATCCCCGGCTCGACCGCTTCACTGGCCATGTCGAGATCGACGTCGATTTTGCGAAGCCGCGCCGTTCGCTGTTCCTGCACGGGCTGGGGTTGAACGTATCGGGCGTGTCGGTGCGGCTCGCCTCGGGCCAGAGCTTTGCGGCGCATTACGACCAGGTCGATCCCGCCGGCGTGGCGCGGCTGATCTTCGTCGACCAGGTGCCGGCCGGCAAGGCGACGCTGATCTTCGACTACGACGCGCCCTTCGACCGTTCGCTGTCGGGCCTCTACAAGGTCGTGGACCGCGGCGACTCCTATGCCTTCACCCAATTCGAGGCCGCGGATGCGCGCCGCGCCTTTCCCGCATTCGACGAGCCGGGTTTCAAGACGCCATTCGACATCACGGTGGTCGTGCCCAAGGGCATGCGGGTCGTCGGCAACACGCCGATCGTCGCTGCGGCGCCGGCCTCGCACGGCATGGTCGATACGGTGCTCGCGACGACGCGGCCGCTGCCGACCTATCTCGTGGCGCTCGCGATCGGGCCGCTCGACGTCGTCGATGGCGGCTTCGTGCCGGCGAACCAGTATCGCAGCCGGCCGCTCCACATTCGGGGCATCACGGCGCGCGGCAATGGCGGGCGCATCGCTTACGCGCTGTCGCTGACGCCCGGGATCGTGAAGGCGCTCGAGAGCTATTTCGGCATCGGCTTTCCCTATCCCAAGCTCGACGTCCTGGCGGTGCCCGATTTCGCCGCAGGCGCGATGGAGAACGCCGGCGCGGTGACGTTCCGCGAGCGTTATCTGCTGCTCGATCCGGACGCCTCGCTCGAGCAGAAGCGCAACGCGCTGGTCGTTCAGGCGCACGAAATCGCGCATCAGTGGTTCGGCGATCTGGTCACGCCCGTGTGGTGGGACGACGTGTGGCTCAACGAATCCTTCGCCAACTGGATGGAGATAAAAGCCTCGGCGGCGGTCATGCCGCAGATGGACTTCGCGACCGATATCCTGCGCAGCGGCTTCGACGTGATGGAAACCGACGAACTGCCGTCGGCGCGCGGGATCCACCGGCCCATCGCCGACCTCGACGATCTGGGCAACTCGTTCTCCGACATCACCTACGACAAGGGCGCGGCGGTGCTGCGCATGTTCGAGGCCTATGTCGGCCCGGCGGACTGGCAGCGCGGCATCCACGCCTATCTGACGAAATTCGCCAACGGCAACGCGACCGCGCACGATTTCATCGGCACGATCGCCGCGACGACGGGACATCCCGATCTGACGGCCGCGTTCGACGACTTCATCGATCAGTCGGGCGTGCCCTATCTTCAGGTCGCGCGGATTTGCACGCCGCCGGCGCTGAACATCGCGCAATCGGCCTATGCGCCCTTCGGCTTCACGCCGCCGTCGCGCCGATGGAACGTTCCGTTCTGCGCGATGGACGGCAAGAACCGCGTCTGCAGGATGGATGCGGCCGCGAGTTTCAGCGTCGCGCTTTCGACGCCCTGTCCGGCGCCGATCTTTCCCAATGTCGAGGGTGCCGGTTACTACCGCTTCGCGATGGACGCGGCGGGATGGCGCCAGGCGACCGCCGGCGCGGCCAAGCTGGAGCCGGCCGGTCAGATCGCGCTCCTGGGCAATGTCTTCGCGGGATTTCGCACCGGCCGCGCGCGCGCCGCCGACCTGCTGGAATTGATCCGTACCATTGGTCCGACGGCGCACTGGGACGTGCTGTCGAGTCTGTCGGAACGGTTGTTGCCGGTGCGCCAGAGCCTGACGGCGGGCGATGTGGCAGCCTATCGCGCCTTCCTGTCGAAGCTTTTCCTGCCGCGCTTCAAGGCGATCGGGGTCCGGCCGAGGAGGGGCGAGACCCCGGCCGACGCCTTCCTTCGCCGCGCGCTCGCGACGCTGCTGGTCACCGAGGCGCACGATCCCGACGCAACGGCGATGCTCGACGGACCCGTTATTTTCTCTTCCCGCTCGGGCGCGGGAGCCTGGCGCGATTTGGCGTTGGAGATCCGCGCTGAGGCGCTGCGGGCCACGCTGCGCAGCTATCCGCAATTCGCGGACTCGCTGTTGTCGGTCTATCAATCCACCAACGAGGAGGGACTTCGCCGCGATATCGTCTATGCCTTTGCGGGTAGCGAGGACCGGGCGGTCATCGGCAGGCTGCTGGCGCTGGCGCCGTTCCATATGCGTACGGGCGAATTGCGGTTTCTGACCGAATATATGGCAGACGAACCGCTCGCGGCGAAAACGCTATGGGCCTATGTCGGCGCCCATTACGCCGATTTCGTCAAAGTGCTGTCGTCGCAAGGCACCGGCCGCATGGCGCAAATCCTGCGCGGCGCCTGCGATGCAGGTTCTCGCGCCGATGCCGATGCGTTCCTGCACAGCCATTTGAGCGAAGCCTATGGCGCGGCGGCGCGCACCGAGCAGACCCAGGAACGCATCCAGCGCTGCATGGCGCTGCGTCAGCAAACCCACGCGGATATCTCCGCGGCGCTTGCCGGCGCATTGCGCTAGA
>CAZMHP010000143.1:0-7721 GCA_964566095.1 uncultured Rhizobium sp. | reverse complement strand
ACGTGCCAGAGCAGCCACAGGCTGGCATTGATCGCGAACAGGATGCCGAGCACATGGATCACCGCGTCGGCGCGGTGCTCGAGCTCGGAATAAATCCGTTCCGCCTTTTCGATGATCGTCATCTAACCACCAACCATCCAATGCCCATCCGCAGCTTGCGGTTCCCCGCACAGGGCGTCCATCCCGGAAATACTCGCACGGTAAATTTACCGATGCGTTAGCCGCGGATCGGGATGCAAAGAGACTTTGGATGGCCGTGCGGTGGGCGACATGTCACGGGCGGTACGGCTTATTTCGGCAGATCGCCATTGCTCAGGGCATAGATCGTGCCGTCCGCCGTGGCGAAATAGGCGATGCCGTCTTCGATCCAGGGACTGGCATAGATCCGTTCCTGGAAGATCAGGCCGCCGCCCTTGCCGTCCGATAGCCGGGCCCGCGCGATCGTGCCGCCGAAGGTGCCGACATAGAGCGCACCGCCGTTGATCGCGGCGGACGAATAGACGTTGCTGTCGGTCGGCCTGGTCCAAATCTCGGTCCCGGTCTTCAGATCCACGGCGCGCTCGAAATGGCCGTCGGAGCTGCCCTCGTAGACCCGGCCGTCGAGCACGGCGGGCGTGGCCGTCGCCCAAGATTCCTTGTGCAGGTTGCCCCAGACCTTCCTGCCGGTCCTTGCATCGAGCGCGTAAAGATTGAAGTCGCGGCTGCCGAACAGCACGAGACTGCCCGCCAGCGCCGCCGAAGACTGAATGCTGCCGACGGGAAAGTACGCGTTGCCCTCGGTCTTGAATCGCCAGCGCTCCCTGCCCGATCTGGCATCGAGCGCATAGAAATTCCCGTCGAAGCCGCCGACATAGATCGTCTTGCCGTCGCTCGCGGGCGTGGCGCGAACCCGCTGGCCGGTCGCGAAAGCCCAGCGCTGAACCCCGGTCCTGGCATCGAGCGCATAGACCTGGCCGTCGCCCGAGCCGATGAAGACGACGCCGTTGTCGTAGAGCGGCGAGGAGGTCCAGAAGTCCCAGTTCACGCCTTCGGGAAATCCCGGCGGGCCGGAATAGAAGGCGAGCGTGGGCCCGGTCGCGTGCCGCCAGACCTGACGACCGGTTTTGGCATCGACGGCGAACACGGTGTTCTGCGCGGATTGGAAAAAGACCATCGCGTCGGCGACCGCGACCGTGGCGCTGACCGGACCGTCGGCCTGAAACGTCCAGAGCCGCGCGCCGGTCTTGGCATCGAGTGCCGCGAGCGCGCCGCTTTTTCCGCCGATATAGAGCACGCCGTCGGCCACGACCGGCGATGCGACGGTGTAGCTCCCCAGCTCGGCCGTCCAGACGGTCTTGAGCAGATTGCCCGGCGAGGGGCCGTCGAACACGCCGAGATGATCGGGGCCGTGATGGAATTGGGTCGCGACGGTTGCGGCGGCGGCCGGATGCACGACAATGGCGGCCAAGGCCAGGATCAAGACATGACGCCGCACGAGATTCCCCACACCGAATGCCGCGGCACGGTAGCGACCGGCGCGCGCCGCGGCCGTCACAGTGTTGTGAGGATTTTCGGCGCCGCTTTCATCCTGGCGCTGCTCGCGCCGGCGCGGGCCGGATCGTTCGGCGCGCCGCCGCCCGATCTGAGCGCCAAGCTGGACAAGCTCGTGCGCGCTTACCCCGCGGCGCTCGCCGGTCACGACGATCGACGGCTGTATCTGAAGGACGGGCGGACATTCGCGCTGTCCGACGGGCGCGCCGACAAGAGCCTGGACGAGATGATCGCGCATCCCGATATCGACGACACGTTCTTCGCCGACTATCCCGCCGGCGCGGCGGCGGCGGTGCCGCCGAAGGATTTCGACCCGGGCCGCGTGCGCTTTGCGCCGCTGTTCGACGCGATCTATGGCGATTGCCGGCGCGGCGAGGTCGAGCCGCGCTTGCGCGCCTTGGCCTGGCTGCCGCGCCATGGCGGCGGCACGGTCGCGATCACCACGGTCAACGGCGTCGATAAGGCGCTGGAAGCGGTCAGTGCGGAGTTGGACACGCTGCCGGAGGAGGACATGCATTTTCTCATTCCAAGCTCCGGCACCTATAGCTGTCGCAGCGTGGCGGGATCGACCGCGCGCTCGATGCACGGCTGGGGCGCGGCGATCGACATCAACGCCGACGCGTCGGAGTACTGGCGATGGTCGAAGGAAGGCTGGCATAATCGCGTGCCGATGGGGATCGTGCGCGCGTTCGAGCGCCACGGCTTCATCTGGGGCGGGCGCTGGTCGCATTACGACACGATGCATTTCGAGTACCGGCCGGAGCTTCTGCCGGGGGACGTGACGGCGGGACCGCCGGCGCGCTAAGCTTCCCGCATGGATGACGACGACCTGCCGCCCAAGACGCGCGAGAGCAATGGCGGATTCGCCGGCCAGCTCGGCGGCATGTTTGCCGGGGTGGTGGGGATCGGCTTTTTCCTGATCCTGGCCGGCGTGGCGCTGTTCTGGGTGATGCGCTGGATGGGCCATAGTCCCTGGTAGTGTGGCCCCTGGTCGTGTGGGCCCCTGGCAGACTGCCGCAGCGCAGCAACGCCCCTTCATTGGATCGCCGCCCGACTGGGCCTAGCATCGCGCCCGAATCAGACGCCGGGAGGGGCGCATGGATACGGGCATATTCGGTTCGGTTGAAATGCAGATGCTGTTCTGGAGCATCGTGCTGGGCATCGTGCAGCTTCTGCTGGCGACGCTGTTCAGCGTGGGGCATCGCGGTCTGCCCTGGGGCGTGGGGCCGCGCGACGAGCCGGCGCCGCCGATGGGCAAGTTCGGCGGCCGCTGCGAGCGTGCCTTCCAGAATTTCCTGGAGACTTTCGTGTTCTTCCTGGGCGCCGTTCTGATCGCCAATGCGCTGAACAAGCACACGGCAACGAGCGCGCTGGGCGCGCAGATCTATCTGTGGTCGCGCGTGGCGTATCTGCCGGTCTACATCCTGGGCATTCCGTTCCTGCGCACGCTCCTGTGGGTGGCGAGCCTGGTCGGCATCGGCATGGTGATGCGCGGCGTGTTTCCGGGCATGTGAGGCGCGCGCGGGTTTCGCGCGTTTCATCGTCCTGATGAAGCGCGCGAGGCCTGCCGACAACAAATAGGGCGGGGACATCCGGCACCCCGGACGGCGCCCGCCCCGGCACGCGCGACAGGCCGGCCGGTGGAAGGCCATGGGCCAACCGCGAGCACCTTCGCGTCTCCACCCCGGTCCTAGCGGGCAAAGGATCATGCGCTCCCGGATTCGCCAGACAGAGCCACCCTTGCGCCGCGCGGGTGCACGCGAGTTCGCACCCTTACCTGTCTGGTCTCACGTGGGAGGACACGGCGTCGACGCCGCGCCGTTGGTTGTGGTTTGTGGCTCCGTCCGAGGTCTGGTGTGTCTTATAAGCCATATGTGGCAGGAATTCAACTAATGGTTGTGGGAGATTTGGGGCGGCCTTGAGGCCATCTTGGCGATCCACTGCATTTTTTTGCAAGGGGTCAGCGATCTGAGACCGGGCGCTCCTGGGCCGGGTGTTGGACTGTGAGGAAGAGGGCATCGTCCGCCAACCCGTCACCCCTCCCGTCATGGCCGGCCCCCGAGCCGGCCATCCATCGGCGCGCAGCGCCAACAAATTGTCTCACGCGGAGCCGCGGAGAACGCGGAGGCGAGGCCCAATCCTCCGCGGCTCCGCGCCCGTACGCCGGCGCTACGGACCCGCGTGAATCCGCATAATGACAGCCATACTTATGTATGGTATGTTATCCATATGACCGAGCCGAGTTTCGAATGGGACGACGCGAAGAACCGCGCCAACCAGGAGAAGCACGGCGTCGCCTTCGAGGAGGCGCAGCGCGCGTTTCTCGATCCACGGGCCGTCATCGCCGAGGATCTGCGCCACAGCCATGGCGAGCCGCGCTTCTATTGTTTCGGGGAGGTCGACGGCGCAGTCGTCACGGTCCGATTCACATGGCGAGACGGCAGCGTGCGGATATTCGGCGCCGGCTACTGGCGCAAAGGAAGGAAAGCGTATGAAGAAGCGAAGCGTTAAGTACACGGAAGGCGAGATCGGCCCGTTCCGCATCATCAAGAACTTCTTGCCTCCGCCGGAGGAGCTGGTGCTGCGCGAGTCGAATGTGAAGGTGACGCTGTCGCTCTCCAGCCGCAGCGTGGACTTCTTCAAACGCGCCGCGAAGAAACAGCGCGTGCCGTATCAGCGGATGATCCGGGCGCTGGTGGATGCCTATGCGGAGAGGGAGGATGCGTAGGCGGCGGGAGGCGAAGCGTCACCAGTCGAAGCGGCGGAACGCGGCCTCGACATCGGCAGCCGACGAATATTGACCAACCTTCGCCTGCGCCAGCCCTTCGAGCACGGCAGACAGGTGAGCGGGATCGATTGCATCCGGCTCGGAGTCGTTGGCGAGTTCGAGCATCGCGCGCGCTATCTCATCCTGGCTCTCGGAGGAAAGCCTACGGACAGTTTCGACGGCTTTTTCGAGCAGCTTTGTCACAGGCGGAGGATAGCTCAAATTAGGGGTCTCCAAGAGGTGCCAGACGTGTTCCGATTGGCCCCGCCAATTCGTGAGAATTTTTTGGATATTTTGTATGGATTCCATGTGGAATCCGCTACATGTAGCTATGGAGTTGTTTCGAGGTGAACCAGCGCCTCTTCGAAGGAAATTGCTCCCGGAGGGTCATATCCCAAATGGGGCATCTTCACACCGACTACCCAATAGCCATGCCCCTCAATGTTCACAAAGCGCTCGCGTAGCCGCCACAGGATGGTGCCAAGATTCTTCGACGCATCTTTTCCGGGGATCGGCGTGCCGTTATCTGACAATGCTTTCAGTAACATAGATCTCGATAGCGGTTGGCCACTGAACAAAAGCATACGGCGGATGATTGGCTCGAACTTCTGCGGTACCGACACCCGGTCGGTTGAGTTATCCACAGGCGTATCGCTAAACAATCCGCTAGACGCTGGCTGCTCCACCTTTGCGGTCGCCTTTGGCATAAAGCGCTGATAGAGCTTCAGGAAGTTATTCACCTCATCTAACTCCCTGATAAGTCTTTCTTTTTTCGCTAGAGCGTTTGTATAGGCATCGTCGGCCATGGGGCGCCTCCTCGACGGGCTCACAGGTACAGCCGAAAGAGGAAGAGTTCAAGAGACACAGACTGTATGCGTCTCTGCTCTTGCGCCCGCCTCAGAGTCGGAATAGTGGTTTCATGCGCGGCGCTGCTGCGGGTGGAAAGCAAAAGGCTCCACCTTGCGGCGGAGCCTCGCATTAGCCGTCGGAGGGTCGAAGTTTTGGTCGACCGAAAACCCTCTGACTTGGTTCAACCGCAGGCCCGTCAGACGGGGAAGTACCGCTGGCGGAGGAAGGGAATGAGTCCAATGTGGCGAGCCGCTTTGATAGGCACTGCCTAGCTGACGACCCTCGGGGCGGGTTTCGGCCCGTCCCTTGGGGATCGTCCTACAACACCCTCTGGAATCTGTAAACAATAGGGGACACCCCAAAATGCCTAAGAAACAAAGCAGCCCAAGGCTGTCGACGCTGGCAAGTAAAGTGCTTTCCGGCGACAAGAAGGCAACACAGGCGGACGCGAAGAAGCTCGCCGCCTCTGTGCTTTCGCAGGACGAAAAGAAGGGCCAGCGCTAACGCGCCATCGGCCATAAACGCGGGGCGCGGCGCTGGTCGTCGCGCCTTCGCACTCTCGCCCGTCCTCGGGCAAGCAAAGTTTATTATAGCTCTGTTCCCTACTAGGTTCGCGACTCAACTTGGGTCGCCGCTTTTCGTGGGAACGACGGCGCTGCGGGATGACGCGAGCCTGTACCCCTCATCTAGCAAAATCCAAGCACTTGGCTTCGCTACGCGCTTCGCCAAGTGCAGGATTTTGCGTCTTCTCCCGCTCGGGGGAGAAGTAAGCGGGAGCTAATTGTCCAGGAACGAGCGCAGTTTGCGGCTCCGGCTCGGGTGCTTCACCCGCCGGTCAAGCCGGCGGGCTAAAGGCTAGTTATCGAGGAAGCTTCTGAGCTTGCGCGATCTGGACGGATGTTTGAGTTTCCGCAGCGCCTTGGCCTCGATCTGCCGGATGCGTTCGCGCGTCACGCTGAACTGCTGGCCGACCTCTTCGAGGGTGTGGTCGGTGTTCATGCCGATGCCGAAACGCATTCTGAGGACGCGCTCCTCGCGCGGCGTCAGCGTAGCCAGAACCCGCGTCGTCGTCTCGCGCAGGTTTGCCTGGATCGCGGCGTCGATCGGAAGGATCGCGTTCTTGTCCTCGATGAAGTCGCCGAGGTGTGAGTCTTCCTCATCACCAATCGGCGTTTCCAACGAAATGGGTTCCTTGGCGATCTTCAGGACCTTGCGGACCTTTTCGAGCGGCATGGCGAGACGCTCGGCCAGCTCTTCCGGCGTCGGCTCGCGGCCGATCTCGTGCAGCATCTGGCGGCTGGTGCGCACCAGCTTGTTGATCGTCTCGATCATGTGGACCGGGATGCGGATGGTGCGCGCCTGGTCGGCGATGGAGCGGGTGATCGCCTGGCGAATCCACCAGGTGGCATAGGTGCTGAACTTGTAGCCGCGGCGGTATTCGAACTTATCGACCGCCTTCATCAGCCCGATATTGCCTTCCTGGATCAGATCGAGGAATTGCAGGCCGCGATTGGTGTATTTCTTGGCGATGGAGATCACGAGACGAAGGTTCGCCTCGATCATCTCTTTCTTCGCAACGCCCGACTCGCGCTCGCCCTTCTGCACCGTCTGCACGTTGCGGCGAAATTCGCTGATCGACTGGCGCGTTTCGGTGGCGAGCGACTGCATGTCGTCGCGCAACCCGTTGATCTTGTCGCGCTCGTCCTGGACGAAATCCTTCCAGCCGGTGCGGGAGAGACGGCCGACGCGGCGCGCCCAATGCGGGTCGAGCTCGTTGCCGAAATGCTCTTTGAGGAAATCCTCGCGCGCGACGCCATGCGCTTCGGCGAGACGCAGCAGGCGGCCTTCGAGCGACACCAGCCGCTTGTTGATGCCGTACATCTGATCGACGAGGGCTTCGATGCGGTTGTTGTTGAGCTTGAGGCCCTTGACGAGATCCATGGTCTCGTTGCGCAGCTTCTTGAAGCGGCGTTCCTGGCCGGTCGAGAGCTCGTCGCTGGCGAGCGCGGCTTCCACCGAGGCGTCCTGCAGGCGGCCGAGCTTCTTGTAGAGCGCGGCGATGGCGTCGAGCGCCTCGAGCACTTGCGGCTTCAGCGAAGCTTCCATCGCGCTCAAGGGCAGATTGCCTTCGTCGTCGAAGCCGTCATCGTCCTGCTGGCTGTCGGCTGCGGCCGCGGCTTCGGCGGGATCGGGTTCCTCGCCATCGGCGCGAGGCGCCGGAGCGGGCTTGGGCGGCGCGGGCGGCGGGGTCGGTTTGGGCGGCGGCGGCTGGCCGTTGATCGCCGCGACATGGGCGGCGGAGGCGGCAGCCTGGGCCGCGGCCTGGGCCTGGCCCTCGGGGCCCACCGCGTACATCGCTTCCAGATCGATGATGTCGCGCAACAGGACCTTGCCCTCGTTGAGCTCGTCGCGCCACACGGTCAGCGCCTCGAAGGTCAGCGGGGATTCGCACAAGGCGCCGATCATCAGCTCGCGGCCGGCCTCGATGCGCTTGGCGATGGCGATCTCGCCCTCGCGGGAGAGCAGCTCGACGCTGCCCATCTCGCGCAGATACATGCGCACCGGATCGTCGGTG
>CAZMHP010000142.1:0-7723 GCA_964566095.1 uncultured Rhizobium sp. | reverse complement strand
CGACGGCAACCGCAAGGACATCCGCAATGCCGTCGAGGCGGCGGCCAAGGCCGAAGGCTGGTCCGCCACCAGCGGTCATGGCCGGGCGCAAATCCTCTACTACATCGCCGAGAATCTATCGGCGCGCACCGACGCGTTCGCCAAGCGCCTGCGCCAATCGACGGGCGCTTCGCCGTCCGCCGCGGCGCGCGAGGTCGAGGCATCCGTCAGCCGCCTCTTCACCGCCGCCGCCTGGGCCGACAAGTTCGACGGCGCCGTCCACGATCCGCCGCTGCGCGGCGTGGTGCTGGCCATGCACGAGCCGCTGGGCACCATCGGCATCGCCTGTCCGGACGAAGCGCCGCTGCTCGCCTTCGTCTCGCTGATGGCGCCGGCGATCGCGATGGGCAACCGCGTGGTGATGATCCCGTCCGAGGCTCACCCGCTGGTCGCGACCGATTTCTATTCCGTGCTGGAGACGTCGGATGTGCCGCCCGGCGTGGTCAACATCGTCACCGGCGCGCGCGAGCCGCTTGCCCTAGTCTTGGCGGAACACGCCAATGTCCAATCGCTCTGGTATTTCGGCGACGACGCCAAGGCGATCGAGTCCGCCACGGCCGCCGATCTCAAGCGCAGCTGGTGCTCCGCGCCGCTCGCCTGGGCCGACGACCGCGAGGCGCAGGGCCGTCATATTCTGCGGCATGCGACGCAGGTGAAGAACATCTGGATTCCCTACGGCGCCTGATGCTCCCGCAAGAGATCATCCGCAGGAAACGCGACGGCCACGCCCTGACGGAGGACGAGATCGCGTTCACGGTGCACGGCATCGCCGAAGGCGGCTTCAGCGAGGCTCAAATCAGCGCCTTTGCCATGGCCGTGTTTTTCCAAGGCATGACCGCCGCCGAGCGTGTCGGCTTCACCCGCGCCATGACGCATTCCGGGCGCGTCCTCAGCTGGGACGATCACGCGCTGGGCGGTCCGGTGCTCGACAAGCATTCCACCGGCGGCGTCGGCGACAAGGTGAGCCTGATGCTGGCGCCGATCGTGGCGGCGTGCGGCGGCGTGGTGCCGATGATCTCCGGTCGGGGCCTCGGCCATACCGGCGGCACGCTCGACAAGATGGCTGCCATTCCGGGTTACGCCTGCGATCCGGACATCGAGACCTTCCAGCGCGTGGTGCGCGAGGTCGGCTGCGCCATCATCGGCCAGACATCCGATCTCGCGCCGGCCGACCGCCGCCTCTATGCGGTGCGCGACGTGACCGCGACGGTGGAATCCATTCCGCTCATTGCCGCTTCGATCCTGTCGAAGAAATTCGCCGCCGGGCTGCAGGGCCTGGCGATGGACGTGAAGACGGGCTCGGGCGCCTTCATGGCCGATCCGGCGGGCGCGCGCGAGCTCGCCGAGACCCTGGTCTCCATCGGCGCGGGCGCGGAGCTGCCGATCACGGCATTGATCACCGATATGGACAGCGTGCTTGGCACCACCGCAGGACACAGCCTCGAAGTGATCGAGGCGGTGGATTATCTGACGGGCAGGGGCGCGCGCGATGCACGTCTGCACGATGTGACCATCGCGCTCGCGGCCGAGATGCTGTTGCTCGGCAAGCTGGTGCGCGACATCGATGACGGCCGGGACGAGGCGCAGCGGGCGCTCGAATCCGGCTGCGCCGCCGACGCGTTCGGCCGCATGGTCGCGGCGCTGGGCGGGCCGGCCGATTTCCTCGAGCGCGCGGAAAGCTATCTTCCGGCCGCGCCGGTGGTGAAGCCGGTCGTGGCGCGGCGCAGCGGCTTCGTCGTCGCCATGAACACGCGCGACATCGGGCTCGAACTCATCGATCTGGGCGGCGGGCGGCGGCATACGAGCGACGCGATCGATCCCGCCGTCGGCTTCTCGCGCTTCGTCCAGGCCGGCGCCAAGATCGCCAAGGGCGACACGCTGGCGCTGGTCCATGCCGCGAACGACGCGGCCGCCAACGCCGCCGTTGCCGTGCTCGGCCGCATCCTCCATATCGATGACGGGGCGCCGCCGGCACGGCCGGTCGTCGCCGCGCGCATTGCCGCGGAGGATGCGGGCTGATGGCGCGCCGAGCCTATCGCGCCGCGCTGTTCCACCTGCTGGGCGATCCGGCCGATATCGATCCCCTGGCCGGCTACCACACCGACGGCGTGCTGGTGGTCGAGAACGGCCATATCGCGCAGGCCGGCGCCTGGCGCGACATCGCGCCGACGCTTGGTGACGATGTGCCGGTCACGGCCTTTGCCAATTCGTTGATCGTTCCGGGTTTCATCGACTGCCACGTGCACTATCCTCAGATCGACATGATCGCCTCGCCCGCGGCGCATCTGATGGATTGGCTGGAACGGCACACCTATCCGGCCGAGCTTAGATTCGCCGACATCGGAGTCGCGCGCGAGACCGCCGGCTTCTTCTTGGACGAGCTTCTGCGCAACGGCACGACCAGCGCGCTGGTATTCCCCACCGTGCACCGCGGCTCGGTCAAGGCGCTGTTCGAGGCGGCGCGGGACCGCGACATGCGCGTCGTCTCCGGCAAAGTATTGATGGACCGAAACGCGCCCGACGGCTTGCGCGACACGGCGATAAGCGGCTTCGAGGACAGCGCGGCGCTGATCCGAGACTGGCACGGCAAGGGCCGGCTTTCCTATGCCGTGACGCCGCGCTTCGCCGGCTCGTCGAGCGAGCGTCAGCTTGAGTCGACGCACCGTTTGCTGATGGAAAATCCCGGCGTGCTGCTGCACACCCATCTGTCGGAAAATCACGAGGAGATCGCGCTGGTGCGCGCGCTCTTTCCCGATTGCGCCGACTATCTCGGCGCTTATGAGAAATATGGGCTCGTGGGCGACCGGTCGGTGTTCGCGCATGGTATCCATCTTTCCGACAGCGAATGGTCGCGACTGGCCACGGCGGGTGCCTCGATCGCGTTCTGCCCCACCTCGAACCTCTTTCTCGGCAGTGGGTTGTTCGACCTCAAACGCGCGCTTGCCGAGCGCGTCGGCGTCGGGCTTGCCAGCGATATCGGCGCCGGCACGTCGTTGTCGTTGCTGGCCAACATGAACGAGGCGTTCAAGATCAGTCAGCTTCGCCGCTATGCGGTCGATGCGTTCCGTTTGTTCCATCTCGCGACACTGGGCGCGGCGAAGGCGTTGAGGATCGACTCCTATGTCGGCAATTTCGCGCCCGGCAAGGACGCGGATTTCGTGGTTCTCGATCTCGCCGCCACGCCCTTGCTGGCCCGTCGCGCCGCATTGGCGCGCACGCCCGAGGACGTTCTGTTCACGCTCGCCATGTTGGGCGACGATCGCGCCGTGGCGCACACTTTCGTCGCCGGACGTCTCGCCCATAGCCGGAGCACGCCGTGACCGATCTGCGCCGCTTCATCGCCGGCCTGCCCAAGGCGGAACTTCATATGCACCTGGAGGGTAGTCTCGAACCCGGGCTGATGTTCGCGCTGGCGCGGCGCAATCGGATCGATATCCCCTTCAAGAGCGTCGAAGAGGTGCGCGCTGCCTATTCCTTCTCGAACCTGCAGGACTTTCTCGACATCTACTATCAGGGCGCCGCCGTGCTGCGCACGGAAGAGGATTTCTTCGATCTGACCGCCGCCTATCTTCGCCGCGTCGCGGCCGATGGCGCGCGCCATGTCGAGGTGTTCTTCGACCCGCAAACCCACACCGCGCGGGGCATTCCCTTTGCAGTGGTCATCGACGGCATCTCGCGCGCGCTTGTCGGCATCGGCGCCGAGCTTGGCGTGACGTCGAAACTGATCCTGTGTTTCCTGCGCCATCTCGACGAGGAGGACGCGTTCGCAACCCTGCGCGCGGCGGAGCCCCATCTGGATCGGATTGCCGCCGTGGGTCTGGACTCGTCGGAGCTCGGCCATCCGCCGTCCAAATTCGCGCGCGTCTTCGCCGCCGCGCGCGAACGCGGGCTCAAGCTCGTCGCGCATGCCGGGGAAGAAGGCCCTCCGCAATACGTCCGCGAGGCGCTCGACATCCTGCAGGTCGACCGCATCGATCACGGCAACCGCGCGCTGGAGGATGCATCGCTGGTGGAGCGCCTGGCGCGCGCGCAAATGGCGCTCACCGTCTGTCCGCTCTCCAATCTCAAATTGTGCGTCGTGGCCGACATGGCGCGGCATCCCTTAAAGCGCATGCTGGCGGCGGGCCTGCGCGCGACCGTCAACTCGGACGATCCGGCCTATTTCGGGGGCTACCTGAACGACAACTTCGATGCCGTCGCGCAGGCGCTGGCGCTGACGCGCGACGATCTCGTCGCACTGGCCCGGAACAGTTTTCTGGGCTCGTTTCTGAACGAATCCGAAAAAGCGCATCACCTCGCGGCGATCGACCGCTACGTAGGGTTTTCGTAAGGAATTTACCTTATCTTCAGACGTGTCGGGCGTGCGTCGACAATTTCCTTGTGATGCCACGGCTGTCGAGTTCTCCTAGCTGGCGCGGATTTCGAGTTGCGGCGCGATGATGGGCGGTATCGATCGGCCAACTGAGAGATCTGCAGCCATGTTGGATCGGCGTTTTGGGGCAAGCATTTCGGCGGCGCGACGGGTGAGTGGCGAAGGCGACCGCTACGAAGGCGAAAGACGATTGATTTCGATCGGCGGCCTCATGGTCGTCGCCGGCGTCGTTGCCTATCTGGCCGCGCTCTCGGTTTTCTGACCGCCGCTGCTCGCGCATAGGCATATTTCTTTCGACGCAACTTGCTGATCGAGCGACCAAGGCATTGCGCCCCTGAAGCTTAAATTGGCAGCCTTTTGGCGCGCTTTTGGCAAAGTTCTAACGCGTCGCCATCCCTCACAGGGGAACCATTCCCGCATCGGAACAGATGAACCACAGGTTGCGCCCGGAGCTTCATGCCCGGGGAGAACGAATGTTAACGAATTCGGCAGCAGGTGGCCTTCAACGCGCCCGAAAGTGCCAGGCCATGTCTCACAATCCTTCGTCCGCAAGTCAGGAAGCGATCAGCGCGAGCATGGCGCTCATCGAGGACGCGGAAAATCCCATCGTCAAGATCGGCGCCGAGTATTGGCGGTCGCTGCGCGGCAAACGGCGCTTTCCAAGCCGCGGCGACCTCGCGCTGAGAGGCATGGTCGCGATCCTGCCTTATTCCGTCATCATCGCCGTTCTCGATGGCGGCGCCGACTACGAATACCGCTTCGTCGGGGACGCCCAGAGACAGGCGTACAAGACCTATTTCAAAGGCATGCGCCTTTCCCAAATCGAGATTGGAGCGCCGGAACTGGGAGAGGTGCTGCGGGACGTCTATGAGCTCTTGCGCTCCAGCGGATCGCCGCTGCTTTTGCGCGGCAAGGCCGATTATGACGAAATCGACTCCCAACAGCGATATCACGAGACCGTGCTCCTGCCGCTGGGCGCCAGCGACGGCGTCGTCGATCATATTCTTGTCGTGGGTGTGCACGTGCCGAGTCCCTTTTGGAAAATCTCCGACAGCAGCCGGCGGACTCTCGCAACGCAATTGAACCCGCCTGCCTCGGCGGCCTGACGCGACACCTCGCGGCCGCGGCTTTGGGGCACGGCTCCGGTTTAGCGGAATGCCGGTTCGGTGAAGCTGCGCAGCTTGCGCGAATGCAGCGTTCCGGCGCGGGCCTCCTCGCGCAGATATTCCAGCGCTTTGATGCCGATCTGAAGATGCTGGCCGACACGCTCCTCATAGAAGGCGTCCGCCATGCCCGGCAGCTTGATCTCGCCATGCAGCGGCCGGTCGGATACGCAGAGCAGCGTGCCGTAAGGCACACGGAAGCGATAGCCGTTGGCGGCGATGGTCGCCGATTCCATGTCGATCGCGATGGCGCGGGACTGATTGAAGCGCACCGCCAATTCGTCGAAGCGCAGCTCCCAATTGCGATCGTCGGTGGTCACGACCGTGCCGGTGCGCAACCGTTCCTTGAGCACGGTGCCGGTGAGCCCCGTCACGGCGGTCACCGCTCTCGCGAGCGCGAGCTGCACCTCCGCGATGGTCGGCACCGGAATGGCGAGCGGCAGCACGGAATCGAGCACGTGGTCGTCGCGCAGATAGGCGTTGGCGAGGACATAGTCGCCCAAGCGCTGGCTTTGGCGCAGCCCGCCGCAATGGCCGACCATCAGCCACACATGCGGGCGCAGGACCGCCAGATGGTCCGTCACCGTCTTGG
This sequence comes from uncultured Rhizobium sp., assembly GCA_964566095.1. Taxonomy (GTDB): domain Bacteria; phylum Pseudomonadota; class Alphaproteobacteria; order Micropepsales; family Micropepsaceae; genus Rhizomicrobium. The sequence goes on along the minus strand of CAZMHP010000142.1, from coordinate 1,557 downwards.
CGTTGGAGGGACCGACGCCGATATTGATCAGCGTGATGCCTTCTCCGTTCGGCTGCACCAGGTGATAGGCCGGCATCTGCGGCAGCTTGGCGAGCGGCGGCGTGGCCGGCTCCTTGTCCTTCTCGGTGACGCGCATGCCGGGCTCGATGAAACGCAGCGCCCGCCCGGCCTCGATCTCGCCCAAGCCATAGGCGACGAACTCGTCGATATAGCGCTGGTAGTTGGTGAACAGCACGAAGCTTTGGAAAGATTCCGGCGCGGTGCCGGTGTAGTGGCGAAGCCGATGCAGCGAATAGTCGACGCGCTCGGCCGCGAACAGCGACAGCGGGCCCGTCTCGCGCCCGGTCCAGCGTCCGCCGTCCACCACCGTGTCGTGCGCCGCGTCGAGGCGGGGCAGGGGAAAGATGCGCGCCAGTTCCTGCCGCTCGTCCGGCGACATGGCCGACGCCGCGCGTTCGACCGCGAAGGTCAGCGGGATCGGCGTGTGGCTCTTGCCGACGAACATGTCGGCCTTGCAGTTCTGCGCCAGGAGCCCGATCTGCTCGACGAGATAGTCCTTGAACAGGCGCGGCGCGGTGATCGTCGTGCCATAGAGGCCGGGTCGCGGCACCTTGCCGAAGGCGAGCGGCGTCGACGGCGAAACCTCTTCGACCTCGATGCCGAGATAGGGATAGACCGGATGGCGGAAGCCGGTGCGCTTGCCCTTGGCGAACGCGTCGAAATTCTGCTCGATCTGCGCGATGGCGCCCTCATAGAGCGCGATCAGCCGGTCGACCACGTCTTGCGGCGTGGCGCACTTCACCAGCTCGGTGGCGGAGACTTGGCCGGCGCGGGGCCCATGGGTCGCGTTCATGGCAGGAAATCCGTGCCGAGTGGCAGAGGTGGCAGGCCCAGATGCCGCGCGACGCTCTGGCCGATGTCGGCGAAGCTGTCGCGCCGGCCGATGTCGCCGGGCGCGATGTTCGGGCCGAAGGCGATGACGGGCACCACTTCGCGGGTGTGATCGGTGCCGGGCCAGGTGGGATCGCAGCCGTGATCGGCGCTGAACACGACGAGGTCGTCCTTGCGCAGCGCCGCCCTGAGTTCGGGGATGCGCGCGTCGAATGCCTCGAGCGCGCCGGCATAGCCCGCGACGTCGCGGCGATGGCCGAACAGCGTGTCGAAGTCGACGAAATTGGCGAACACGATGGCGCCGTCCGGTCCCTCGCGCACCTCGTCGAGCATCCGGTCGAACACCTCGTCATTGCCGAACGCTTTGACGTATTTGGTGATGCCCTTGGCCGCGAAGATGTCGGAGATTTTGCCGATGCCGGCCACTTGCCTCCCCGTCGCGGCGGCGCGGTCGAGCAAGGTGGGGGCATGCGGCGGCATGGCGTAGTCATGACGATTGCCGGTGCGCTGGAAGGTGCCGGGTGTCTCGCCGACGAAGGGGCGCGCGATGACGCGGCCGATATTGTAGGCGTCGACCAGTTCGCGCGCGATGCGGCAGCAATCGTCGAGCCGCTCCAGGCCGAAATGCGTTTCGTGCGCCGCGATCTGATAGACCGAATCCGCGCT
>CAZMHP010000141.1:0-7789 GCA_964566095.1 uncultured Rhizobium sp. | reverse complement strand
GGCCATAGAGCACGCCGCCGCCGGCGAAATTCAGCGCGCCGGCGATGTATTGTCCCTCCCGGCGCGCCAGGATCAGGACGATCTGATCGGCCATCGTGGCGCCGACGCGGCTGAAGAAGTCGCGGGTCAGATAGGGCCGGCCCCATTTGCGTCCGCCGGTGTCCATATAGAACTCGAAGAACGCGTCCCAGACCGCCTCGGTCAGATCGGCGCCGGAGAACCAGTCGAATGCGACGCCGGCGTCGCGCACCGCCTGGCGCTCCTTGCGCAGGTTCTTGCGTTTGGAGGACGACAGTTGCGACAGGAAATCGTCGAACGTCGCATAGCCGCGATTTTCCCAGTGGAATTGCTGATCGGTGCGCTGCAGGAAACCCATCCGGCCGGTCGCGTTCCACTCGTCTTCTGTCAGGAACGTGATGTGCAGCGACGAGGCGCCGAGCTCCTTCACGGCCGTCGCACCGGTGGCGAGCAGCGCCTCGCGCGTCGCCGCCGCGTCCGCGCCGGCCGCGACGAGCAGGCGCGGGCCGGTCACCGGCGTGAAAGGAACCGAGCATTGCAGCTTCGGGTAATAGTCGCCGCCGGCGCGCTCCAACGCGTCGGCCCAGGACGAGTCGAAGACATATTCGCCCTGGCTGTGGTTCTTCAGATAGGTCGGCAGCAGCCCGACAATGCGCGCGCCGTGTTCGATGACAATATGTGCGGGCTGCCAGCCGGTGCGGGCGGTGGCCGAACCGCTCTCCTCGCAGGCGGCGAAGAATTCGTAGCGGGTGAAGGGATGCGGATCGGGGGAGCCGTCCGGATTGGCGCAGGCGTTCCAGGCGGCCTCGCCGATCTCCGCCGCGCGTCCGGCAGTGCGGGCTGTGAAGTCGCTGGTCACGCGATCTCGATTACCGCTTCCACTTCGGTTGCCACATTGCGCGGCAGCGAGCCGGCGCCGACGGCGGCACGGGCGTGGCGGCCGGCATCGCCGAACACCGCGACGAACAGGTCGGAGGCACCGTTGGCGACTTCGGGCTGCTGCGCGAAACTTGGCACGGCATTGACGAACACCGTCACCTTCACGATCCGCTTCACCCGGTCGAGGTCGCCGCCGCAGGCCGCTTTCGCCTGGGCGATGACGTTGATGGCGCACAGTCGCGCCGCGGCTTGGCCGTCTTCGAGGCTCAGCTCCTTGCCGACGGTGCCGACATATTTCAGTCCTTCGGGCGTCAGCGTGATCTGACCGGAGGTGTAGACCAGATTGCCGCTCACCACATAGGGCACATAGCTCGCGACCGGCGCGGGCGGCGCCGGCAATTCGATCTTGAGTTCTTTCAGGCGGTTCTCGATGCGCATCATGTCCTCTTTCGTCAAAACATTATCGCGGCCCTTGGCGGCGCGCTATAAGCGAACATGACCAAACGGTTGGACGCCGACGATCCCTGTCCCGCGCGCGACGGCTATGCGATGCCCGCCGAGTGGGCGACACATGCGCGCACCTGGATGTGCTGGCCGTGCCGCGTCGAAGCCTGGGGCGGCCCCGAAGCGCTGCTGCGCGCCAAGCAGGCGACGGCGCGGGTGGCGCGCGCCATCTCGACCTTCGAGCCGGTCGTCATCGCGGTGCGCCCGCCGGACGCGGCGGAGGTCAGGCTGGCGACCGCCGGCCGGACGGAAATCTTCGAGGTGCCGCTGGACGATTCCTGGGCGCGCGATATCGGCCCCACCTTTGTGACCTCTCCCGACGGTGGCCGCGCCGCGGTGCAGTGGCAGTTCAACGCCTGGGGCAACAAATATCAGCCCTGGGCCCAGGATGCGCAGTTCGCGAGCCGAGCCGCGCGCCGCAGCGGCGTTTCCATCTACGCAGCCCCGCTGGTCTGCGAAGGCGGTGCGATCCATACCGACGGGGAGGGTACGCTCATCACGACCGAGCAATGCCTTTTCAATGCCAACCGCAATCCGCATCTCGACCGTCAGCAGGTGGAAGAGCGCTTGGCGCTCTATACAGGTGCGCGCCGCGTGATCTGGCTCGGCGACGGCTTCAGCGACGACGAGACGGACGGCCATGTCGACAACATCACGTGTTTCGCGGCGCCGGGCCGCGTCCTCGTCGGCGTGCCGGCCGCGCGCAGTCATCCCGATTTCGAGCCGGCGATGGAGGCGGTCCGCCGGCTTCGCGAGGCGCGCGACGCCCATGGCCGCCCGATCGAGATCGTCGAAGTCGAACAACCATTGCGAATTGGGCGCGACTCGCGCGGGCGCCCGTTGCAGGCGAGCTACGTGAATTTCTATCTCGCCAATGGCGGCGTGGTCATGCCGGCCTTCGACGATCCCAATGACGAAAGGGCGCGCGCGGTGATCGCGGACAGTTTTGCCGGCCGCGATATTCTCCAGATTCAGGCCCTCGACATCGTCGCCGGCGGCGGCGGCATCCACTGCATCACCCAACAGGAACCGGAATGAGAAAGGTCAGCTTCGCGGCGACGCAGTTCGCCTGCTCCTGGGATCGCGCGGCGAATGTCGCCAAGGCGACGGAACTCGTGCGCGCGGCGGCGGCCGAAGGCGCCAATGCCGTTCTGATACAGGAGCTGTTCGAGACTCCTTATTTCTGCCAGGACCAGGCGGCCGAGCACTTCAAACTGGCCGCGCCTTTCGCCGGTCATCCGCTGATAGTTGCCATGGCGGAACTCGCGAAGGAGCTCCGCGTCGTTTTGCCCATCAGTTTCTTCGAGCGTGCGGGTCATGTGCATTTCAATTCACTTGCCATGATTGATGCAGACGGTACCGTGCTGGGGCTGTATCGTAAGTCGCATATCCCCGATGGGCCGGGCTATCAGGAAAAGTTCTACTTCACGCCGGGTGACACCGGCTTCAAGGCTTGGCGCACGCGCTTTGGGACTTTCGGTGCCGCGATTTGCTGGGACCAGTGGTTCCCCGAGAGTGCGCGCGCCATGGCGTTGATGGGTGCAGAGGCTCTGTTCTATCCGACCGCGATCGGCAGCGAGCCGCCGCCGGCGCCGCCGGTCGACAGCCGCGATCACTGGCGAGGCGTGATGCAAGGGCATGCGGCGGCGAACTACATGCCGCTGATTGCTTCGAACCGCATCGGGACCGAAAAGAGCCGGGCGGGCGAGATCACATTCTACGGTTCGTCCTTCATCGCCGGTCCGACCGGCGCGATCGCGGCGGAGTTGGATCGGACGCAGGAAGGCACTGCGACCGCGACATTCGATCTCGACGAGATCGCGCAGGCACGAGCGTCTTGGGGTCTGTTCCGCGACCGGCGGCCGGATCTTTACGGGCCGCTGGTCAGTCATGACGGAGTGAAGCGATGAAAACATCGGTTCTGCTTGCCGCTTTCGTCGCGGCTGTCCTTGGCGCCGCGCAAGCCGAACCGATAAATCTCGTCTCGCATCGCGCGCAGTACGACGTCTCGCTGGCCTGGACGCGGCCGGGCGGTATGGCGGCGGTCAGCGGGCGCACCGTGCTCGAATTCCGCGACGCCTGCACCGCCTGGACTTCGACGCAGCGCTTCATCGCCGACATGACCGATGGCAAGGCGGCGACCGTGCACAGCGATTTCATCGTGTCGTCGAGCGAAGACAAGCTCGGCCGGCAGATCCGCTTCAAGGTTCGCAACGCGATCGACGGCAAGACGACGCAGCGGCTCGATGGCGTGGGCGTCCTCGCCTCCGCCGGTGGCGAGGTGCGCCTGACCTCGCCGCGCGGCCAGCATTTCGCGCTGCCGACGGGCACCTTGCTGCCGACGCAGCACACGCTGGCGGTATTGCGCGCGGCACTCGCGGGCGCGGGGTCGTTCCACGAAACGGTGTTCCAGGGGGGTGACCGCAACGAACTCTATGACACCGCGACCGTGATCGGCCGGCCTATCGCGATGGACAAACTGAAGACGGACCAGTCCGCCGATGGCGATCATCTGCTCGCCGGCGTCAAGGCGTGGCCGACGCTGGTCAGCTATTTCCCGCACGACTCGACGGGCGCGGCAGCCGATTATGAGATCGCGTACCGCCTCTATTCGAATGGCGTGATCTCCTCGATGTCGCTGATCTATCCGAACTTCACCATGAAGGCGGAGCTGGTGAAGCTGGAGAAGCTACCGTCGAAGTGCTGACCTTGCGCGGCCCTTGATCACGGCCTCGCCGCCGAATTTGGCGCGGACCTTGTCCATCGCGCGTTCCGCCGCCGCGCGCTTGCCGGCGCCGTCATCGACGAGATCGGCTGGATCGCAGGCGCTCTCGTCCTCGATCTGGCCGATGCCGACGCCCAGAAGGCGAAATGCCGTGCCGTCCGCCTCGCGCCGCAAGGCCGCTCGGGCGGTGCGGAAGATGCGGTCCGCCAATTGTGTGGGCGCGTCCAGCGAAACGCTGCGGGTCCGGATCTTGAAATTCGCGGTCTTGAGTTTGAGCACGACGGTGCGGCCGCCATGGCCGGAAGCCTTGGCCCGGGCCGAGACGCGCTCGGCGTGGCGCCACAGGATCGCTTCGAGTTCCTCGAACTTCGAAATGTTCGTGTCGAAGGTGGTCTCGGACGAAATGCTCTTGAGTTCGCCGTCAGGCTCGACCTTTCGGCTGTCACGGGCGTGCGCCAAGCGATGCAGCCACAGGCCTGTGTTGCCATAACGCTTGGCGAGTTCCTTGGCCTCCATATCCTGAAGCTGCCCGATATGCGTGATGCCGTCCTTGGCGAGGCGAGTCTGCAAGGCGGCGCCGGCACCGCGGATATATCCGACCGGCTTGTCGCGCAGGAAAGAGCGCGCCTCGGTCTCGCCGATCACCGCAAAGCCGCGCGGCTTGTCGAGCTCGCTGGCGAGCTTGGCGAGGAACTTGTTGAAGCTGAGACCGATCGAAACCGTGATGCCGATATCCGCTTCGATGCGTTTGGTCAGTCGTGCCATCAGCCGGGCGGGCGCGAGTCCGTGCAGCATCCGCGTGCCTGAAAGATCCAGGAACGCCTCGTCGAGCGACAGCGGTTCGACCTGCGGCGTCAGTTCCAGCATCATGGCGCGGATCGACTTGGCGGCGGCGGTGTATTTCGCGAAGTTCGGCTTGATGACCACGGCCTGGGGACAAAGCTCCAAGGCCTTGAACATCGGCATGGCCGAGCGCACGCCGGAAATCCTTGCCACATAGCAACAGGTCGACACCACGCCGCGCCGGGAGCTGCCGCCGACAATCACCGGCTTGTCGCGCAAGGCCGGGTTGTCGCGTTTCTCGATCGCCGCATAGAACGCGTCGCAGTCCAAGTGCGCGATGGCGAGGGATTCGAGTTCGTCATGTGCGATGAGTCTGAGGCTGCCGCAGGTCTTGCAGCGCCGCGAGCCCGGCGTCGTGTCGGCGAGGCAGTCGCGGCAGAACGCGCTCATGTCGCTTCGAAGGCTTCCTTCTCGCTCCACAGCCAGGCGGCGCCGCGCACGCCGCTCGAGTCGCCGTGCTTGGCCTTCACGATGCGCGTCGGCCCTTCCGGCGTGAAGGCGCAGGCTTCGACGCGGCGCGGCAGCTCGTCATACAGGATATCGATATTGGACAAGCCGCCGCCCAGCACTATGGCGTCGGGGTCCAGCACATTGACGATGCTTGCGAGGGACCGCGCGAAACGGTCGTAGAAGTCCTCCATGGTTGCCTTGGCCGAGGCGTCACCCTGGGCCGCGGCAGCTGCGATGTCCGGTCCGAACAATGCGCGGCCCGTACGGCGCTTGAAGTCGGCGGCAAGGCCGGTGCCGCTGATCCAGGCTTCGATGCAGCCCTTGCGACCGCAATAGCAGGCGGGAGCGGTTGCGAATTCTTCATCGGTCGGGCGGGGCAGGGGATTGTGGCCCCACTCGCCGGCAATGCCATGGGCTCCGGTGAGCACGCGGCCCCGCACGCTGATGCCGCCGCCGCAGCCGGTGCCGACGATCACGCCGAACACGACATCGGCGCCGGCGGCGGCCCCGTCGCTTGCTTCCGATAAGGCAAAGCAATTGGCGTCGTTGGCGACGCGCACCGGGCGCCCGATCGCCTCGGTGAGATCGCGGTCGAGCGGATGGCCGATCAACTGGGTCGAGTTGGCGTTCTTCACCAGACTGGTTCTGGTACTGATCGTGCCGGGTATCGCCACGCCGACCGTGCCGTGGCGGCCGAGCCTGTCGTTCGCCGCCAGGACGAGATCGCGCATGGCACGGATCGTGTCGGCATACCCACTGCGAGGCGTCGGCACGCGCTCGCGCAGGATCTCGCGGCTGCCATCGAGTGCCACAATCTCGATCTTGGTGCCGCCGAGGTCGATCCCTAATCTCATAACCCGGCCTCGCTGAGTTTCTCGTCGATGAAGCGATATGCGTCCGACCAACGTTCGGCCCGCAGATGTGCATGCGCCGCAGGCGGCAGAAGGGGTTTCAACCTGTCGTCGCCGATCAGATGGATGCGCCAGATGTCCGGCGCGGCTTCGGCGGCCGAGGCCAGATTCTGCGGAATGTCGTCGACGAAAAACGCGGGCCGGCCGGCTTGCGCCGCGAGTGCCCTAAGCGCGGGGCCCTTCACGCCGCTATTGGCGACGAGCGAAATGTCGAGGCCGAGCGCGGCCAGATTGCGCTGGCGCGCCGCTGCTTGCGCCGACGAGATGTTGGTCAGCACGACGATGTCGACTCGCGCTTCCAGCGCGCGCAGCGCCTCTTGCGCGCCATCGACGAGTTCCAGCGAATCGAGTTCGCGGCGGAACTCCTCGAGCAAGGCGGTCACCTCGACATCCAGAACCGATGCACCGTCGGCCTGGCGTTTTACGTTGCCGTGCAGGCGATAGCTGGAGAGGTCCAGGAACAACCCGCCGCCGCGCAGGAAGCGGTCGAAGCCGTCGACGAATCGCAGAATCACCTCATCGGCGTCGACCACCAGGAGGGGGCGTCGTGGCGTCAGCCCGGCGAGCGCCGCCGCAATGTCGAATCCGCCGGTCATGGTCCACCCAGGACGTGGCGCGCAACGTGGAGCGCGCGGGGGTCGCTTGAGCCATTTTCACAGAAATCGAGCAGAAGCTGCTCGTCTGCCAAGATAAAATCCAAAACGGAGACGAGAAACTCGACTTCTGCGGCACGTGCCGACACCGTCGCCGGGTCGAGGCCCGACAGATCGGCGAATCGCTCGAATGTTTCCTGCCGCACGGCGAGGAAGGCCAAAGCCTCCAAGGCCAGGGTCGCTGCCCGGTCGGAATTCATGCTGGTGAGGGACCTGGCCATTTCATCCGTAAGTTCGTTAACGCCCCCGATCTTAGCGGCACCCGCGCGGCGCGCCATCCCGCGACGAAATCGCATCGGCGGCGCGCCGCCATTTTCGTGCCCGATTCGCCGCGCACTGCACCGTTCTGGTGCGGCTTTCACCTTACGAGAGCCGGTTTCGTCAAGGGAGCGTTAAGGGTTGGGCCCTAATACTAACCATCGCAAAGCCCTGGGTAGAGCCGTTACGGGGACGGCGTCGCCATTGGCCGGCGCGTGCAGCGAAGAGGCAATTCATGGACGCCAAGACCAAGACAGTGCTGATCGTCGAGGATAACGAGCTCAACATGAAGCTCTTCCACGATCTGCTCGACGCCCATGGCTACAACATCCTCCAGACCAAGGATGGCATGGAAGCGCTCGACATCGCGCGCGAGCACCGCCCCGACCTGATCCTGATGGACATCCAGCTTCCGGAAGTGTCCGGTCTCGAAGTCACCAAGTGGCTCAAGGAAGACGACACGCTGAAGACGATCCCCGTCGTCGCCGTCACGGCCTTCGCGATGAAGGGCGATGAAGAGGTGATCCGTCAGGGCGGCTGCGAAGCCT
>CAZMHP010000140.1:0-7793 GCA_964566095.1 uncultured Rhizobium sp. | reverse complement strand
CCGAGCTCTGGCGCGTCTACAACACGCGCATCAACAAGGGCGAGTCGATCCGCGTCTTTCCGCTGTCGAACTGGACCGAGCTCGACATCTGGCAATACATCCTGGCGGAGAACATTCCGATCGTGCCGCTCTATTTCGCCAAGACGCGGCCGGTGGTGGAGCGCGACGGCACGCTGATCATGGTCGACGACGATCGCATGAAGCTCAAGAGCGGCGAAGAGGTCCAGAACCGGCTGGTGCGCTTCCGCACGCTGGGGTGCTATCCGCTCACCGGCGCGATCGACTCCGATGCGAACACGCTGGAAGGCATCGTGACCGAGATGTTCACCGCCCGCACCTCCGAGCGCCAGGGCCGCCTCATCGACAGCGACGAGAAAGCCTCGATGGAGAAGAAGAAGAAGGAGGGGTATTTCTGATGGCCATAGTCCTCCATTCAAAAAGGCCGTCATGGCCGGGCCCTCTTACGCTGTCGCTAGAGGCCCGGCCACCCATCCGGCGCGCGTCGGCGCGCCGGAAAGACTCTTGTGCGCCCGCAGATGCCGGCGCGATGGATGGGCGGGCCAAGCCCGCCCATGACGGAGCTGGAATATGACGGCCGCTCCCGATCTGAAGGACTTTCTTGCCGCGCAAGAGAAGAAGTCGCTGCTGCGGTTCCTCACCTGCGGCAGCGTCGACGACGGCAAGTCGACCCTGATCGGCCGCCTGCTCTACGATTCCAAGCTCCTGTTCGAAGACCATCTCGCGACGCTCGAGAAGGATTCCAAGAAGCACGGCACGACCGGCGGCGACATCGACTTCGCGCTTCTGGTCGATGGTTTGGAGGCCGAGCGGGAGCAGGGCATCACCATCGACGTCGCCTATCGGTTCTTTGCAACCGACAAGCGCAAGTTCATCGTCGCCGACACGCCGGGCCATGAGCAGTACACGCGCAACATGGCGACCGGCGCGTCGAATTCCGAACTGGCCGTCATCCTGATCGACGCGCGCAAGGGCGTTCTGGTCCAGACCCGACGTCACGCCTATATCGCTTCGCTGCTCGGCATCCGCCACGTCGTGCTGGCCGTGAACAAGATCGATCTGGTCGAATTCTCGAAGGATCGGTTCGACGAGATCGTGCGCGAATTCGCGCTGTTCGCCGAGAGGCTGGGCTTTCTCTCGATCGTTCCGATCCCGATTTCGGCGCGCTTCGGCGACAACGTCATCGCCAAAAGCGCCAACACGCCGTGGTACGACGGTCCCGCGTTGCTCGATCATCTCGAGACGGTCGATGTCGACACCGCGCTTGCGACCAAACCGTTCCGGCTGCCCGTGCAATGGGTGAACCGGCCCAATCTCGACTTCCGTGGCTTTTCCGGCACGGTCGTCAGCGGCCGCATCGCCAAGGGCGACGCGGTGGCCGTGGCGAAATCCGGCCGCACCAGCACGGTCGGCCGCATCGTCACGATGGACGGCGATCTGGAGGAAGCCGCGGCCGGCACCGCCGTCACGCTGGTGCTTGCCGACGAAGTGGATATTTCGCGCGGCGACGTGCTCAGCGCTCCGACAACGCGACCGGACGTGACCGACCAGTTCGCGGCGCATCTGCTGTGGATGTCGGAGGACGAGTTGCTGCCAGGCCGGCAATATCTCCTCAAGCTGGCGACGACGACCGTGCCGGTCCAGATCACCGCGCTCAAGCACAAGATCGACGTCGACACCCTCGACGAGCATGCCGCCAAGACGCTGCAGCTCAACGAAGTCGGCTACGGTAATTTCTCGACTTCGCAGCCGATCGCGGTCGATCCCTATCGCGAAAATCGCGACATGGGCGGCTTCATCCTGATCGACCGTTTCACCAATGCGACCGTCGGCGCCGGCATGATCGATTTCGGCCTGCGGCGCGCCACAAACGTCCATTGGCAGGCGCTCGACGTCGACAAGCGCGCGCGCGCCGGACAGAAGGGCCAGAAGCCCGCCGTCCTGTGGTTCACCGGCCTCTCGGGCTCGGGCAAGTCCACCATCGCTAACCTGGTCGAGCGGGCGCTGTTCGCGGAAGGCCGCCACACCTATCTGCTCGATGGCGACAATGTCCGGCACGGCCTCAACCGCGACCTGGGCTTCACCGATGCCGACCGGGTGGAGAACATCCGCCGCGTCGGTGAGGCCGCCAGGCTGTTCGCCGATGCCGGCCTGATCGTGCTCGTCTCGTTCATCTCGCCGTTCCGCTCGGAGCGCCGCATGGCGCGCGAATTGCTGCGCGAAGGCGAGTTCATCGAAGTGTTCGTCGATACGCCGCTTGAGGTGTGCATGCAGCGCGATCCCAAGGGCCTCTATTTGAAGGCCAAGGCCGGTACGATCAAGAACTTCACCGGCATCGACAGCCCCTATGAGCCGCCGGAGCGCGCCGAGTTGCGTATCGAGACCGTGACGGGCGACGCGGCGCAGCACGCCGCGGCGATCGTCTCCTATCTGCGCGAACGCGGCTTCCTCACTTGACTGAGGCCGGCGTCGCGGCCCCGCGTCCGACGCTGACATAGGTGAAACCGGCCGCCGCCATAGGGCCTGGGCGGTAGATGTTGCGCAAGTCGACCATCAGCGGCTGTTTGAGCAGGGTCTTGGTGCGCGGCAGGTCGAGGGCGCGGAATTCGTTCCATTCGGTGAGGATGACTACGCCGTCGGCGCCGGTCATCGCGTCATAGGCGTCCTTGCACAATTCGACGTTGAGATGTTTGCGCGCCTCCTTCGCGCCTTCGGGGTCAAAGGCGCGAATGGTGGCGCCTCTGGCCTGGAGGTCGGGCACGATGACGAGGCTCGGCGCGTCGCGCATGTCGTCCGTGTTGGGCTTGAAGGTGAGGCCGAGAACCGCAATGGTCTTGCCCTGCACGCCGCCGAAGGCGTGCTCGATCTTACGCGCCATGTCCGTCTTGCGCGACTCGTTGAACTCGACCACCGCGCCGACGATCTTTGTCGGTGCGCCGACCCGCTCAGAGGTTCTAAGCAACGCCTGGGTGTCCTTCGGAAAGCAGGAGCCGCCAAAGCCTGGACCGGCATGGAGAAACTTGGTGCCGATACGACCGTCCAGGCCGATGCCGCGCGCCACATCCTGCACGTCGGCGCCGACCTTTTCGCAGATGTTCGCCATCTCATTGATAAAAGTGATCTTGGTCGCGAGGAAGGCGTTGGCGGCATATTTGATGAGTTCGGAGCTTTCGCGGCTCGTGAACAGGATCGGCGTCTCGTTTAGATAGAGCGGGCGATAGATCTCGCGCATCACCTCGCGCGCCTTGTCGCTTTCGCATCCCACCACGACACGGTCGGGGCGCCGGAAGTCCTCGATCGCGGAACCCTCGCGGAGGAATTCGGGATTGGAAGCGACGTCGAACTGTGCGTCGGGACGAACCTTGCGGATGATGCGCTCGACCTCACGGCTGGTGCCGACCGGCACGGTCGATTTCGTCACCACGACCATGTAGCGGTCGATATTGGCCGCGATCTCCTGCGCCGCCGTATAGACATAGGACAGGTCCGCGCTGCCATCCTCGCCCTGCGGCGTGCCCACTCCGATAAACACCGCGTCGGCATTCTTCATCGCAATCTTGAGATCGGTCTCGAAACTGAGGCGACCGGCCTCGCTATTGGACGTCACGACCTCGTCCAGGCCCGGCTCGTAGATCGGAATCTGGCCCCTTCGCAAACCCTCGATTTTTTCCGCGATCTTATCGACGCAGACGACGTTATGGCCGAACTCCGACAGGCACGCCCCGGAAACGAGGCCGACATAGCCGGTTCCGATCATCGCGATGCGCATGTGGTTTACCTCTCGCTAACCTTTGGCGACCGCTAGCACACCTGCGGTGACGGTCCAATGACGACAATTCGAGCTTTTCCGGAACCACTTGTTAAGGACGTTTGGCGAGACTGCAAAGGTCGAAGAGGACACATAGCCCATGAGTATGCCCGCCGTCGCGTTCGCGCGCACGCCGGTTGCCGCAGAACCGGTCGCACCGGACGCCTGCGCGACACCCTTTCGCGACTTTACCCAGCCCTGGCTCGATTTGAACGACAAGTCCGTCCTGGTCACCGGCGGTACCGGCTCCTTCGGCAAGCATTTCCTGAAGACGGTGGTCGCGCGCTACAAGCCGCGCCGCGTCATCATCTATTCGCGCGACGAACTCAAGCAGTCCGACATGCAGCTCGAGTTCCCGATGTCGCAATATCCCTTCATCCGCTACTTCATCGGCGACGTGCGCGACCGCGACCGGCTCGACCTGGCGCTGCGCGACGTGGACTACGTCGTGCACGCCGCGGCGCTCAAGCAGGTCCCGGCCGCCGAGTACAATCCGTTCGAGTGCATCCGCACCAATGTGTTCGGTGCCGAGAACATCGTCTACGCGGCGCTGCGCCGCAACGTGAAGAAGGTGATCGCGCTGTCCACCGACAAGGCGGCCAATCCGGTCAACCTCTACGGCGCCTCCAAGCTCGCCTCCGACAAGATCTTCGTCGCCGCCAACAATCTGGCCGGCGCGGACGGGACGAAATTCGCGGTGGTGCGCTATGGCAATGTGTTCGGCTCCAGGGGGTCGGTCGTGCCGTTCTTCCGCAAGCTGATGGCGGACGGCGCCGACAGCCTGCCGATCACCGACCCGCGCATGACGCGTTTCTGGATCACGCTGACACAGGGCGTGAACTTCGTGCTCTCCAGCATGGAGATGATGCGCGGCGGCGAAATCTACGTCCCGAAGATCGCCTCGACCACCATCACGGACCTGGCGCGGCTGATCAGCCCCAAGATGGAGCAGAAGATCGTCGGCATCCGCCCCGGCGAGAAGCTGCACGAGACCATGATCCCGGCCGACGATTCGCACTGGACGGTCGATCTGAACGATCGCTTCATCATCCTGGCGAGCTTCGCCACGCAGGCGCGCGAGGCTTATCTGGCGCGCGGCGCGGTGCCGGTGCCCGAGGGGTTCTCCTATTCCAGCGACACCAATCCCGAGGCGCTGGATGTGCGCGGGCTGCAGACCCTGCTGCAGATGTCCTATGCCTGATCGCGACACGTCCGCGCCGGCACAAAATTTTCTTCCCTATGGCCGCCAGGAGATCGGCGACGCCGACATCAAGGCGGTGGTTGCGGCACTGACGTCGGACTGGCTGACGACCGGCCCGCGCGTGGCGCAGTTCGAGAAGGCCTTTGCCGGATATTGCGGCGCCGCGCATGGCGTGGCCGTCAACAGCGGCACGGCGGCACTGCATGCCGCGATGCGGGCCCTGAATCTGGGCACAGGCGACGAGGTCGTCGTTCCGGCCATCACCTTCGCCGCGTCCGCCAATGCCGCCGTGTACGAAGGCGCGACGCCGGTGTTCGCCGACGTCGAAGAGGGTACGCTGCTGATCGATCCCGAAAGCGTCGCGACGCTGATCACGCCGAAGACCAGGGCCATCGTCGCGGTCGACTATGCCGGACAGCCGGCGGACTATGCGGCGCTGCGCATGCTGGCCAAGGAGCGCAACATCGCCATCGTGGCCGATGCCTGTCACGCGCCCGGCGCGACCTATATGGGCTGCAAGGTCGGCACGTTGGCCGATATCTCCTGCTTCTCGTTCCATCCGGTCAAGCATCTGACGACATGCGAAGGCGGCATGGCGCTGACCGAGCGTGCGGCCTATGCCGACCACATGCGGCGCTTCCGCAATCACGGCATCGACAGCGACCATCGCAAACGCGAGACCGACGGCACGTTCGCCTACGACATGGTGGAGCTTGGCTACAATTATCGCCTGCCCGACGTGCAATGCGCGCTCGGCCTGGCGCAACTCGAACGCCTGCCGCTATGGGTGGCGCGCCGGCGCACCGTCGCCGACTGGTACGAGCAGGCGCTGAACGGCATCGCGCATGTGCGGCCATTGCGCGTGCACGCCGACCGGACCCATGCCTATCACCTCTATGTGGTGCGCCTGGACCTCGCCATGCTGAAGATCGACCGCGCCCGCGCCTTCGCGCATCTGCGCGGCCGCGGCATCGGCGCCAATGTGCACTACGCGCCGGTCTATTGGCACAGCTTCTACCGCGATCGCGGCTATGCGCCCGGCCTCTGCCCCGTGGCGGAGCAGCGCTATCGCGAGATTCTCACGCTGCCGATGTTTCCGGCAATGTCGAAGGCCGATGTCGAGCGCGTCGCGGATGTCTTGCGCGAATTGGCCGAGCTTTCCTGATCACCACAGCGACGGGGTCAGCACGACCTCGTCATCGAGCGCGCAGGCGCTCCAATCGATGCCGGGCGCGGGCAGGGCGGCGGCCGCCAGGATGTCCTCCAACTCGCCCGGCGCCGTGACGCCGACGAGCGCGACGTCGACCTCCGGCCGGCCGAGGACGAACGCCAATGCGGCGGCGAGCGGCGTCGCGCCGGCCTCCGCGATGCGTCGGCGCACGGCGCGCAGGTAGGGCGCGGCCGATTGCAGTTTCGCCGGCAGCTTGTCCGGGGGCAGGAACAGCAGACCCTGCAGGAAGACCGAGCGGACGTGGATTTCGATGTCCAGCGATTTGAGCGCGGCGAGGGCGCCGTTCTCCAGCAACCGCTGGTCGAGCAGGCTGAACGGCACCTGCATCGCGTCGGGACGAAAGCGCCGCGCCAGCGCCACCGGATCGTCGGCGACGTAAGCCGAGATCCCGATGCCGCGGAACAGGCCTTCGTCGCGCAGGCCGAGCAGGGCGCGCCACAGCGCGTCGCCCCCGGGACCGGCAAGATCGCCGGCCGCGTGGACCAGCAGCAGATCGACCGGCTTGCGCTTCAGCGTCGCGGCGGACTGACGCGCACGCGCCAGCACGGCATCCAGACCGTTTTTCAGCGCGATGGTCTTGGTGACGAGGCGAAACGGCCGCGTGGCGTCCTCCAGGGCGCCCAGCACGGCCTCGGCCTCGCCATAGCCGGCGGCGGTGTCGAGGGTGCGCAGACCGGCCTGCGCGGCGCGCCGCAAGATCGCGCCGACCTCGTCTTGCGGCACGCGGCCGCGCGCGTTGGAGACGCCATAGGCCTGCCCGAACTGCACCGTGCCCAAGCCGAGGCGCGAATTTTTTTCTGCACGCTCCATGCCGCTATTCCGTCACATTGGCGCTCGATATGATAGGTCTGATCGCCGGACGCACCGTCCGGATTCGCGCTGGTCCATGATCGAAGTCGACTCTCTCGTCTACGAATACCCTACCGCACGCGCCTTGAAGGGCGTGTCGCTGACGGTCGCGGATCAGACGATCACGGCGCTCGTCGGGCCCAACGGCGCGGGCAAGACCACGCTGCTGCGCTGCCTGGCGGCGCTGGAAGACCCCTATTCGGGCAAGGTGGTCATCAACGGCCTCGACACGACCGTCAGCCCGCGCGAGATCCACGCCGCGCTCGGCTATCTGCCGGACTTCTACGGCCTCTACAACGATTTGACCGTGCGCCAGTGCCTGAGCTATGCGGCGCGCAGCCACGGCATCGGGGCGGCACTGACCGCCGCGGCCGTGCAGAAGGCGGCGGGCCGGGTCGGGCTCCTGGACCGCCTGGAGTCCAAGGCGGGGGAGCTTTCGCGGGGCCTGCGCCAGCGCCTCGCCATCGGTCAGGCCATCGTGCACGAGCCCAAGGTGCTGCTGCTGGACGAGCCGGCGGCGGGCCTCGATCCGCAGGCGCGGCGCGACCTCTCCACGCTGCTGATCGCGCTGCGCGACCAGGGCATGACGCTGGTGGTCTCCTCGCACATCCTGGCCGAGCTGGAAGACTATTGCTCGGAGATGATCATCATCGAGAACGGGCTGATCGCCGGCGGCAAGGCGATCA
>CAZMHP010000139.1:0-7799 GCA_964566095.1 uncultured Rhizobium sp. | reverse complement strand
TGTTCTCCTGGCCCAACAGCCGCATCAGCGTGATGGGCGGCGAGCAGGCCGCGAGCGTCCTCGCCACCGTGAACCGCGACGCCGACAAATGGACGCCGCAGGAGGCCGAGGCCTTCAAGAAGCCGATCCGCGAACGTTTCGAGGCCGAAGGCAATCCGTATTACGCCACGGCGCGGCTCTGGGACGACGGCATCATCGCGCCGGCCGACACGCGCCGCGTGCTGGCGCTGGCCTTCAGCGCCTGCCTCAACGCGCCCATCGCCGAAACGAAGTTCGGCGTGTTCAGGATGTAGCACCGCTGTCATCCCCGGCGAACATTGCGCGCGCGCGAGCGCGCAATGTGAGGGAAGGGGACCCAGGTGCCGCAACCACTGAGAACTTGCGAGGCCTGGGTCCCCTTCCCCTCGCTTCGCTCGGCCGGGGATGACAATGGTGCGCATGGAGTAAGCTATGATCCTCGTCACTGGCCACGTCATCGCCTCCGAAGCGACGCTCGACGAAATGCTGCGCATCTCCCTCGAACACGTCCACCGCTCCCGCGCCGAGCCGGGGTGCATAGAGCACGGCGTTTATGTCGATGCCGAGAATCCGCTCAAGCTGCATTTCTTCGAGCGCTGGGCCGACGCGGCGGCGATCCGCGCGCATTTCGCCGTGCCGGAGTCGCGCGCCTTCGCCAAGAGGCTGCGCGCCCTCGCCGCCGATCCGGGCGCGATGCAGGTGCTGACGGCCGAGACATTGAAGCTCTAGAAAAAGCGTCTCGCTCACAGCAACAGCTGAATGCCGTCCACCAGGAAATGCGCCAGCATGTTGGCGCCCAGATCGCGCCGCCATTGATAGAGCAGGGTCAGCAGCGCGCCGATCGCGGTGACGCCGATCAACGCGCCCCAGCCCCAATAGGCGAGGTGTGCCAGGCTGAACGTCACCACCGACACGACGAAGGCGGCGACGCGGCTTCCGGTCAACGTTTCGGTGCGCTCGATCGCATAGCCGCGGAACACGACCTCCTCGACGATCCCGGCGCGCGTCACGAGCGCGAAGCGGTACCACCAGGGCATGGCGACGATGGCGTTGGAGGCGGCCGAGCCCTGCTGGCCCGCCGCGTGAAGCGCAATGCGCACCATCTCGACCAGCGGTTCGATCGCGAAGATGACGACGACCGCGCCGAGGCCATAGGCCAGCGTCTTCCAGTCCGGCCGCTTGAGGCCGATGGAGGCGAGCGGCAGCCGCTCGACAACCAGCACATAGAACAGAACGAACGCCAGCATCGCCCACCAGAACAGGTCGCGGCTCTGCAGCGGCGTCATGCCGAGATAGCGCTCGCCGAACTGGTTGAGATGCGCCAGCACCGGCCCCAGCGTCAGCAGCAGGCCGAGCCCGGCCAGCCACCTATGTCTCGTATCGCGCGTTGCGGTCACCGAACCCCCCAATGCCATCTCTTAGGCGCGCGCATCAGAGCGAGCCGGTTCCTGCTTGTGAAGCCGATACCGCGGCGGCGGGAATCACAAAAACGAGAGCCTTGCTCGCCGCCGCGGCGTCAGCGCGTGAGCACGACGGCGGCATCCGCAAGCCAATGCGCGATCATGTTCGAGCCGAGATCGCGGCGCCACAGATAAAGAACGGTCAGCACCAACCCCGCGCCGCCGGCGATGAAGATCTGTGCCACGCCCCAAAAGGCAATGTGTGCATAGGTGAACAGCGCGAGCGTCGCGGCGCCCGCGACATACTTGCTGCCCGTCAGCTCCTCGAGCCGCGTGATTCCATAGCCGCGGAACAAGAGCTCCTCGCAAACGCCCGCGCGGACCACGGTCAGGAACCGATACCAGTACGGAAGCTGCGTGATCTGCTGCATGGCCTTGGTATTGAACGCCAGGTGCAGAAGCGGAAAGACGAATATAACGATGCCTTCCAGCAGCAGGAACGTGACAATCCAGGCGCCAACCCCAAATGCCAATGAGCGCCATGTCAGCCGCTTCAACCCGATCGACGAGAGCGGCCGCCGCTCCACGACGAGAACAAAGAGCACGACCGCCGCCGCCATCGCCCAGAACACAAGTTCGCCCCCCAGACCGAACGGCATTCCCGGAATGGCCTTTCCGATCTTGGCGAAGCCGAAGGTCGGCAGGATCAGCGCCAGGACCAGCCCGACAAGCGTGACGACGGGCCGTGCTGCCGCGCTTTGTTCCTGCTGCATATGCCTCTCCCATGAAGATCGCTCGGCCGGCAACAAGCGGCCGTCAGGATTTGATTTGAAGCTCCGCGCGCGGGTAATCGATCGCCATCGCCTTCAGCGTCTTGAGCGCATCGAGGCCCAGGATCATCGCGGGCCGGTCGCTCAGTCCCAGCGACTGCAGCACCGGGACGTCGGCGAACGTCACGACATGCCGATCGAAATGGATGCTGCCGATCGCGATCGAGCCGACGGTTGCTTTCAGCGCCGCGGTCGTATCCTTGGTCGCGCCGCCCACCGCCGCGTCGGGCGTCAGGCGCGGATCGCCGGCTTTGAATCCAAGGGCCTTCTGCAACAAGCTGTTGACGATGGTGCGCCGCGCGCCGGAGTCGACCATCGCCTTGGCTTTCACGCCGTCCACCACCACGTCGATAATGATGAAGCTGCCGGCGACGATCATGGCCGGCACCGGCACAAAGCCCTTCGGCGTCGGAGCGGATTCGCCGCTCGTCACCTGGTGATCCGCGAAGTTCAGCTCCAGCCGCTTGTCCGTGAAGGCATCCATGCCCACAACGCCGGTCGTCACCATGCCGGCATTGGGCAGGATGGCCATCATTTCGTTCGACAGGTCGAACAGTCCGCTTTTGTAGTCGCGGACATAGGTCATGCGGGCCGCGCCGGCGCCGCTGGTGGCGCGAATTTCGACGCCGGGCGCGCTCGTCAGTTGGAGTTTGGCGCCGAGGTCCGGCGCCAGCACTGGGCGTTGCGCGCCGGTATCGACGGTGAAGTCGTAAGGGCCCTGACCGTTCAGCGTGACCGGCGTGGTGAAGTGGCCGTCGGGTGCCAGCGTCAACGGCGCGCTGGCGGCCTGTGCCGCTGTCGCACACGCACCGAATGCGGCGGCGAGAAAAAGCGCGCGCATCTCAAATCCTCCCGAGGAAAAGGACCGCGCCCGCGAGCCCGTACCACAGCGACAGCGTCGCGATGGCGGCCATGAGCACCACGGGATTGCCGGACGTCGCCGGCAGCAGGAGCGCCGCGGTCAGCAGCACGCCGAGCGCCACGCCGAGCATACCGACGCCGCGCGCCAGCCCGCTGATCCGCAGAAGCGCGAGCCCCCACAGTCCGACCGCCAAGGCCTGAAACGTCTGCGCCAAGGGCATCAGGAACCGGATCAGCGTGCCAACCAGAACGAACAGCGCCTTGGCGAGATCGTATTTCTCTGCCGGCGCGCCGAGATAGCGTGCGGCAATGGCCGGCGTCACCAGACCGTCCAGCACCATCGACAAGCTCATGAATGTCGCCGCCATGGCGAAGAGGGCGAGGCCGGCGATGGCCGCCGCGCGCGCCGCGGTCATCCGCGCCGTCATGATCGCCAGGCAGGCGAACTCCGCCGCCAGCACGAAAATGAAGCCGCCATGCACCAACATGTCCTTCGCCTGATTCGATGCCTCGTCTTTGAGGATGTCGGCGAAGGTCGTCGCATGCCCGCCTGGATGGTTCATGAGAAGGACGACGGAAAGAATGGCGGCGACGAACAAGACGGCGCCCGCGATGCGGCCATTCGGGACGGCCGATGAATCTGACATGGTTTGCCCTTTCGACTCTCGGGGCACAGATAGCAACCTCGTGCGGTCCGTTGCTGGCGTGGGTGGCGCGGCAGTCCACTACTGGACACAATGGGCTCCGTGTCCAACATTGGACTCGCGCAAAGCCCTATAAAGGCGGTGTCGTGCCCGTCCGTATCAACCGAATGTGATCTTCGTGACGCCAGCGAAACTCGACCGACGCACCGAACGCACCCGCGCCGCGCTGATGGGCGCGTTCATCGCCGAGCTTCTTGAGGAAGGCTATGAGGCGGTGACGGTGGAGCGCGTCGCCGAACGCGCCAATGTCGGGCGCTCGACCTTCTACATGCACTACACCGGCAAGGACGACATTCTTCGCCACAGCATGGCGCATCCGTCCACGGTCCTTGCCGTGCTGGTGGGCAACGAACTGCCGGCGGAGGTTCTGGCCAAGCAGCTTCTACACTTCCACGACCAGCGCCGCCGCAACCGGATGTTCTTCGAGGGGGCCGTGCGGGCGATCTGGACCAAATGCTTGGCCGGGCTGATCGAGCCGCGACTGACCTCGCTCGCCCGGCAGACCCTGGCGCGTCCGATCCTGCCGCTGTCGCAAGCGGCCATGCAGATCGCGCAGGCGCAGCTCGATCTCATCGCCAATTGGCTGGTACTCAAACCCTCCACGCCGGTCGATCGCATCGCCGAGGCGCTCGTCGCATCGACGCGGGCACTGGTCCTGGCGCATCTGCGCCTGACGCCGCAAACCCCGCTCATGCTCGCCGGCGAAAAGCTCCGCGTCGTCGAGGCGTAAGGCCGCCCCCAATATCGGTCGCGTCGGCAGGTGGGAGAAGTGTCACATGACCGCCTCTGCGGCCTTCTGACGAACGGAATTGGAACTTCCCACGGGATTTTCGCATTTCAGGCTGGTAATGTTTACCATTCTCGGGAGCGGCTCATGGATCAAATACAGCATTTTCTCAATGTTATCTGGCACTTCGTGCAAGAAGGCTTCAACAATGTGAACGCGGTGGAAGGCTTGGTGATCGCTCTGGTGGCCGCCATCATCGCGCCGGCCTGGGATCGGATCTGGGCGGTGGCGCTGGGCGCGACGCTGGTTCATCTGATCGCCGATGTGCTCATACCGGTGGTTGCGCATCATGCCGCGTTTCGCCTGCCGCCGCTGCTCGATTTCTCCTATCTGCGAATGGCGCTGTCCCTGTATGTCGGATACCTCATCGTCATCGCCGTGCTGATGTTCATCAAGCGGATGTTCCTGTCGCCGCCGGCACACGCGCACTGAGCCTGACGGACTTATCCACAGAGCGGGCGCAGACAATCGGCAGGGCCCGAATTTTCGGCTAAGACGCTGCCCATGTTTCGTACGCTCCTGATCGCCAATCGCGGCGAGATCGCCGTCCGTGTCATGCGAACCGCCAAGCGCCTCGGCGTGTCGACGATCGCGGTCTATTCCGACGCCGATGCCGGCGCGGCGCATGTCGCGGCGGCCGACCGCGCCGTCCGCATCGGTCCCGCACCGCCCCAGGACTCCTATCTCAAGATCGACGCGATCCTCGCGGCCGCGAAGGCGACCGGCGCCGAGGCGGTCCATCCCGGTTACGGCTTCCTGTCGGAGAACGCGGCGTTCGCCGAACGCTGCGCCGCTGCCGGCATCGTCTTCGTCGGCCCACCGGCGGACGCGATCCGCGCCATGGGCCTGAAGGACCGCGCCAAGGCGCTGATGCAGAAGGCCGGCGTACCGGTCGTGCCGGGCTATCTGGGCGAGGATCAGTCCGTTACGCATCTCGCCGCCGAAGCGGCGCGCATCGGCTATCCCGTCTTGATCAAGGCGGTCGCGGGCGGCGGCGGCAAGGGCATGCGCAAGGTCGAAGCAGCCGCCGATTTCGTCGCCGCGCTCGAAGGCGCCAAGCGCGAAGCCAAATCCGCCTTCGGCAACGACACCGTGTTGATCGAGAAATACGTCGCGCGCCCGCGCCATATCGAGGTGCAGGTCTTCGCCGACGGCCACGGCAACGCCGTGCATCTGTTCGAGCGCGATTGCTCGCTGCAACGCCGCCACCAGAAGGTGATCGAGGAGGCGCCCGCGCCGGGCATGAGCGCGCAAATGCGCGCCGCCATCGGCGCGGCGGCGGTGAAGGCGGCGAAGGCGGTGAACTATCGCGGCGCCGGAACGATCGAGTTCATCGCCGACGCGTCGGAAGGTCTCCGACCCGACCGCATCTGGTTCATGGAAATGAATACCCGCCTGCAAGTCGAGCATCCGGTGACCGAGGCGATCACGGGCCTCGACCTCGTCGAATGGCAGTTGCGCGTCGCGGCCGGCGAGCGATTGCCCAAGACGCAGGACGAACTTGCCATCCGTGGCCACGCCATCGAGGCGCGCCTCTATGCGGAGGACCCGCAGACCGGCTTCCTGCCCTCGATCGGCATGTTGGAGCGCCTGCACCTGCCCGATGGCGTGCGTGTCGACACCGGCGTGCGCGAAGGCGACACGGTGACGCCCTTTTACGATCCGATGATCGCCAAGGTGATCGCCCATGGCGCGACGCGCGAGGCGGCGGCGGCGCGCCTCGCAGCGGCGCTGCAGACAGCCGAGATCGCCGGCCTCAAGACCAACAACGGTTTTTTGATCCGCACGCTGACCAACAAGGACTTCGTCGCCGGCGACGTCGACACGGGGTTCATTCCGCGCCATCTGTCCGAACTGGTTCCGCCGCTCGTGCCGCCGCAGTATGTGTTGGCCGCCGCCGCGCAATGCGTCGTCGATGAGGCGACGACAGCGGACGGCGATCCGTGGAACGCGCGCGACGGCTTCCGTCTCGGCGGCGCGCAGCCGCCCACGGTCGAGTTCCTGGTCGATGGCGCGCGCCGCATGATCGCGGCGGCGCGGTCGCCCGCAAAAGCGTTGCGACTCGGCTCGGGCGCCATCGCGGTCATGGATCGCGGCGAGACCTTTGTCCTGACGCCCTACGATCCGTTCGAGGCCGCCGAAGCACAAGGCAGCCCCACCGACCGCATCGTCACGCCCATGCCCGGCAAGATCGTGCAGCTTTTCGTGCGCGCGGGCGACCATGTCGCCAAGGGTCAGCCGCTTGCGATTCTCGAAGCGATGAAGATGGAGCACACGCTGTCGGCGCCGGCCGCCGCGACGGTGGAATCCGTCGCCGTCGCACTGGGCGACCAGGTCGGCGAAAGCACCGTCGTCGTTCGCTTCGCGCCGGAGAAGGCGGCGTGACGCTGCATATCCTCAAGCTGTGTGTCGGCGCGGACTCGGTCGAAGATCTCGCGCAATGGCAGGCAGGCCGCATCCGCGACCAGAAGAAGCGCGGCGTCAAATCGCCCGAGCTGATCCATGTCACCCGCATGATGCCCAAGCGCAAGGACGAGCTCCTCGATGGTGGCTCGCTCTATTGGGTCATCAAGGGACAGATCGCGGTGCGCCAGACGCTGCTCGACATCCGCCGCGTCACCAAGAACGGCACGCCCCATTGCGGCCTGGTCTATGACGCCAAACTCGTGCCGTTGCAGCGCCGCGCCCATCGCGCCTTCCAGGGCTGGCGCTATTTCGATCCCAAGGACGCGCCGCCGGATGCGCGCGGCGCCAAGGGACTCGAAAAACTGCCCGAGAGATTGCAGGCCGAGCTCGTGGAATTGGGGCTGCTATGATGGAACGACTGTTCTCCTACGGAACGCTGCGCGACGCGCATGTCCAGCGCGCCATTCTGGGCCACACCGTGCCGGGCGCGCCCGACGCCATTCTCGGCTATCGGCTCCG
The DNA here is from genome assembly GCA_964566095.1 of uncultured Rhizobium sp. GTDB lineage: Bacteria > Pseudomonadota > Alphaproteobacteria > Micropepsales > Micropepsaceae > Rhizomicrobium. The sequence goes on along the minus strand of CAZMHP010000139.1, from coordinate 274 downwards.
CGCCATCACGCTCACCGATGAAAAGACGATCGCGCTGAGCGGCAAGGCGGAGCACACGATCCTGGAACCGACGGGCGACGACAACGATCAGGTCGAGGGCATTGCCCTGGAGCTGAGCGCGGCCGACCTGGCGAAGGCGGACGCCTACGAGCCGCCCGACTACAAGCGCGCCCGTGCGCGGTTGCGTTCCGGCCTGACGTGCTGGGTCTACGTCAAAGCCTAGAGCATTTTGATTTGTGGTTCACGCGTAGCCCGAGTTGCGAAGATAGTTGGC
>CAZMHP010000138.1:0-7811 GCA_964566095.1 uncultured Rhizobium sp. | reverse complement strand
ACCATACCGAGCGAAAGAACTGCCTTTACACGTCCGTCGATCCTGTTTCGCCCCCGCCTCAGAAATCAGGTATCAGGTATCGGGGATCAGAAATTCTGATACCTGATACCTGATCCCCGATACCTGGGGTGGAGGCGCCGGGTACCGCCCCCGGGTCCGGGCCGCTTATTACACAGTCGTTTATCGCCATAGCTGGCAAGCCAGCACACCCAATATAGGATGCGGGGGTTAAGAATTGAAGGGCCGGAGGTTCCCGCGGCGTTGGCAGGGGCGCGGCCGTGATCTAGCGTCGGCCCACGCGGCGTGCGGCGCGGTTGTATCCTTCACAAGGGGGTTTTCATGCCCAACTGGCCCGGCGACAGCGTCGTCTTTCCGCTTGCCATGCCGATCATCAAGCAGTTCGAGGGCTTCCGCGGCAGCCCCTATAAGGACTCGGTCGGCGTCGCCACCATCGGCTACGGCACGATCCTTTATCCGCCGCCGCCGCAAGGCACCGGCAAGTCGGTGACGATGACCGATCCCGCCGTCACCGAAGCGCAGGCGACCGGTTTTCTGTCGTATCAGATGAGCCTGAAGAGCAAGCAGATGGCATCCCTGCTGACGCGGACGGCGACGCTGCACCAGGCCGCGGCGATGCTGTCGCTGACCTACAATATCGGGATCGGCGCGTTCCAGAGCTCCACCGTGCTGCGCAAGTTCAACGCGGGCGACATCCCCGGTTCCGCCGACGCCTTCCTGATGTGGGACAAGGGCACGGTCAACGGCCAGAAGGTCGTGATCGACGGCCTGCACAAGCGCCGCGTCGAGGAACGCACGATCTTCCTGACGGCGGATAGCTGAAGCGGCGGCGGAATCGGCCTATAGTGGGGCCATGCGCCAGTATCACGATCTTTTGGAGTTGGTTCTCAAGACGGGCGTGCGCAAGCACGACCGCACCGGCACGGGCACGCTGTCGGTATTCGGGCATCAGGCGCGCTACGATCTGAGCGCCGGCTTTCCCCTGATGACGACCAAGAAGCTGTTCGCCAAGGCGATCGTGCTGGAATTGCTGTGGTTCCTGAAGGGCGACACCAATGTGCGCTGGCTGCAGGACCGGGGCGTGACCATCTGGGACGAGTGGGCCGATGCGAAGGGCGAGCTCGGGCCGGTCTATGGGCGTCAATGGCGCAGCTGGCCGGCGCCGGACGGCGGCAGCATCGATCAGATCGCCAATGTGGTGCGCGACATCAAAGCCAATCCGGATTCGCGCCGTTTAATTGTCACCGCCTGGAATCCCGCCGACGTGCCGAAGATGGCTCTGCCGCCCTGCCACTGCCTGTTCCAGTTCTATGTCGCGAACGGGCTTCTGTCGTGCCAGCTCTATCAGCGCTCGGCCGACATCTTCTTAGGGGTGCCGTTCAACATCGCGAGCTATGCGCTTCTGACGATGATGATCGCCCAGGTGACGGGGCTGAAGCCCGGCGAATTCGTGCACACGCTGGGCGACGCGCATCTGTATCTCAACCACATCGACCAGGCGCGCGAGCAGCTGACGCGCAAGCCCTATGCGCTGCCGACGATGCGGCTCAATCGGGATGTGACGAGCATCTTCGATTTCAAATACGAGGATTTCGCGCTCGAGAACTACCGCGCGCACCCGACCATCAAGGCGGAGATCGCCGTGTAGTAACCTCTCCCGCTTGCGGGAGAGGTCGATTTGGAGCGCAGCGACAAATCGGGTGAGGGTGGGCGCCAAGCTTCGTCCCCTCACCAGCGAAAACTAAGCATTTGGCGCCGCTGCGCGGCGCCAAATGCAAGTTTTCGCGTCCTCTCCCGTAAACGGGAGAGGTAAACCGTCAATAAAAGATCCCGTAGTCCACCTGGATGATCTCGCCGGTGTCTTCGTCCACGAGGAGCGCGTCGCTGCCGTAACGCACCCACACCGTGCCGTCCGGCGGGTCGGACAGGTCGAAATCCTCGTAGTCGTCGATCTGGTAGCGATCGGCGAAGAACAGCGCCGGCAGGAAGTCGCCGTAGTTCCAGGTGTGTTCGTACCAGCCGGTCGGGCGACGATAGGTGCCGTCGTGATAGCGATGGCTGGCGTGAACGGCGCGGCGCAGGGAATCGAACGCGCTGTTGTGCCGGCTATGGCCGAAATTCGAACTGTTCTTGTAGCCGTGCCCGCCGATGCCGAAGATGGCGGTCGTGGTATTGCCGTGGCTGCTGCCGCCCGTGCGGTGCGTATTGTTGCTGCCCATCATACCGCCGCCCGTCAGCGGATTGGCGTTGCTTGCCGCGCCAGTGCTGTTGCCGAAGTGCCGGCCGCCGGAGCCCTGGCTCATGCCGCCGCCGCCCGTGAGCGGATTGGCAGTGCTGCCGGCGCCGTGGCTTGCGTTGGTTTTGTCGAAGTGGCGGCCGCCCGAGCCCTGGCTGAAGCCGGTGTGCGCGGTGGACGCGCCGCCCGCGCCGCCGCCCGAGGGGGCTAGGTCGTGGTGACCGCCGCCCGAGGCGCCGCCGCCGGTATGACTGCCGCCCGATCCGGTGCTGCCGTGCGCGCCGGCGCTGCTTCCGGCCGCATTGCCCTTGCTGCCGTGCTGGTCGTCGTCGTGGCGATCGGCCAAAGCGGGCGACGCGACAAGGAGCGCGAGCACGGCGGCCGAAGCCAGAAATGTCTTTTTCATATGCGATTTCCTCCCAGGAATTGGCAAAACTATAACCGCAGAACGCGGCGCATTGTTGACGGAAAACAACCCGCGGCGTCTACCGCGCTCCGGCACGCTAACTGTGCATGGCGGGGATTGGTTCCCGCGCGGTTTACCATGACGCGGTGTGCACCTAAGCTGCGCGCAACGCATAAGGTATTCATTTCATGACGGACTTTCTGATTCGGCGGGCGCGGCAGGGCGAAGAAGAAATCGTGTTGACGCTGCTGACCGAGCTTGCCGAATACGAGAAGTTGCTGCCCGTCTTCCACGTCACCGCGGAGGTGATCCGGCGCGACTATCTGAGCGATGCCCCGCTGCTCAACTGCGATCTGCTGTTCGACGGCGCCGAGCCGGCCGGTCTCGCCACCTGGTATTGGATCTATGCGAGCTTCGCCGCGCGGCGCGCGATCTATCTCGAGGATCTGTTCGTGCGGCCGACGCATCGCGGCAAGGGCTATGGCAAGGCGCTGCTGGCGCATCTGGCAAAGACCGCGGTCGAGGCCGGGGCGGCGCGCATCGACTGGTCGGTGCTGGACTGGAACAAGCCGTCGATCGATTTCTACGACGCGTTGGGGGCGCGCCAGCACGCCGGCTGGTTCACCTATCGCCTGGAGGGCGCGGCGCTCGCCAAACTGGGCGGCGGATGAGCGGCGACGTCGTCTTCGTCCTGGCGATGGCCGACAATGGCGTGATCGGCGCCGCCGGCGCCATCCCTTGGCGCCTCCCCGAGGACATGAAGCGCTTCAAGGCGCTGACCATGGGCAAGCCCATCGTGATGGGGCGCAAGACCTGGGAGAGTTTCCCCAAGCGTCCGCTGCCCGGGCGCACCAACATCGTGATCACGCGCGATGCGTCCTACGCGGCGCCGGGCGCGCTCGTGGTGCATTCGCTCGAGGATGCCCTGGCGAAGGCGCGCGCGGAAAATCCGTCCGAGGCCGCCATCGTCGGCGGGGCGGAGATCTACAAGGCGGCCCTGCCGCTCGCCACGCGCATCGAACTCACCGAGGTGCATGTCGAGGCGCAAGGCGACGCGCATCTGCCGCCCTTCGACCGCGCGGTCTGGCGCGAGACCGCGCGCGAGGAGCACGTCACCGCCGAGGGCGTGCGCTATTCATACGTGACGCTGGTGCGGGGGTAGGGCGGGTAGACTCAATTGTCATGGCCCGCCGGAGTGCGGGCCACCCAGTTGGTGCGCCACAAAATTCGAGGGCTGAAGCGGCGTCACCTGGGTGGCCCGCATTCGCGGGCCATGACAATGGGGATTGGGGGCAGACCGAGTTCGGCGTCAGTGCTTCACCGGCACATAATACGCGTCGAAGCTGACGATCCAGTTCGCGCCGCCGTCCTTGGAGATCTCGATCGTCTGGCGCACGCGGCCGTCCTTCTGCGGCGTCAGCGTCGTGCGGTCGAGCACGACGAGGCCGGGCCGCACGAACAGGTTGCCCTGAAAGCGGATGCCGCCGTCCGGATAGCTCGCAAGCTCGTGCTTGTTCTTGTAGCCGCCGGGCCGCGCCGTGTTCTGAGCCACCCAGGTCTGGTCCCAAAGTCCGGTGAGCGCGCTGAAGACGAACAGGCTCTTGCCGTCGTCGTTCGCGTCGGCGCCGTGCCAGTTCTCGACGATGGCGCAGCCGTCCAGCACCCGCTCGATGCGGCTGTCGCCCATCTTGGTGCCGTTCGCGGCGGCGACGACGTTCCAGTCTCCCACCCAGAAGTCGAGCGCGGTGCCGCCCGTCGCGCCGCGGCAGGGCATCGGATCGTTCGCGACGGCCGGCGTCATCGCAAAGGCCTTGTCGGGCTCGCGGCTGTAGATCGCGTCATAAGCCGACACCCAGTTGTTGCCGCCGTCGCGCGACTGTTCGATGAACTGGCGCACCGTGCCGTTGGCGAGCGGCGCCAATGTCGTGCGCTGCAGCAGCGCGATTCCCTTGGGCCCGAACACTTCGTCGACGAAATGCGCCGATTTGTCGGCGCCGATCCACACCAGATCGCCATTGGTGATGCCGCCGGCATGCGTCGTGTCCGGCCGGACCCAGGTCTGATGCCAGCGGTGGTTGGCGGCGTCGTAGGAGAACAGGCTCTTGCCGATGTCGCCGGCGGTCGTGCCTTCCCAGTTCTCGATGACCGCGCAACCGTCGAGCGCGCCGACGATGCGGTTGTGGCCATCGACCGTGCCGTCGGTCGTCGTGACCTTCCAGGTCCCGATCCAGAAATCCAGCGCGCGGCCCATGTCGTCGCGGCAGCTTTGCGTGGGGGCCGCGGCGGGAGTCTGCGCCATCGCGGCCGGTACGAAGGCGATCATGCATATCGCAATTGCGAAGTGGATCGGTCTCATGCGTCAAATTCTCCCGGGGTTTCTTTGCGCCGACGGTATTGGGCGCTAACCTTAGGCTGCGGCGCCCGGCACAAGGGGCCCGGCCGTTCACGAAATCGCGAACGGACGCAACGGACGGCAAGGGGAGAGAGCGGACATGCATAAGATCCTGTTCGGCGGGGCGGCGCTGCTGGCGCTGAGCGTGCCGGCCTTTGCCGGCGATGAGATCCTGGCCTCGCGCTTCGGCAACACGACGATCACCAAGGACGCGGCGGGGACCGAGAACCACATTTATTACAACGCCGATCACACCTACACGGGCAAGCAGGGCAGCGTGTCCTTCAAGGGCAGCTGGAAGATCGACGGTGGCACGATCTGCCTCACCTCCGATCCGCCGATCCCCAACACACCCAATCCGACCTGCGCGCCGGTCTCCGAACACAAGCTGGGCGACAGCTGGACGGCCGGGCCGTTCACCGTCTCGCTCGTCCCCGGCATTCAATAAAAGGAACACCGCATGAAACGGCTTGCCATCGGCCTGTCGATCCTGCTCGCGGCGACCGCCGCGGCCTGGGCGGACGACACCGCCGATCCCATGGCCAATTTCTACGGCAACACCGTCGTCGTCGTGGACGCCAACGGCGTCGAATCCCATACGCACTACAATGCCGACCATACCTTCGACGGCGTCGCGCCGGCCTTCAACTATCGCTACAAGGGCACGTGGGAGATCACGGCGGACGGCCAGCTTTGCCACACCTTCGATCCACCGCTGCCGGGCAAGACCAATCCGCAATGCAATCCGATCGCCCCCGTCGCGGTGGGCGGCAACTGGACGTCGGCGGACGGCGGCCACGGCTCGCTCGTGCAAGGCTTGAATTGATCGTCATCACCAAAGGAGAACCCATGCTCAGGATCTGGATTGCGGCCGGCGCGCTCGGCCTCGCCGCGGCGCCCGCTTTTGCCGGCGACGACATCATGACCGGCTACTACGGCAACACCGTCATCTCCACCGGCGGCATGGCCGAGGTGCATACCCACTACAAAGCCGATCACAGCTTCGATGTGGTCGGTTCGATGATGGGCATGAGCCGCAGCTACAAGGGCACCTGGGAGATCAAGGGCGATCAGCTCTGCCGCACCTATGTCGGCGATCCGCCGCCGGGCCTGCCCAGCAATCCGTTCTGCACGGCCTGGGCCGCCCATAAGGTCGGCGACAGCTGGACGATGAGCGCCAACGGTCAGTCGCGCAACCTGACGATCAAGGCCGGCATCGAATAGCGGGGCGGGGACCGCGCCGGCGCAAGGGATAAAACTAGTGACGCCGGTTGCACGATTGTCATCGAGCGCCCATATGCCTAACGGGTTCGAAAAGGGGAAATCCACATGAAGCGCATCATCCTGGCCGCGGCCGTCGCCGCGAGCTTTTCCACCGCCGCCTTCGCCGGCGATCTGTTCGCCGTCGCCTACGGCAATACGGTGACGCAGACGCTGCCGGACGGCACCAAGTTCGTCATCTACGTCAACGCCGACAAGACCTGGGAGCAGCATGTCGGCGACAAGACCGTGAAGGGCACCTATGCCTGGAAGGACGACAGCCATGTCTGCTTCACGGTGACCGATCCGGCACCGGCCGATCCGTCCAAGGCGACGATGTGCAACGAGATCAAGGGCGATCACAAGGTCGGCGACACCTGGACCCAGACCACGCCCGACGGCAAGACGGTCGTCACGATGGCGATCACGGCGGGGCGGTAGTGACTGGCTTTCCTCCCCCGCCGTTGCGGGGGAGGAAAAAGGGCGGGTCAGCCGGCAGCCGGTGCCGTCAGATCGAACTCGATCGTCACGCGCTGGTGCTCGCCGTCATAGCGGCGCTCGCCGCGCGCCAGCCAGGACGGATGCAACAGGATCATCCCGCTTTGCGGCCGCACGACCTCGCACTGTCCCGCGGTCAGTCCGCCCGGAATGCGAAAGCCGTAATGCGGCGCCATCATCGCGGGCAGCACGCCGCGCGGATCCGATAGCTCGCACTCGCCGCCGAGCGCTTCCTCGTCCGACTTGGCGTAGCCGTCGTCGACGTAATAGACGCCCGACCACACGGCGCCGGGCCGCGCCGCGGCTTCGCGGTAATCGCCCTTCTGGCGCAGGCACGCGACCGCGCTGACGCTCCAATCGAGGTTGACGCGCGCGCCGGTGCGCGTCGCGGTCAGGCTGTCGGCCAGATCGCGCACGACGCGAAAGAGGGTTTGCGCGCCGTCGCCGGCCCAGCTCGAAAGATCGGGATCGGAGCGCCAGCCCTGGCCGCGCTGGCCCGCGCCCGCGCGCTCGGCGATCAAGGGGCGCAGCGCGGCGTTGACGTCCTGCGCCACCGGAAGGAAGTGCACGGCGAGCGGCGTGGCAAAGAGACTGCGGATCTGAGGTTTGCTGGCGGCCATGACCTATTCCAGCACAATTCGCGGGCCCGCGCGCTGCGCAACCGCGACAGCGGCCGCGACGTCTTGCGCGATTGCGCGGAACGCGGCGGCTTCCTTCCCGTCCGGAGCGGTCGCGACGATCGGACGGCCGGCGTCGGAGGTCTCGCGAATCGCCATCACGAGCGGCACTTCGCCCAGGAACGGCACGCCGAGCTTCTTGGCTTCCGCGCGCGCGCCGCCATGGCCGAAGATATGGCTCTCGGTTCCGCAATGCGGACAGACGAAGGTGCTCATGTTCTCCACGATGCCGAGCACCGGCACCTTGGTCTTCTCGAACATCGAGATCGCCTTGCGCGCATCGATCAGCGCGATGTCCTGCGGCGTCGAGACGATCACCGCGCC
>CAZMHP010000137.1:0-7819 GCA_964566095.1 uncultured Rhizobium sp. | reverse complement strand
CCGCGCGTCTGATCGCGGCGGCCGGCGGCAAGCCGGAACAGGTCCGCGACGGCGTGGAAAAGGCGCTCGCAAAACTTCCCAAAGTGCAGGGCCAGTCGAGCCAGGTGTACCTGAACCAGGACACCGCGAAGATGTTCGACAACGCCGAGCAGATCGCCAAGAAGGCCGGCGACAGCTTCGTCACCGCCGAATATCTGCTGCTCGCGCTCACCATGGCGGCAGGCACCGACGCGGCCAAGATCCTGAAGGATGCCGGCGTCACGGCGCAAAATCTCAACAAGGCGATCGCCGATCTGCGCCAGGGCCGTACCGCCGACAGCGCCACGGCCGAGAACCAATACGACGCGCTCAAAAAATACGCCCGCGATCTCACCGAGGCGGCGCGCAGCGGCAAGCTCGATCCGGTCATCGGCCGCGACGAGGAGATCCGCCGCACCATCCAGGTGCTGGCGCGGCGCACCAAGAACAATCCCGTCCTCATCGGCGAGCCCGGCGTCGGCAAGACCGCCATCGCCGAGGGCCTCGCGCTGCGCATCGTCAACGGCGACGTGCCGGAGAGCCTGCGCAACAAGAAGCTGATGGCGCTCGACATGGGCTCGCTCATCGCCGGCGCCAAGTTCCGCGGCGAGTTCGAGGAGCGGCTGAAGGCTGTGCTGGGCGAAGTCACCGCCGCCGACGGCAACATCATCCTCTTCATCGACGAATTGCACACCCTGGTCGGGGCCGGCGCGTCGGAAGGCTCGATGGACGCCTCCAATCTGCTGAAACCCGCGCTGGCGCGCGGCGAGCTGCACTGCGTCGGCGCGACCACGCTCAACGAGTACCGCAAATATGTCGAGAAGGACGCGGCTCTCGCCCGCCGCTTCCAGCCCGTCTTCGTCAGCGAGCCGACGGTGGAGGACACCATCTCCATCCTGCGCGGCCTGAAGGAGAAATACGAAGTCCATCACGGCGTGCGCATCACCGACTCCGCGATCGTCGCGGCGGCGCAATTGTCGAACCGCTACATCACCGACCGTTTCCTGCCCGACAAGGCCATCGACCTGATGGATGAGGCCTCGTCGCGCCTGCGCATGCAGGTCGACAGCAAGCCCGAAGAGCTCGACGAGCTCGACCGCCGCATCGTCCAGCTCAAGATCGAGCAGGCGGCGTTGCGCAAGGAAACCGACCCGGCGTCCAAGGACCGGCTCAAGACCCTCGTGCAGGATCTCGCCGAACTCGAGGACAAGGCCAACGTCCTCTCCGCCAAGTGGCAGGAGGAAAAGAAGTCCGTCCACGACGTGCAAGGCTTGAAGGAAAAGCTCGACCGCGCCCGCATGGATGCCGAAGTGGCCCAGCGCAAGGGCGACTTCGCGCGCGCCGGCGAGTTGACCTATGGCGTCATCCCCGACCTGGAGCGTCAGCTCAAGGTCATCGAGGACAAGGAGTCCAATTCTCTCGCCAAGGAGGCCGTGACGCCCGAGCAGATCGCTTCGGTCGTGTCGCGCTGGACCGGCATTCCGGTCGACAAGATGCTCGAAGGCGAGAAGGACAAGCTCCTCAAGATGGAAGATACGCTGGAGAAGCGCGTCGTCGGCCAGCACGAAGCGGTGCGCGCCATCGCCAACGCGGTACGCCGCGCCCGCGCCGGCCTGCAGGATCCCAACCGCCCCATCGGCTCGTTCCTGTTCTTAGGACCCACCGGCGTCGGCAAGACCGAACTCACCAAGGCGCTCGCCTCCTTCCTGTTCGACGACGACACCGCCATGGTGCGCATCGACATGAGCGAGTTCATGGAGAAGCACTCCGTGGCGCGTCTCATCGGTGCCCCGCCGGGTTACGTCGGTTACGAGGAGGGCGGCGTGCTCACCGAAGCGGTGCGCCGGCGTCCCTATCAGGTGATCCTGTTCGACGAGGTCGAGAAGGCGCACAGCGACGTGTTCAACGTGCTGCTGCAGGTGCTCGACGACGGCCGGTTGACGGACGGGCAGGGCCGCACCGTGGACTTCAAGAACACGGTGATCATCCTGACATCCAATTTGGGCACCGAATTGCTCAGCCAGGGCGAGGAGACGCGCGAGGCCCGCGCCGCCGTGCTGCAGGCGGTCAAGGCGCATTTCCGGCCCGAATTCCTGAACCGGCTCGACGAGATCATCCTGTTCCATCGCCTCAGCCGCGCCGACATGGACAGAATCGTCGACATCCAGCTCGGGCGCCTGGAAAAGCTCCTGGCCGACCGCAAGATCGAGATCGTGCTCGACAAGAAGGCGACCGAATGGCTTGCCAATGCCGGTTACGATCCTGTCTATGGCGCGCGCCCCTTGAAGCGCGTGATCCAGCGCCGGCTGCAGGACCCGCTCGCCCAGCTCTTGCTCGAAGGCAAGATCCTCGATGGCTCGACGGTGAAGGTCACGACCGGCAAGAGCGGGCTGACGGTCAACGGCGTCGAATTCGCGACCAACGAGGACGACGTCGACATCGACCACACGCCGCAGGTGAGTAGGGCGGTGCATTAAGCACAGTTGTCATCCCGGCCAAGCGATGCGCAAGCATCGCGCAGAGCCGGGACCCATTGTGCCGTGTCTCGATGGGTCCCGGCTCTCGCTGCGCTCGGCCGGGATGACAAAATTTTATCCCAAGCCTGCCGCACAGCAGTACCGGCCAGCCGCCGCAGATGCGAGATCACCGGATTGGCCCTCAGCGCTCCGGAAAATCCTTCCACAGCCACTCCAGCGCATCGGGCAGCGTTTGCTCCAGCACGCGCGGATCGACATGGCGCGCGCCGCGCGAGAACGTGAAGCGGTAGTCATACCCCTTCGCCTTCAACGCCGCCGCCATGCGCCGGTTGGCGAGCGGCCAGTTGTGCCAGGTCTCTTCCGGATCGTCGTGATGCAGATCCTTTTCCCCGACTTCGAGCCACACGCGGATCGGCTTGCGCGCGGCGCCGGGAATGAGCGTGGCGTGACACTCCCACGCGCCGCGTGGCGTCGCGTCGCTCGGCGGCGATTGCTGGTTCACATATGTGCCGGAGTAGGAAAGCACCTTCGAATAACGCTCGGGATGAAACCACGCCATGGTGAACGCCGCCGCCGCGCCCGAACTCGCGCCCATCGTCGCGCGGCCGTTCGGATCGCTTGTCAGCGCGACGCCCGTCTCCTCGGCGACGCGCGGCAGGACCTCCGCCTCGATGAAATCGCTATAGCGTCCCGACACCGTGTCGTATTCCAGCCCGCGCTGGCTTCCCTGCGCGTCGCCGCCGCCGCTGTCGACGAACACCGCGACCAGCGCCGGAATTCGCCGTTGCGCGACCAGATTGTCGAGCACGCGCGGCATGACTTTCATATAGCTATAGCCGTCCTGCACCACCAGGAACGGCGCTGCCGTCCCACGCTCATACTGTTTGGGCACATAGACCCACACCGTGCGCACATAGGGCATCGCCATCGACTGTTCGTGCGCCGCCGCCGCGATGCGATTGCCGTGCGCGTCGCGCCGCCGGGTGATGTCGTTCTCGATCCGCGCGATACCGGGATAGAAGGCGCTGTCCTGCGACCGCAGCGTGAAGGCGTTCACGGCGCCGGCCGGCACGTTCGGATCGAACGCACATTGCGGCGCCGGCGCGTAGTCCGGACCGATCTCGCGCTCGTCCGTGCTCACGGCACGACTTCGTGGGTGATCACGGTGAAGTTGACGAGGTCGGCCTTGCCGAACGCGGTCGAGATCGCTACGTCCGCCGCGTCGCGGCCGCGCGCCATCAGGATGCGCCCGATACGCGGATGGTTGTGCCGCGCGTCCCAGGTCCACCATTGCCCGTCCAGATAGACGTCGAACCAGGCGCTGAAATCCATCGGATTGGGATCGAACGGCACGCCGATGTCGCCCAGATAGCCGGTGCAATAGCGCGCCGGGATGTTCATGCATCGGCACAGCGCCACCGCCAGATGGGCGTAGTCGCGGCACACGCCGACCTGTTCGTAATTGGCCTCCGCCGCGCCGCGATCGGGACGCGCATGCTCATAGCCGAAGACGATGCGGTCGTGCGCGTATTCGGCGATCGCCTTGACGCGCGGCCAGCCCGGCTCGGTGTTTCCGAAATACGACCAGGCCAGCGCGGTGAGCCGATCGGTCTCGCAATAGCGGCTGCCGAGCAGGAAGACGAGAACGTCGTCGGGCAGGTCCTCCACTGCCACCTGCCGTGCACCCTCGGGCACGGGCTCGGCCACACCGCTGTCCGCGATCGTGAAATCGGCGGTGAATCGCGTCACGCCGGCCGGCGCCACCAGCCGCGTGCAAACATTGCCGAACCCGTCCAGATAAGTGCGAAACGGCACGGCGGGCGTCACCGCGAAATTCTCCTGCATCTTCAGATCGGTGTGGCGCTCGGGCCGGACATGCAGCATCAGGAGCATCGGCGTCGGCTGGGCGCAGTCATAGGCGATGTCGTAACCCGCGCGGATCAGCAAACGGCACCCCTCGCACTCTAACGCATGCGCACCACGCGCTTGTCGCCCGCGTCGCTCGGCTCTTCGGCGGCGACATCCACTTCCACGTCCATGCCCAGATAGTCGGCCACATCGCCGTCCCAGGTGCCGCTGAGCGGCACGGCCTGCGCCGGATCGCGCGCCACGGCGACGCGGATCAGATCGCGATTGCCGACCAGGCCGTTGGTGGGATCGAATTCCGCCCAGCCCCCGCTCGGCAAGAAAACGCGCACCCAGGCGTGTGTGTTCCCGCCGCCGCGGCGCGCCGGCTGGCCCTCGCGCTGCGGCGTGTAGAGATAGCCCGAGACGAAGCGCGCCGCCAGGCCCAGCGTCCGGCACGCCTCCATCATCAGCACCGCGAAATCGCGGCAGGTGCCGCGTCCCAGCCGCAGCGTCTCGATCGGCGTTTGCGGCGGGCCGCTCGGCCGCGTCTGGTAGGTGAGATCATCGTGGATCGCGAGCGTCATCGCCGCCAGGAAGTGCGGTGCGTCCTGCTTGGTGAGGCCGACGAGAAACCGCCGCGCCCAGTTCTCCAGCTCGCGCTCGGGATCGGGATAGATGCGCTCCTTCGACGGCAGCAGGTCGGGCTCATCAACCGCGCTGTAGACGAAGGGAAAGTCGTTCGAGCCGAGGCCGGGCTGATGCGACTCGTCGAGCGAGTTCTCCGGATGATGCTCCAGCCGGTTGATGCTCTCGAACACCAGCTCCTTGGCGCGGGCGCTGAAGCGCGCGATGCCGATCGTGTTGCCGAACACGTCGTGGACATAGTGGATGGAGTCCGGCCGGGGCGTGATCGTCAGCACCGAATCCAGCACATGCTGGTCAAAGCTCTCGCGCGGGCGGAACATCATGCGATGCTCGCCGAACGCGACGCGCTTGGCGTAGCGGTAGCGCGTCAGATGGCGCACGGTGAGCACGGTCATGCGAAGCGGCGGCGATAGCGATTCCGTCGTCCATCATGAGCCATTCCGCATATGCGAAGGCGTGACGGAACGTCGCGCGGCTCTGCCTGGTTAACGGGCTTTCGCCTGCCTCAAATCGGCCGAGGCATCCGCCAGCTTGGTTTCCAGCGGCGTCGATGCGAGCACCGCATCGGTGTGCAACCGTCCGACCAGGAAGTTGCGCAGATCGCCGCCGAAGAGCTTGCGCCCCTGCGCCACCTTCAGCGTCAGCGGATTGACCTGCACGCCGCCCACCAGATCCTCATAGTGCAGATGCGGCCCGGTCGAGAGTCCGGTGTTGCCGCTATAGGCGACGATCTCGCCCTGATGCACGCGGCTGCCCGGATGGATGCCCGGCGCGAAGCGCGACAGATGCCCATAGGCGAAGCCGTAGCCGTTGCCCATATCGACGCGCATGTAATTGCCGTAGCCGCTCGAGCGGCCGGCGATCTTTACCACGCCCGTGCCCGCGGCCATCACCGGCGTTCCTACCGGCACGGCGAAGTCGATGCCCTTGTGCATGCGGGTGTAGCCGAGCACCGGATGGAAACGCATGCCGAAGCCCGACGAGATCCGCGCGCCGTCGACCGGCGTCTTCATCAGCATGCCTTTGATGCTCTCGCCATGGGCGTCGAAATATTCCGGCGGCTGCTTCGCATCGGGCTGATAGCGATAGAGGGCATAGGTCTTGCCGCCCGTCTTCATCATCGCATAGTCGATGTCGCCTTCGCGCGCCGGCTGGCCGTCGGGCGTGTAGTAATAGCTGTAATAGACCTCGAAGGTGTCGCCCGGGCGGATGTCGCGCTGGAAGTCGACCTTGTAGGAAAAGATCTTGATCATCGCCACAACGACGTCGGTCGGAATGCCGGCCTGGGTCGCGGCGAGATAGAGCGAGGAATCCACCGTCGCGCCGGCGCGATGGGTGTGCTGCGCAAGCTGCTTGACGGTGTCGGACGCCGCGAAGCTGCCGTCGGCCTGGCGCGCGACGGTGATGTCGTGTTCCACCGAGGGCGAGAAGGTGACGGAGAGAAGCCGGCCGAGCGGCGTCGCCACCGGCGTGACGTCGCCCGCGTCGTCGGCGAGGTCGGTCGGATCGGAGGTCGAGACCGTCACCGGCTTGCCGTTGACGTTGACGACGGCGCTGGACGGCTTGGCCGCGGCCGGCGCGGGCGCGACGGGCGTGGACTCGAAGGTGACGGTGAAGCTCTGTCCGGCGCGCGCATCGCGCAGATCGAACACCTTGGCCAGCGCGCCCACCACGGCGGCGGCGTCCGCATTCGGCACACCCGCGTCCTGCAGAACGCCCGCCAGCGTGTCGCCGGAATCCAAAGTCAGCGTGCGCGATTCAATGCCGGGCATCGCATCGCCGTTGTCGCCATTGTCCTCGTCGGCCAGTGCGCGATCGAGCTGCGCGGGCGGCGGCGCGGCGCGCTCGGCCGCATCGTTATGGCCGCCGAACAGGCTGCCGCTCTGCGACACGAGCTGCGAAAAAAGCTTGTAGGGCAGAAACGTCGTCGACGCCTGCTGCGTTGTTACATGGAGCGGCGGAATGGCGCTCGCGGCGATCCAGGCCATGGAACCCGCGACAAGACCGGTGATGCTTGTGGAAACGACGGCCCAGCGGCCGTCGGTGGTGGCAAGCGCGCTGCTCGCGGTATTCAGCGAGCGGCGAAGGGAATGTAAGCGCGTCGACACGTTTTGATCCACGTCGGCTCCTGTCTTTCAGAACCGACGCAACGTCCGCGCCAGCCCCAGCCCAGTGTTATGCCCGCAGCGCAAAGCCGGCGTGCGTGGGCATATAGCCTACTCGATTATAGGGTCGTCAACCCTTGCCGAATGGTTAACGCTTCGTTGAGGAAACGATTCGATTCGCGGAACAAATGTTCCGTTGGGTACAGATCTCTCCGTCTAAACCCCAACTGTCATGCCCGCGAAGGCGGGCATCCAGCAAGCCGCTGGTTAGATTCTGGATTCCCGCATTCGCGGGAATGACAGTGGAGCAAGAGCGAAAGCTTTTCTCGCGTGCGCTCGCTCACAGCCGGACGAGAAGACCTTCCGCGATCTTGCCGTGCGCCAATCCGATCAGGCGGGCGATGTGCAGGACGACGAAGAAGGCCAGGACCCCGAGCAGGGCGAACACGATGAGTCCCGGCGCGGTGTGCAGCAGATGGTTGAGCACCGGCGCATCTGTGATTTGCATGTGCGACTCGCCCGTGACGAGGCCGTAGAGCGAACCGGCGGTGACGCCGAGCGACAGGCTGAGGCCCACCACGCCGATGATGAAATACGCGATGCCGAGCGGCAGCATCAGCAGCATATAAAGAAGCGACGACCAGGTGCGAATGTCGGTGAAGGCCTCGCGGATCTTGGTCCAGATGCTTTCGTCGGCGGCGGGACCGGCGGGCAGGCGGCGCGGCA
>CAZMHP010000136.1:0-7878 GCA_964566095.1 uncultured Rhizobium sp. | reverse complement strand
CCAGGTCCAGTTGCGCATGCGCCGAATTGGCGAGCTTGGCGATCAGCGTCACGCCCACCAGCAGCACGCCGAATTTCAAGACCTCGCCCAGTTCGAACGGATCGTTCAGCACCAGCGGCGGCTGATCGGCCGTCTGCTCCGCCTGCCAGTAGTAAACCGCTGCGAACAGCGCCAGCACCAGCGCCGGCGGGCCCAGCACCGTGCCGACCGGCATCAAAAGGCTCGGCGCCAGCGCGATGGCGATGGCCGACATGCGCAGCAGCGACACCGACCACGCCGCCGCGATTCCCGAGGCCAGGGGCAGGACGCTTTGCGGCTGCGCGACGGATAGCCTGGAATAGGCGAGCGTCACCGCCGTGGAGGAGACCAGGCCGCCGGCCGCCGCCGCGCTGACCAGTCCCGCGCGCTCGCCCATGACCCGCACGCAGATGTAGCCGACATAGGATACCGCCGCGATCACGACCATCATCAGCCAGAGCTGGCGCGGATTGAGCGCGTCCCAGGGATCGACCGTGCGGTCCGGCAGGATCGGCAACAGCACGAAGGTCATCGCGAGCAGCAGCAGCGCGGCGCGCAGCTCGTTCCAGGTCAGCCGCGACACGAAGTCGTGCAGCACCTTGCGCTCGGCCAGCACGATGGTGGTCGCGATCCCGGCCGCGCCCGCCGCCAGCTGATTGCCGCTCGCGGCATAGGCGCCGAGCGCGAAGGCGACGAGGCCCGCGACCATGCCGGTCGCCGAACTGGAATTGCTGGCCTGCGCTTCGCGCCATTCGAACAGCGCCAGGCAGAACGCGAAGGCGGCGAAGGCAAAGCCGAGCAGATAGCCTCCGGTCAGCGTGTTCAACAGCGCGCTGAGCCCGCCGAGCAATCCGATCAGCGCGAAGGTGCGCACGCCCGCGGCGCGCGAGCCTTCCTTGCCGGCACGCTCCTGCCAGCCGCGCTCCACGCCGATCAGCAAGCCGATGGCGAGCGCGAGAAACAGCCGCTGAACGATGGCGAGCGTGTCCATGGGCGGCGTTATCCCATGCACAGAGCTATCTCCCTATACCGAATTGTCATGGCCCGCGACTGCGGGCCATGACGCCGGTGGGCAACGATCGACCGCGCGCCCCTCACGGCCGCATGAACATGAAGTCCGTGTCCGGATCGCAATTCTCGGCGACGAATTGCAGCTCGGCGCGCACATCGGCCACGCTGCGGCGCTCCAGATATTTCTCCACCACCGCGTTCAGCAGATAGCGGCAGGTGGCCTCGGCGTCGTCGCCGGCCGCGATCGCTTCGGCGATCGCCGCGTCGAGATGGCGTTTGGCGATGGCCGCAGCGCTCATGGCGGTTTTCCGTGCCGTCCTACGCCTCGATCAGCACCTTCAGGGCCCGCGTTTCCGCCGCATGGCCGAACGTGTCGTAGGCTTTGAGGATATCGGTCAGCTTGAAGCGGTGCGTGATGAGCTTCTTGGGATCGATCTTGCCCGACTGCACGGTCTTCAGCAGCATCGGCGTCGACACCGTGTCCACCAGCCGCGTGGTGATCGCGATGTTTTGGGACCACAGCGTTTCCAGGTGCAACTCCACCTTGGCGCCGTGCACGCCGATATTGGCGATGGTGCCGCCGGGCGCCACGATCTGCTGACAAAGTTCGAACGTGGCGGGAATGCCGACCGCCTCGATCGCGGCGTCCACGCCGCGCCCCTCGGTCAGCGCCTTCACCGCATCGGCCGCCTTGGGACCGCTCGCCGCCACCGTCGCCGTCGCGCCGAAGCGCTTGGCGACGCCAAGGCGGTTCTCGTCGAGGTCGATCATGATGATCTGCGCCGGCGAATAGAACTGCGCCGTCAGCAGCGTGGCGAGCCCGATCGGCCCCGCGCCGACGATGGCGACGGTGTCGCCCGGCTTGATCTTGCCGTTCAGCACGCCGCATTCGAAACCGGTCGGCAGGATGTCGCTCAGCATCACCAGCGCCTCTTCGTCGGCGCCCGCCGGAATCGGATAGAGACTCGTATCGGCGTGCGGAATGCGGACATATTCGGCCTGCGTGCCGTCGATCGCATTGCCCAGGATCCAGCCGCCCGTCGTGCAATGCGAATACATCCCGCGCCGGCAATATTCGCACTTGCCGCAGGACGAGATGCACGAGATCAGCACGCGGTCGCCCGGCTTGAACGCGGTCACGCCCGCGCCGACGCTGTCGATGACGCCTGTGCCCTCATGGCCCAGGATGCGCCCCGGGGCGCAGGTCGCGACGTCGCCTTTCAGGATGTGCAGGTCGGTGCCGCAGATCGTGGTTTTCGTGATCTTGACGATGGCGTCGCCCGGCTCGGCGAGGCGCGGGATCGGCCGCTGCTCGACGGCTTTTTCGCCGGGACCGCGATAAACAAGCGCCTGCATGCGACTCTCCTTGCCAAAAAAAGACGGCTCTTCAGTGCGCCAGCAACACCGGCAGCGGCGCCGTGCCCAGCACATGGCGGGTAAAACCGCCGAAAACGAACTCGCGCGCCCGGCTGTGACCGTATCCACCCATCACAAGAACGCCCGCCTCGAGCTTTTGGCTCGCCGTCTCCAGCAAGACCTCGCAGGCATCGCGCGTTCCGGCGCGGACATGGCTGGCGCGGGGCTTGAGGCCGTGCCGCTTCAGCGTTTCCGCCAGCCGCTCCGCCGACCGGCGCACCGGCGCCTCGTCGCCGTCGCCCTCGACCACGCCCAGCACATGAATCTGCTGCGCCTTCTTCAGCAGCGGCATCGCCGCCTCCACCGCGTGCACCGACGCGGCGCTCTCCTTCCACGCGATGACGACGGTGGTGAGCGGATTGTGGCATTCGCCGGACGCGGTCAGCAGCACCGGGCGCCCGCTTGCGATCAGCACGTCGCCGGCTTCGCCGGTGGTCAGGTCTTCGGGCGCGGGCGGGCGGCCGATGACGACGAGATCGCCAAAGCGCGCCTCGGCGATGGCGCGCTCGCCGGGATTGCCCTCGGTCTCGCGGAACGCGGCCGATACCGCGCCTTCGCTGGTCAGCTTCTCGCAGGCGCAGAAGGCGTCGAACGCCTTGCGGGCGCGCGCCAGGCAGATCTTGTCGGCTTCGACCAGCGTGTCCCAGATCTGCTGCGTGAACATCCCCGATTCGAAATCGAGCGAGGAGGTGTAGCGCGCCAGCTCGCGCGCATCGGGATGGACGTACAGATATTCGATCCGCCCGTCGCCCAGCCGCGCCACCTGCGTCGCCAGGTCCAGCGTGTCGGGATCGCACACCGGGATCAGCGCCGGCACCAGGATGCTCTTGTACATGGCCGTGTCCGTTGGATCGCTTGCAACCCGCACCATGGCGGGGATCGGCGAGACGGATTTTGATCGCCGTCAAGCGGCGATGCGGATAGAAAACCTCTGTCCCCCGCGCCGCGGGGAACCAGGGACACGCGCAACGCCATGACCCCGTTCGAACTCTCCGCCGTGCTGATGACCGCCGTGGCGCTCGCCGGCTGGCTGAACGTCAAGACGCTCAAGCTGCCGCATGGCGTGGCGATGCTGATCGCCGGGCTGGCGGCGTCCGCGCTGCTCTGGGCGCTGAAGGGCTTGTTTCCCGGCCTCGCCGGCCCCGGCGACGTCGTCGCCACGATCGCCCGCATCGATTTCGGCACCACGGTCACCGGCTACATGCTGGCCTTCCTGCTGTTCGCCGGCGCGATGCAGGTGGACCTGCACGAGATGCGAAGGCGCTGGCTGTCGATCGGCGCGCTGGCGACGCTGGGCGTGGCGGGCTCCATCGTCATCGTCGGCTTCGGCGTGTGGGCGGTCGCCGCCGCACTCGGTCTTCCCCTGCCGCTCTCCTGGGCGCTGGTGTTCGGCGCCTTGATCAGCCCGACCGATCCGGTGGCGGTGCTCGCCACGGTGCGCCATGTGAGGCTGTCGAAGACCTTGACGGTCGTGCTGCAGGGCGAGGCGCTGTTCAACGACGGCGTCGGCATCGTCGCCTTCACCGCGCTCCTCGCGCTCGCCACCGGCGCCGGCCATGTCGCGCCGGGCACGGTCGTGTTGCAGGTCGTGGTCGAGGCGCTGGGCGGGCTTCTCTTCGGCATGGCCTTGAGCGCGGCCGTCATCCGCCTGATGGGCACGCTGGACGATTTCGCGGTCGAGGTCTCGCTCACCATCGCGCTTGCCATGGGCTCCTATGCGGCGGCGCAGGCGCTGCATCTGTCGGGCGCCATCGCGGTGGTCGGCGCCGGCATGCTGTTCGGCGGCCCGCGTGCGAGGAAGGCGATCGAGGGCGAGACCGAGCCCTATCTCACCGCCTTCTGGACGCTGGTCGACGAGATCTTGAACGCGCTTCTGTTCTTGCTGCTCGGCATCGAGATGATCGCCGTGCCGTTCCAGCCGCACCAATCGGGCCTGCTGCTCGCCGCCATTCCCATCGTGCTGGCCGCGCGCTTCGCCGTGGTGCTGCCGTTCGGCACCTGGCTCAGGCTGCGCGCGCTGGAGCGCGGACCGACACTGATTCTCGGTTGGGGCGGGCTGCACGGCGCGCTGTCGCTCGCACTTGCACTCGCCTTGCCGGCGACGCCGGAACGGGCGCTTTTGCTCTCGGTGACCTATGCCGTTGTCGCTTTTTCCATCACCGCCCAAGGATTGACCTTCACGCCGCTGGTCCGATGGATTGGGCGGCGTTCCTCGAACGAGGAATGACACTGCCGTCACCCGTTCGAATCTTGCGCTCAATTACCGTGAACGGATCATTTTTCTTGTTTGGCTTTCCGGACGGGAGCAGCATGACCCGATCTGGGGGCTTGCCGGGCTCGACTGTGCCCGCCGAAAGTCCGTCCGAGTCGCGCTGCTTGCGGGCTCGATCGATCCGGCGGGAATACGACGCGGCGAGTTCCGTCACGTGAGGAGCATGCCATGCTGGTCAAGCACATTCTGGGCGTGAAGGGTCGCGAGGTCGTTGCCATCGCGGCGGATGCAAGCCTGTCGGAGGCCGCGCGTCTTTTGGCGCGCAAGCGCATCGGCGCCGTCGTCGTGCGCGACGCGTCCGGCATGCTCGCCGGCATCCTGTCGGAGCGCGACGTGGTGCGCGCGGTCGCCGAAGGCAGCGTGAGCGCGCTCGCCCGCCCCGTCAGCGCCTACATGACGCGCGCGGTCGCGACCTGCGGCGAGACCGACACGATCGAGGATCTCATGGAGATGATGACGATCGGCCGCTTCCGCCACGTGCCGGTGCTCGACGGCGGGATGATCACCGGCATGATCTCCATCGGCGACGTCGTGAAGACGCGCATCGAGGAGACCGAGCAGGAAGCCACCACGCTGCGCGCTTACATCACCGCGGCCTAGGTCGGCGCGGGAACGCGCGCCGCCGGGCCGGCGTTTCTCCTGGAACATCCGGAGAGACGCCACATGCGAAGCATCCTTGCCGTCGCGGCGCTGGCGTGGGCGACGAGCGCCGCGTTCGCGCAGACCATGCCCAACGCCAACCAGACGCCGGAACAATCCCATTCGGGCGCCATCGTGATGCCCAACGCCAACAAGACGCCCGAGGGCTCCAACAGCCTGCCCAATGCCAGCGGCACCGTGTCCGGCGGAACCGGCACGTCGAACGCAACGACCGACGGCGCGCTCAGTCCCGCGCCGCTGCCGCAGCAATGCATTCCCGCGCAGTCGCAGACCTGCCCGCCTTCGCCCCTCTGCCCGAACCAACCGCTGCCGCAGACGACCGGCACGCCGGCGTGTCCGCTGCCCGCGACGCCGCGCTAGCCATCGCGCGCAAAGCCCGGTTCCCGGAACGGCGCGGCGCGCGGGGCGTTCACTGGGCAGTCATCCCCCATGAGGAATGTTCCGATGAGATACCTGCTTGGCACAACGGCCGTCGCCGCCGCGCTGATGTTCGCCGCGCCGGCCTTCGCCCAACAGAGCTACTACGACACCAATCCGACGCCGGCCGAAAAGGCGCAGACCCGTCAGCTCAACAGCAACGCCGCCGCGGCGGCGCAAACGGACGGCACGGCGCCGGCCGCCACGCCGGACGATGCCGCCGCCCCGCCGCCCGTCGCGCCCAGCGCCAACGACGCGGACTATGCCGCCAAGAAGGCCGACTACGACGCCAAGATGCGCGACTACAACACGCAGCGCGACGCCTATGAGCGCGACCGCGGCCGCGATCGCGCCGAGCGCGACGCCTATGTCCATCACTGGGAGGTGTTCTACGGCTATCGTGGCTTCCGCGACGTGTCCTTCATGCACGCCGACACGCTGACGGGCCTGCGCGTCAATGCCCGCGGCGGTGCCGCCATCGGGCGCGTGCGCGATGTCGATGCCGACGGCGCGGGCCGCGTCTCGCGCGTCCTGGTCGACACCGGTTTTGGACGCCGCGCCTGGCTCGACGCCGACAGTCTGCGCTACGACCCGGCGGCCCGGGTGATCTACACCGATCTGACGCGCGACCAGGTGAACGACATGTCCCGCATGCGCGAGCCGCGCTACTAAATCCCCGCCTCATCCTGAGCTTGTCGAAGGATGAGCTTGTCGAAGGATGTTGCCGCAAAGCGACGAAGGGCCGGAACCGGTGTTCCGGCCCTTTCGATTCGGAACGGGCCTGCCTGCCGCCGCGTTCTGTTGAGGAAGACGTCGAAGGCGTAACCTGCCATGGCCTTGTCGAAATTCGCGATCGCCTGCGTTGCCGCCGTGTTCGCGGGCGGGCTGTGCGCGCGCCTGTCCGACGGCGGTACCGCCTCCGCCTCCGCCCAGGTCATCGACGAAAATCCCGTCACGCCGATTTCCGACATCGCCCGTCCCGACGACGCCTTCCGCGGCCTGTCGGTGCGGCTGGTATCGGGCCATCGCGTCGGCCATGTGGTGTCGGTGGCCACCGATGCCAAGGGCCGCGCCACCAAGATCCGCGTCGCGCTCGACGACATGCCGGGGCAGACGTTGTGGCTGGCGCAGACCGATCTCGTCTACAGCCGCGCCCGCGATGCCATCATCGCGCACGACATCCACGCGCCCGCCGTCACGCTCGCGGACGCGCGGTAGAGCGATTTTCGTTCGTATTTGCGGCCAAGCAACTTACACCGGCCGCACCGCGATGCCGCGCGTGCCTTGCGGCAACGGAACGCTGCGGAATTTGGTATGCGGCAGCGCTTGCGCCAGCGCCATCAGCACGACGCGGCGGATGTCGCGCTCGAGCTTCGCGGCGGCCGCTTGCGGCAGCCGAACGTCGCCCAGATCGATCACGAAACGCGGCTCCTCGGCATGCGCCGCGCCCGGCAGCAGCGCCGCCGCGCCGGCCGCCGCGATCACTGCGCGCCGATCCAGGCGCCCTTTTCTGTCTTCGTCCGTATGGGACATATCCGCCTCCTCGTCGTGTTCGATCGCCATATGCCGGAACCGCAAAGGACCGCTCGTCAGCCCCGTTTTCCGAGATAAAGCGTCCGGGCCTTGCATCTACTCTATATGATGTGCGGCCATCCGACCCTTGGGCATGAGGCGCAAACGCCGCAAAAACCGGGCTTTTTCGCCATCCACAGCTTGGCGAAAAAATCGTTCTTTTCCGGCGTTTTACCGTTTGACAGGCCTGTGGCGCCCGCCTATACACCGCGCCCACGCCGAACGCGGGTGATGTGCTTGCGGTCGGCGTTGTTTCTGATGGATGATGGTTTTTCGTCTTTCGGGACGGCTCTTTGACATTGTGATTACAGGAAGGGGAACGTGGGCGGCGGCTCGTCAGCCATGTCCGAAGCGCAAGCTTTGGACGAACTTATCGAGCAGCGACGTAATGATTGCTCGCGTTTCTCAGCAAGACACTAAACATGAATGATCGCCTCGGGGCCTGTGACGGGACCTGAGTCGATCAACCCTTGTCAAAATGTCATGCGAACAAACGCGTTAAGAGCAATCAG
>CAZMHP010000135.1:0-8011 GCA_964566095.1 uncultured Rhizobium sp. | reverse complement strand
TCGAGCGCGCCAAGATGTCGGGCGCCATCGCGGTGCAGGCCGATTTCACCGACGCGATCATGAAGGGCTGCCGGCTGGTGCGCGCCAATCTGCGCCAGGCGCGCCTGACCGGCGCCAATCTGGAGAACGCCGATCTGTCGGGCTGCAATCTGACCGGCGCGGATTTGAACGGCGCCATCCTGATGGGCTGCCGGCTGGACTTCGCGGTGACGCAAGGCGCCGATTTCAGCGGGACGCTGACCGAGCAGGCGATGGGCAAGTTGCCGGCCGACCTGACGGTTCCGATCGAGGAGCTGCTCGACAGCCATGCGCGCTGGGTGGAAACCGACGGGCGCGAAGGCAAGCCCGCCGATCTGTCCAACATGGACCTGCGCGCGGTGACGACGCTGGGCCAGCGGCCGCTGACCGCGCTCATCGCGCCGGGTGCGTCGCTCTACGGTCTCAATCTCGAAGGCGCGTCGTTGCAGGGCTCCAACCTCGCCGGCGCCGATCTGCGCTCCACCAAATTCGGCGGCGCCGATCTGCGCGGCGTGAACTTCCTGGGCGCGCGCCTCGCCCATGCCGATTTCCGCGACGCGCGCATCGGGCCGCTCATGATCTCCGACGCGCGGCTGCTGCCGGCCCGCTTCGACCGCACCAATGCGCGCTATGCCGATTTCCGCGGCGCCGATCTTCGCCGCGCGCGCTTCACCGGCGCCGATCTCGCCTATGCCAATCTCTCCGACAGCGACTTGCGCGACGCCGATCTGACCGACGCCGATACGTCGGGCACCAAGCTGCCGATGGTGTTCGCGGAAAGCGCACCGCCCCTGACCGCGGCGCAATAGCGCCGATCACTGCGCCGCGTTGGCGTGCGCGTTGGTGCGGGCGCGGATGAACTGCCCCAGACGCTGCAGGCTCACCTTCGCTTCGGGCACATGGCGGTTGGCCTGGAAGACGTGCTGCATGCCGTCATAGATCTCCACGCTCACCGGCACGCCGGCATCGGCGGCGCGATCGCCCAGCCGCGAGGCATCGTCGCGCAACATCTCCGCGCTGCCGGCATGGACCATGATCGGCGGAAAGTCCTTGAAGTTCGCGAACACCGGCGAGGCATAGGGATCGGACGGATTGGTCTTCTTGAGGTAGTGCCGCGCGCTGACGAACAGCAGCTCCCAATTGAGCGCGTTGTCGGACTTGGCATTCTGCAGCACCGACCAGCCCGACAGCGACAGGTCGGCCCAGGGCGACATCGCCACGCAAGCCGCCGGCATCGGCAGGTTGGCGTTGCGCGCGGCATGCAGCACCGCGAAGGCAAGGCCCCCGCCCGAGCCGTCGCCCGCCAGCACCAGCTGCTGCGGCGCGACATTCTTGGCGATGAGATGGCGATAGGCGTCGATGCCGTCGCGCACCGCGGCGGGGAAGGCGAATTCGGGCGCCAGGCGGTAGTCGAGCGCGAAGGCCGTCGCCTCGCTGGCCTGGGCCAGCCGGGCGATCAGGGCGCGGTGGGTCTGCGGCGAGCCGGCGATGTAGCCGCCGCCGTGAAAATAGAGGATCAGACGGTCCGGCGAGGCATTGGGCATGCGCACCCACTCGCCCTTGAGCGGCCCGACCTGGGCCGGCTCGAACGTCGCCTCGCGCGGCGGCGCGCCGTAACGGTCGGACAGATAGGCGTATTGCCGGCGCAGCTCCGCGATCTCGGTCTCGGCCGAAGCCCCTTTGGGGCGGCCGATACGGCTCAAGCGATCGACAAAGGAACTCTGCCAGCTCGGCATCGATTGGGGTCGCGATAAGTTGAAGTCGGGTATCAGTATCCCCGATACCGCTCCCTGTCATCCGATTAGACGATCGTCGTTAAGGCCGATTCCCGGGGTCCCGCCGGGCCAAAAACGAAAAGGCCGGGTGTCGCCACCCGGCCTTCCGCCAATTTGCGAATTTGGGCGATTAGGCCGCCTTGGCCTGGCCCTCGATGGTCTTCAGCTCCGGCGCGTTGATCGCGATCCGGCGCGGCTTCTTCTCTTCGGGCACCAGGCGCTCCAGATCGATATGGAGCAGGCCGTTCTCGAGCTTCGCGGCGCGGACTTCCACATGCTCGGCGAGCTGGAAGCGGCGCTCGAAGGCGCGGCCGGCGATGCCCTGGTAGAGATAGCCCTGCTTGGCCGCCTCTTCGCGCTTGCCCACGACCTTCAGCACGCCGTCCTTGACCTCGACGGTCAGGTCGTTCTCGGCGAAGCCGGCGACCGCGACCGAGATGCGGTAATGCGTCTCGTCGGTGCGCTCGATGTTGTAGGGGGGATAGCCATTCGAAGCGTCGGCGGCCTGGTCCAGCATGTTGAACAGATGGTCGAAGCCGACGGTCGAACGGAAATAGGGGGTAAAGTCACGCATGTTCACAACCTCCTGAAAGCGTTGCAATTTTCGGCCCCGTCCACCATGGACCAAGGCCGTGCTCGATGCCGGACGCCGCGAGGGGCCGCCCGACAAGCAGTAGGTGGGGGCGAGTGCCAGGGGGTTCAAGGGGGCTTTGGATCCTCCCCCCGCTTCGCGGGGGAGGATCAGTTCACCACCACAGCAGGTGGCTTAAACCCGCGCCCCAGAGCACGACCAGGATGAAGTAGGTGAAGACGTCGATCTGCCAGGGCTTGAAGGGATAGCCGAACAGGTTGGTCGCCAGGGTGAGGAGCCAGGCGCCTTCTTCCTTGTTGTGCGGATCGCGCCACTGGCCGGAGCGGATCAGCGATTCGATATTGTTCAGCACGCAGGAGTTCTTGTTGAACTGCCACTGGACCGCCACCGCCGGCACGAAGGCGAGATAGACGTAGAGCGCGCCGGCCAGCGGCACCGCCCAGCCCAGCACGATATAGATCATCACCGCGAAGTGCAGGTAGAAACAGAAATTCCCCAGGCCGTCGCGCGCTTCCGCGGTGCGGCTGGGCAGCGCACTGGCGGCCGCCGGGCTTTCCTCGTCGTCGGCGAGGCTCATGGCGCTCCTGGCCTTATTTCCCCAACGCCCAAGGTTCTGCCGATTGGCGGCGCAATGCAACGATGGTCCGGTGCACGGTTGTTTGCCGAGCCGCCCGGTGCTCATAATCGCCGCCAAATCCTGCCCCGCGCGCGGCAGGCGCCGACGGGAGGAAGGCCATGAGTACGCCAGAGGTACAACAGATCATCGCCCAGATGGGCCAGGCGATCGGCGCCAATTCGGGCCTGGGCGGCGTGCTCAAATTCGACTTCGGCGCCGACGGCAGCGTGCTGATCGACGGCAAGTCGAGCCCCAATTCGGTGAGCGACGGCACCGGCAAGCCGGCCGACACCACGATCACCATCTCGCTGGAGAATTTTGCAAAATTGGCGCGGCAGGAACTCGACCCCACCTCCGCCTTCATGCAGGGCAAGCTGCGGGTCGCGGGCGACATGGGGCTGGCGATGAAGCTTGGTCCGGTGCTGCAGAAGGCACGGGGGTAGGCGAATAGGGTTATGAACGGCTATTCGCTATTCGCCACGCGCTACTCGCCAATTTCATGAGCATTCCGGTCTTCTCCCCCCATTTCATCGTCACGCCGAGCGGGGCGCGGCTGCGCACCGCCGTCCTGCCGCCGAGCCCCGGCGCGCCCGATCGCGGGGTCTGCGTGCTGCTGCACGGCCAGACCGAGTTCATCGAGAAATACGGCGAGGTGCTCGGCGAATTGCAGGCGCGCGGCTTCATCGTGGCGACGTTCGACTGGCGCGGCCAGGGCGGTTCCAGCCGCGCGCTGGAGGATACGCGCAAGGCGCATGTGCGCGACTTCGCCGAATTCGACGAGGATCTGGCGAGCTTCCTCGAACAGGTCGTGGCGCCGATGAAGGCCAAGCCGCCGCTGGCGCTCGCCCATTCGATGGGCGCGCATATCCTGCTGCGCACGCTGCACGACAAGCCGGCGGCGTTTTCGGCCGCCGTGTTGAGCGCGCCGATGATGGCGGTCTCGACGCGCGGCACGCCGGCCTGGGCGGCGCGCCTTTTGACCGCGGCGATGACCGGGCTGGGCCGCGGCGACGAATTCGTGATGGGCATGGAGAAGCGCGATCCGCTGGCGCTGAAATTCGAGGACAATCTGGTGACCTCGGACCGGCGGCGCTGGCAGAGCGCGCAGGATTTCCTGGTCAGACATCCCGACATGCGGCTTGCGGGGCCGAGCTGGGCGTGGCTGAAGGCGGCGGCAGAGTCGATGGCGCTGGAATTGAGGCCCGGCTATGCGGAGGCGATCGAGACGCCGGTGCTGCTGTGCGGCGCGGACAAGGACCGCATCTGCCTGACGCCTGTCGCACGCGACTTCGCGCACCGGCTGCCGCACGGGAGCTATGTGGAGTTCGAGGATTCCGAGCACGAGATTCTGATGGAGAACGATTCCATCCGCGGGCGTTTCTGGAAGGCCTTCGACGATTTCGCCGCGGCGAATAATATTTGAGGCACAGTGCCGAAGAGGCGCGTGCGTCAGTCCTTCTTCCGGCCATTGGGGCCGTCTATCGCGGTGCCGACGGTTCCGCCGACAAGTGCGCCCGCGCCCATCCAGCCCAACAGCATCGCCCAGCCGACGGGACCTGACGCGAGCAGAGGCAGGAAAATCGCCCCTGCTGCGATAGCCCCTACCGACAATCCCACCGCCTCACCGACATGCGATCTTTCTTCCATGGAAGAGCTCCGACCGATCCACCCGCGGAGTTTACGCCCATTCTATTGCGGTCCAAAGACGAATATTCAGGGATTTAACAGTCCCATTACTTCGTCGTGCAATCGCTTGTCGCCCGCGGCGAGAACCTGGCCGCCTTCGGCGCAGCTTCCGCCCTGCCAGTTGGTGATGACGCCGCCGGCGCCCTCGACCACCGGGATCAGCGCGGCGACGTCCCAGCGCTTGAAGGTGCTCTCCACGATCACGTCGCAGAAACCCAGCGCCATCAGCGCGAAGATGTAGCAATCGCCGCCCCAGCGCGTGAGCTTGGCCTTTTTCTGCACGCGGCGGAACGCATCGGTCTCGCCCGGCTGATAGAACGCGTCGGGATGGGTGGCGCAGAGGATGGCGTCCTCGAGCGTCACGCCCTTGCGCACCTGCAGCGGCGTGACCGCGCCCTTGAAATGCAGCTCGGCCCGGCCATTGGCGCCGATGAAGCGTTCACCGATCCAGGGCTGGTCGATGATGCCGAGGACGGGCTTGAGATTTTCCTCCAGCGCGATCAGCGAACCCCATTCGTGGCGGCCGTTGATGAAGGCGCGCGTGCCGTCGACCGGATCGAGCACCCAGCGAAGCGCATTGCGCCCCGGCTTCTCGCCGAATTCCTCGCCCAGGATGCCGTCGCCCGGCCGTTCGGCGTCGATGAGGGCGCGGATCGCCTTCTCGGCGTTGCGGTCGGCCTCGGTGACCGGATCGAACACCTGCACGCCGTTCACCAGCATCGGCTTGTCGGCGATGTCGAGGCGCTGGCGGAAATAGGGACGGATGGTCTCGCCCGACGCGTCGGCGAGCCGATGGGCGAAAGCGATGAGATCGGCGGGGACGGTCATAGGGAAATCCTCGTCCCATCCCTATATTGGTCGTTAGACGGAAAAAAGGGGACTTGGCATGAAAAGCATCGTCGTCACGGGCGCCTCCACCGGGATCGGCTGGGGCGTCGCGAAAGTGCTGATTTCCAAAGGATTTCGCGTGTTCGGCAGCGTGCGCAAACAGGCAGACGCGGAGCGCCTGAAGACGGAGTTCGGGGCCAATTTCGTCCCCGTGCTGTTCGACGTGACCGACGAGGCGGCGGTCGCCAAGGGCGCCGAACAGGTCGCCGCGGCGCTGGGCGGCGAGACGCTGGCCGGGCTGGTCAACAATGCCGGCGTCGCGGTGGCGGGCCCCCTGCTCTATCTCAAGCTCGACGAGTTCAAGCAGCAGATCGCGGTCAACCTGACCGGACAATTGATCGTGACGCAGGCTTTCGCGCCGCTGTTGATGGCCAATCGCGAGCCGGGCCTGCCACGCCGAAGCGCCGAAGGCGCGAAGGCTGGGCGCATCGTGATGATCTCGTCGGTCGGCGGCAAGAACGCCAATCCGTTCATGGGGCCCTACGCGGCGTCGAAGTTCGGCCTCGAGGGGATGAGCGAGGCACTGCGCCGCGAGCTGATGATCTTCGGCATCGACGTGATCGTGGTGGCGCCGGGCGCGGTGGCGACGCCGATCTGGGACAAGGCCGACCAGGTCGATCCGGGCATCTACGCCAACACGCCCTATCTGGCGTCGCTGACCAAGGTGAAGGATTTCATGCTCGCGATGGGCAAGAAGGGGTTGAAGCCCGAAGTGCTGGGCGAGGCGGTGTGGATCGCGCTGACCACGCAAAAGCCCAAGGTCCGCTACACCGTGACGCCCGACCCGTTCCAGAACTTCCTCATCAACACCCTGCCCAAGCGCATGGTGGACAACCTGGTGGCGAGCCGGTTGGGGTTGAAGCGGCAAGCGTAGTGTACGTACACTTGTAACTACAGCGGCGAGGGGATATCGTCGTGAAAGAAATAGAATTCACATGGGATCCGAGAAAATCGGAAGCGAACCGGCGAAAGCATGGTTTTGATTTTGCATTCGCTGTTCG
Source organism: uncultured Rhizobium sp. (assembly GCA_964566095.1). Lineage (GTDB taxonomy): Bacteria > Pseudomonadota > Alphaproteobacteria > Micropepsales > Micropepsaceae > Rhizomicrobium. The sequence goes on along the minus strand of CAZMHP010000135.1, from coordinate 1,435 downwards.
CGTTTTTGCCGATCCCTTGAGACATATGAACACCGAAGGTGATGAGCATGGAGAAATTCGGTGGTACACGATCGGCGAGATCGACGGAGGAGTCGTCCGCGTCACACACACGATCTGCGAAGAAGGCCGGATCGAAATCTATCGCATCATCTCGGCGCGCAGAGCCACACCTCGTGAGAGTAAAGTTTACCGGGAAACTCCCTAAGCTGACAGAGGATCAGCGGCGCCAGCTCGAATATGTCAAGAATTTGCCGGACGATCAGATCGACCTGAGCGACATGCCGGAGCTGACGGACGAACAGCTACAGCGCCGCCCCGTCTATATCGGCCTTATTCCGGGTTCGCTCACCAAGAAGAGCGTCACCATCCGGCTCGACGACGACGTCGTGAAATGGTTCAAGGGCCAGGGCAAAGGTTGGCAGACCAAGATGAACTGGGTGCTGCGCCTCTATTATGCCAGCCACCGCAAGACCGGCGTGAAGGTCGGCCGTCCTTAAACCGTTTCCGTGCGCGAGGCGCGTTTGCGGTCGTGGGGGGAGAGCTGCTTCTTGCGGATGCGGATCGATTGCGGCGTCACCTCGACCAGCTCGTCGTCCTCGATATAGGCGATCGCCTGCTCCAGCGTCATCGGCACGATCGGAGTCAGGCGCACCGCCTCGTCCTTCGAGGTGGTGCGGATGTTGGTGAGCTGCTTGGCCTTGAGCGGGTTCACTTCCAGGTCGTTGTCCTTGGCGTTCTGGCCGATGATCATGCCCTGATAGACCTTGGTGCCGGGCACGATGAAGAGCTTGCCGCGCTCTTCCAGATACCAGAGCGCATAGGCCACCGCGTCGCCGTCGCCGGTGGAGATCAGCACGCCGTTGACGCGGCCCTGCACCGGGCCCTTGTGCGGCGCGTATTCCTTGAACATGCGGTTCATCACGCCGGTGCCGCGCGTGTCGGTGAGGAACTCACCGTGATAGCCGATCAGGCCGCGGCTCGGCGCCAGGAATACGATACGCGTCTTGCCGGCGCCGGTCGGGCGCATGTCCTGCATCTCGCCCTTGCGCTGGCTGATCTTGTCGATCACCACGCCGGTATAGGGATCGTCGACATCGACGGTGACTTCCTCGATCGGCTCGAGCTTCTCGCCGTCGGGCCCGGTCTGGAACAGCACACGCGGCCGGCTGATGGAGACCTCAAAGCCCTCGCGGCGCATCGTCTCGATCAGCACGCCGAGCTGCAGCTCGCCGCGGCCCGCGACTTCGTAGGAGCCATCCGACGTCTCGCGCACATGGATGGCGACATTGCCCTCGGCCTCGCGCAGCAGGCGCTCGCGGATGACGCGGCTCTGCACCTTGTCGCCCTCACGTCCGGCGAGCGGGGAGTCGTTGACCGAGACGGTCATGGCGAGCGTCGGCGGATCGATGGGATTGGCGGCAATGGGCTTGTCGAC
>CAZMHP010000134.1:0-8086 GCA_964566095.1 uncultured Rhizobium sp. | reverse complement strand
ACTGCATCGCCTGGCCGCGCGCCTTCAAGAGCCGCGCCGCATCGGCGAGCGAGAAGGCGCCGGCGGCACACAGAGCGGTGTACTCGCCCAGCGAATGGCCGGCGACGAGGCGCGCATGCTTGGCGAGATCGAGGCCCGCATCCTTCTGCAGCGTGCGGACGATCGCCAGCGAGGCGGCCATGATCGCGGGCTGCGCGTTCTCGGTCAGCACCAGGTCGCTCTCTGGGCCTTCCCACATCAGCTTGGAGAGTTTCTGGCCGAGCGCGTCGTCGACTTCCTGGAACACCTCGCGGGCCGGCGCGAAGGCTTCCGCCAGCGCTTTGCCCATGCCGACGGCCTGGCTGCCCTGTCCGGGAAAAAGGAACGCGCGTGTCATGGCGCGGCGGTTTATAGCGACGGGCGCAGGGATGCAAGAAGCGGCGATTTTTTAACTCGCGACTGTCATCCCGGGCGAGCGCAGCGAGACCCGGGACCCACGGCGGGGTTGCGCCGATGGGTCCCGGCTCGGCGCGATGCTGACGCATCGCTTGGCCGGGATGACAGGTTTTAATGAAGCGCCACGCCCTTGACGGTGATGCGGTGCATCAGCCGCTCCTCGCCGTGGTAATCGTTGAGCGCGAAGTGCCAGGTGGCGCGGTTGTCCCAGAACGCGACCGAGCCGGGGCGCCATTGGAAGCGGCAATGGAATCGCGGCTTCATCGCGTGCGCGAACAGCTTTTGCAGAAGCGCGTTCCCCTCGTCCTTCGTCTTGCCGACGATCCCGACCGTGAAGCCCGGATTGACGTAGAGCGCCTTGCGTCCCGACAGCGGATGGGTGATCGCCACCGGATGCACCGCCTTGCCGACGGCCTCGTCATTGGAGAAGTGCTTGCGTTCCGGATTGTCGTAATAGGCCTTCGAGCCGAAGACGTGCGCGTTGGAATGCACGGCTTGCAGGCCCTCGATCTCCCGCTTGGTGTCGTCGTCGAGCGCGTCGTATGCCGCGTACATGTCGGCGAACAGCGTGTCGCCGCCGGCGGGCGGCAGCACGCGCGCCACCAGGATCGAGCCCATGGCGGGGACCTGGTCGTAGGAATGATCGGTGTGCCAGCCGCCGCCGATATTGGTCTTCTGTTCGCGCTCCTTCTTCACCTCGGCGATCTCGCGATAGCCCTCGATGTGGGGAAAGAACTTGTTGATGTCGATCTCGCCCCAGCGCCTGGCGAAGGCGATGTGATCGTCCTCGGTCAAACTTTGATCGCGGAAGAAGATCACGCCGTGATCGGCATAGGCGCGGCGTAGCGCCGCCATCTCGCCCTCGCCGAGCGCGCGCAGATCGACGCCGAGCACGTCCGCGCCGCAGCCGCCGTCATGCTTGCGCACCTCGATCCCGCTCATGGCGTCCTCCCGCTCCTTTTGTGCGGAGGATAGCGCGACGGACTTGCCGCGCAAGGCAAGCGGTTTTTGCCGCGTCAGGCGTTCAGGCGCGTGTAGCGTTCCAGCGCGTGGGCGCGCGCGGCGAAGGTGATCGTGCGCCCGATCATCACCACCAGCACCGCCGAAACCACCATGCCGAGCGACAGAACGCCCAGCGCCGCCGTGAAGTCGCCGGTGTGGCCCTTGACGACGCCCATCACCGCCGGCCCCACGAAGCCGCCCAGATTGCTGATCGAATTGATGAGCGCGATGCCGCCCGCCGCCGCGCTGCCGCCCAGGAAGGACGGCGGCAAGGTCCAGAACACCGCCAGCGCCGCATAGATGCCGGACACCGCGACGCTGACCGAGACGAGAACCGCGAGATGGCCGTGGAACAGTGCCGCGCCCAAAAGCCCCGCCGCGCCGACCAGCGAGGCCGCCGCGATGTGCCAGATGCGCTCGCGCCGCGCATCGCTCGACATGCCCCACAGCACCATCGCGACCATCGCCGCGAGATAGGGCAGCGCCACGATGAAACTGGTGTCGATGATGCTGTAGCCCATCTCGCGCACGATCTGCGGCAGCCACAGATTGACGCCGTAGAGCGCCAGCACGATGCCGAAATCGGGAATGGCGAGCAGCCAGACGCGCGGGTCCAGGAACATCGGCAGCAATTTGGTGTGCACATGCGCCGGCTCGGCGGCCAGCGCGGCGTCGATCGCGGCGCGCTCGCCGTCGTCCAGCCATCTCGCGTCGCCGGGCCCGTTGGGCAGTCGCAGCAACACCCACAGGCCGAACGCGACCGACGGCGCGCCCTCCAGCAGGAACAGCCATTGCCAGCCGTGCAGATGGCGAACGCCCTCCATGCCGAGGATCAGGCCCGACACCGGCCCGCCGACCACGTTGGCGAGCGGAAGCGCCACCATGAACAGCGCGATCAGACGGGCGCGGTGGGCCGAAGGGAACCAGTAGGTCAGATAGAGCACCATGCCGGGAAAGAATCCCGCCTCCGCGATGCCCAAGAGGAAGCGCACGACATAGAAGCTCCACGGCCCGGTCGCGAAGGCGTTGGCCATCGAGAGCACGCCCCAGCTCAGCATGATGCGGCCGATCCACAGCCGCGCGCCGACCTTCTCCAGGATGATGTTGGACGGCACCTCGAAGATGAAATAGCCCAGGAAGAAGATGCCGGCGCCGAAGCCGTAGATCTCCGGCGACAGGCCGAGATCCTTGTTCATGGTCAGGGAGGCGGAACCGACATTGACGCGGTCGAGAAAGGCGACCACGTATAGCAGAACCATGACGGGAATCAGCCGCCAGGTCGCCTTCGCAAAAACGCCGCGTTCGCCCTCGCCCATCGCCCCACCACTTGTTGACACCGACTATGCGCAGTCCGCGCGGAATTCAAAGCGTTTAATAAAATGACACGGCAGTCATTCATCCTGCGTTCATCCGCACAAGTGGAACATTGCGCTGTGAGGGGCTTGGAACTTGGAGTACATACTGACGTTAATGATGCGTCATCGACTCCAAGATCGATCCAGGGAACCATCATGAAATCACTTCTCACAGCAGCACTGCTCGTCCTCGCAACCGTGAGTCTGTCCTCCACGGCCGTCGAGGCGCGACCATGGCACCCCGGCTGGCATCATCACCGCCACTGCGTTGGTTGGGGTTGGCACCATCATCACGACCGTTTCTGCCGCCGTTGGGGTTGGTAGGACGGATAACTCCTAAAAGGGGGAAACTCGCATGAAAGCCTTGATCGCATCCGTATTCGCACTCGGCCTGCTCGCTTCGGCGGCACCGGCCTCCGCTCTCGAAATTTCTATCGGCGACCATCATCACGGCCATCGCCATTGCACCAGCTGGGGCTGGCATCACCATCACCACGACCGCTATTGCCGCGGCTGGGGCTGGTAAGCCGCCTCTTTTGAGCCTCTAGGACGTGCGGGACGGCGATCGCCGTCCCGCGCGTTCTTTAGTTTGCGGCTCGGGCCGCCCGTTCGCTTGCCCTCTTGCCGTCCTTCGGCTATAGGCCCGGCCTTCACAGCGACTGCGGTCGCGGGAGGCCCGAAGGGGTCCATGCCGGATGGCCGGCGTCCCTGCGAACCATGATCCGGCATCGGCGTCCCGCCGCGCCAGATTCCGCAGCCTAAACAGGGACTTATAGGAATGGCTCTGTACGAGCATCTCCTGATCGCGCGCCAGGACATCAGCGCGCAGCAGGTGGACGCGCTGGCGACCCACCTCAAGACCATCGTCGAAGGCGAAGGCGGCAAGGTCGAGAAGCAGGAATATTGGGGCCTGCGCGGCCTCGCCTATCGCATCAAGAAGAACCGCAAGGGGCATTATGTGCTCCTCAACATCAACGCGCCGTCCAAGGCCGTCGTCGAGCTCGAGCGCCAGCTCAAGATCAACGAAGACGTGCTGCGTTACATCACGGTGAAGGTCGATGCGTTCGAGGTCTCCTCGAACAAGGCCCGCCGCGACGACCGCCCCGAGGGCGAGCGCAAGCCCGAAGGCGCCGAAGCGCAGGAGGCCGCATAATGTCGTACGGTGGAGATCGTGCCGGCGGCGGTGCCCGCGACGGCGGACGTGACGGCGGCGGACGCGAAGGCGGCCGCGGCGGCGAGGGCGGACAGCGCCGCCCCTTCTTCCGCAGGAAGAAGACCTGCCCGTTCAGCGGCGCCAACGCGCCCAAGATCGACTACAAGGACGTGAAGCTGCTGCAGCGCTTCATCTCCGAGCGCGGCAAGATCGTGCCGTCGCGCATCACCGCGGTGTCCAACAAGAAGCAGCGCATCCTGGCGAACGCGATCAAGCGCGCGCGCTACATGGCGCTGCTTCCCTATGTGATCAGCTAGGCGGGCCAAGACCATGCAAGTGATCCTGCTCGAACGCGTCGAGAAGCTCGGCCAGATGGGCGACGAGGTGAAGGTCAAGGACGGCTTCGCCCGCAACTTCCTTCTGCCCAAGAAGAAGGCGCTGCGCGCCAACAAGACCAACCGCGAATTCTTCCATGGCCAGAAGGCGCAGCTCGAGGCGCGCAATCTGGAACAGAAGAAGGAAGCCGAGGCCGTGGGCAAGAAGCTCGACGGCAAGACCTTCGTGCTGATCCGCCAGGCGGGCGACCGCGGCCAGCTCTACGGCTCGGTCTCGACGCGCGACATCGCGAACGCGATCTCCGAAGGCGGCGTGACCGTCAACCGCACCCAGGTGCCGCTCGACACCGCGATCAAGACGATCGGCCTGTTCAAGGTCGGCGTCAGGCTGCATCCGGAAGTCCGCGTGTCGGTGACGATCAACGTCGCGCGCAGCGAGGACGAGGCCGAGCGCCAGGCCCGCGGCGAGGACGTGCTGGCCGAGAAGACGGAAGCCGAGGAGGCCAAGATCGCCGCCGAGGAACTGTTCGAAGAAGGCGCCGCACCCAAGCCGGAAGGCGAAGAGGAAGAAGCGGAAGCGGAGTAACCCTTCTCACCGCGCATCAAACCAAGGGCGCGCCCGCGAAAGCCGGCGCGCCTTTTTCTTGCCGAGGGGACGCCGGCCTAATCGTCGCGCAGATGAATGCGCCCGCGACCTGGCTCGACGATCCACAGGCTGCCGTCTATGGCGTGGCTGTCCGCCATCGCGAGGAAATCCCGCAACCGTCCCTCGATCGCGGCCAGGGTTGCGCCGCGGCTGACCTCCAGGATGGCGATCCCCGCCGTCTGTTCAGGCGCAAAGCGCAGGACTTCGCCGAAGTCCCGGTCCAATGTCACCAGGACGCGACCTTCGGCCTTGCAGACCGCATAGAGCGTCCCGTCCTTCGCGCCTTCCAGATGCTGATCGCGGACCGTCGCGACGTCGTGACCGGCTTGCCGCAGCAATCCGGCGCCGCGCGTGCCGATATTCTCGTCGAGTTTCACCAGCAACGGCTAAGCCGGAAGCGGGACAAAGCGTTCCCGCGCAGCCTCGGCGCCATAGGCGACAGCCGCCAGCACGTCGTCATGCGAAAGCTGCGGATAGGCATCCAGAATGTCGGCTTCGCTCACGCCGCCTGCCAGATTGTCGAGGATCAGCGACACCCAAATCCGCGTGCCCCGGATGCAGGGCTTGCCGCCGCAGATTTCGGGATCGATCGCGATGCGGGACAGAAGCGCGTTCATGACTGTCAGATATCATGAATTCGACCGTCCGAAAACATGACACTGCCGGTCGGACCGGCATCAGGTCTTTCGCTCGATCAGATCCCACATATTCCCATACAAATCCTCGAACACCGCGACGGTGCCGTAGCGCTCGGTCTTGGGCGCGCGCACGAAGTTCACGCCGCGAGCCTCGAATGCCGCGTGATCGCGGGCGAAATCTTCCGTCTCCAGGAACAGGAAGACCCGCCCGCCGGTCTGGTCGCCGATGCGCGCGGCCTGTTCGTCGCCGACCGCTTTCGCCAGCAGGAGCTGCACCCCGCCGCCCCTCGGCGCGACCAGCACCCAGCGCTTGCCGCCGCCCAAATCGGTATTCTCCAACGCCTCAAAATCGAGCTTGCGCGTGAACCAGGCGATCGCCTCGTCATAGTCGCGCACGACCAGGGCGATGTGAGCAATTCGGATCATTTCGGGTCTCCTCGCCCTCACAATAGCAGTCGTTTCGCAACCCGTTTTCGGCTATAACCCGCCCCGACCGGTCGAGGACCGCCGCCGCCCACCTGACGCCCAGCGTCGTGGACAGGCCAGTTCCCAAACAACAATTCGCCCAGCGAGGAATTGCGCCATGTCGGTCGAGCCCCAGGTCAAGCGCGTCACGGTCCCCGAGATCCGCGCCCACAAGCACGCCAAGCCCATCGTCTGCCTCACCTGCTACCACGCCCACACCGCGCGGCTGCTCGACGGCCATGTCGACCTCATGCTGGTCGGCGACAGCCTGGGCATGGTGATGCACGGCATGGAGAACACACTCGGCGTCACGCTCGACATGATGATCGCGCACGGCAAGGCGGTGATGCGCGGCAGCCGCCACGCCCTGGTCGTCGTCGACATGCCGTTCGGCTCGTATGAGGAGAGCCCGCAGATCGCGTTCCGCAACGCCGCGCGCGTGATCCAGGAAACCGGCTGCACCGCGGTCAAGATGGAAGGCGGCAAGCGCCTGGCCGAGACCGTGCGCTATGTCAGCGAGCGCGGCATCCCCGTCATGGGCCATGTCGGGCTGACGCCGCAGGCCTTCAACGTCACCGGCGGCTTCAAGACCCAGGGCCGCACCGAGGCCGAATGGCCGGCGATCGAGGCCGATGCCGCCGCCGTCGCGCAGGCCGGCGCCTTCGCCATCGTGCTCGAAGGCATGGCCGAGCCGCTCGCCGCCAAGATCACGCGGCAGATCGCGATCCCCACCATCGGCATCGGCGCCAGCCCGCAATGCGACGGCCAGATCCTGGTCATGGAGGACATGCTGGGCCTCAATCCCAACCCGCCCAAATTCGTCCGCCAATACGCCAGCCTGGGCGCGCAGATCGAGACCGCGGTCAAGGCCTATGCCGCCGACGTCCGCGACCGCAGCTTCCCGGGCAAGGAAAACGTCTACGCGATGAAAAAGGTGGGATAACGCAGGCCGCTCGGCCCTGCTCCTTTCGCTGTCGCTCAAGGAGCGCCGGTACGCTGCCGCTACCGGCCCCCACAAGGGGGAGGCGATTTCTAGGTGAATTTCGCGTCAGTTGCGCGCCGCCCCCCGAGCGGCTAAATCATCCCGCGCGGTCAATATCTTGGCCCAGTTGGGGCCGATCGGCGCCGCCCCCGCAAGCGAGGAACACCCATTGAGCGACATCTTCCGCGAGGTCGAGGAGGAAGTCCGCCGCGAACGCTTCGAGCAGCTCTGGAAGCAGTACGGCGACTATGTGATTGCCGGCGTGGCGCTGATCGTCATCGCCATCGCGGGCTATGAGCTTTGGCAGCGCTACGAGCAGAACCAGCGCATCAAGGCGTCGGAGACGCTGATGGCCGGCCAGCAGCTCGCGGAAGCCGGCGATTTCGGCCGCGCCGCGCCCGCCTTCGCCGTGATCGCCAAGGACGCGCCGCGCGGCTATGCGCAGATGGCGCGCCTGTCGGAGGCCAGCGTCCTGCTCGCCACCGGCAAGCGCGACGAGGCCGTCGCCGTCTACAAATCCGTCGCGGCCGAGGACAGCGGCCCGATCGGGCAGATCGCCTTGCTGCGGGCCGGCTGGGCGTCGGTCGACATCGCGTCGCGGGCCGATCTGCAGGCGCTGCTTGGTCCGCTGAGCGACCCGGCCAGCCCCTGGCGCCACAATGTGCGCGAGCTTCTGGCCTATGCCGACTACCGCGCCGGCCGTCTCGCCGCGGCGCGCGTCCAGTTCCAGGCGATCGCCGACGACAAGGATGCGCCCGATCCGATGCGCCAGCGCGCCAGCGCCTTCGCCGCCCTCATCAAGAGCGGCGGTCTCGCCAATTACGGCACGGTGCCGCCGCCCGCGCCGCTGCCGCCCGCAACCCCCGCGCCGCCGGGCGCGCCCGCGCCGATCGGTACACCCCCATGAGTCTCCTCCGCGTCCGCGGTGTCGCCGTCGTCGTAGCGCTCGCCCTTCTCGTCGCCAGTTGCGACACCGTCACCAACACGGTCGACGATCTGTTCAGTTCGAGCAGCAAGAAGTCCAAGCTGCGCGGCGAGCGCATCTCGGTGATGACGATCGACGAGACGCTGCGCA
>CAZMHP010000133.1:0-8127 GCA_964566095.1 uncultured Rhizobium sp. | reverse complement strand
CTGGACGGCCATTCCAACGGCGCCGAGCAGATCGCGATCCGCGCCCGCGACGCCGGCATGGCGGTGATCTACAACGGCATTCGCTATTCGCCCGACGACATCGTGGCGCAGGCCAAGGCGAAGCGGCCCCACCTGATCGGCCTATCGGTACTGTCGGGGAGCCACGTTTCGCTGGCGCGCGACGTTGTGGCCAAGCTGCGCGCGGCGGGGCTGGGCGATGTGAAGGTCGTCGCCGGCGGCATCATCCCGGCGGAGGACGAAGCGGCGCTGAAGGCGGCCGGCGTGTCGGCGGTCTACTCGCCCAAGGACTACGACCTCAACGCGATCATGCACGGACTGGTGGAACTGGCCACGCCTTAGCAACGATCCGGCAAGAAACGCAGCAATTGTGGCGCGATTGCCCCAATCTCGCCGTGCTGAGGTCTTAACTATCTCTTTACCATGTCAATGCGGGGGCCCACCCGCGTTACCGCCTGTCGGGGGATTGCCATGGTCGCCTATATCCAGAAAAACGATGATACCTCGGTCGTTCCGGTGCGGCGCAAAAAGCTGAGCCACGAGCTGTTCCACGGCCTGTCGCCGGAAGAATTCGACCGCGAAGCGAAGTCGCTGGCCGATGCCGCGGCGATGACGCCCGCGGTGCGTGCCCGCCTCGAAGCCCAACTGATCGAGCGCCTGAAGACCCCCATCGACACACCGAGCTGGGGGCCCGATTGGGTCAAGCATGGCGAGCGCGTCGCGGCCGCCAATCAGGGTGAGCGCAAGGGCCGCTTCGCCTGGTTCGGCAAACGCGACGAAGAGAGCGACGACGCGGACGCGTTGCCCAACGACCCGCTCAGCGCCGTGGAGCGCGACGACGCCGACATCATCATGCGCAACATGGAAAAGAGCCGGCAGGTGGCGCATTACCGTCCGCTCTATATCGCCGTCGCGGCGCTGGCGGTCATCATCGCGCTGCTCGCCATGTTCGTGGACTACAACATCATCCGGGGCGATGTGTGGACGCGGGCGTTGTCGAACGAATTCATGGAAGTGCCGGCTTCGCTGCAGAGCTCGGTGGTGTTCAAGAGCCTGCAGGTCGTGTTTGCCGTGCTCATCATCCACTTCTTTCTCAAGATGACCGGCGTTTACGGCCGCAACGCCATGATCGCCACCGCCTTCGTGCTGGCGCTCGTGATGATCGGCGGCCTGGGCTATCTCGTCGCCTACAACAACATGGCGGGCGCCACCTCGGCGCAACAGGAGACGACCCGCGACGACGGCGCCAGCGGACGGCACGGCATGGAGGCGATCGACGCGCTGCTGGGGCCCGACAAGCCCGACACGGCTCGCGCGCCTACGGTCATTCCCGCCAGCGGCGACGGCGTCTCGCTCGGCATCCCGAAATTCTCGCGATTGTCGCTCGCCAATGCGGATTCGACGTTCTGGCTGGCCTTCGCCTCCGTCATCTTCTTCATCGTGACGATCGTGGCGGCGCTCTACATGCTGACGGTCGAGAACAACGTGCGCAACCTGCACATCGCCACCGACTACAAGCACCGCCAGCGCCAGTTCGCCCAGCTCCACATGCTCCAGCTCGCCGACCGCCGCCAGGGCACGGGCCCGGCATGAAACTCCTGCTCGCCTTCGCGACCGCCTTCGGACTCGCCGGCGGCGGCGTGATGGCAGTGGAGGCCACCCGCCAGGCGACGGTCGTGGAAGCCGCGCTGGGCGACGAGCCGGTGCACGCGCACAGGCGCCTGATCATCGGGCTCGACATTTCCAAATCCAATCCGCTGGTCGACAACCGCGCCTTCGCGGCCAAGGTCGGGGCGCGCATCGCCAATATCGTGCGCGGGCTGGGCATGGCGTCCGAAGTGCATCTGCGGACCTTCGGCAGCTACGACGCCGGATCGAACAATTTCTATATCGATCTGCTGATCTCCCGCGAGAACCTTCCCGCCGACGTCGCCGACAAGATCGAGACTCTCATCGCCGACACGCCGCGCCTGGTGCGCAGCGGCAAATGGAAGTCGCAGAACAACACCAACATCCTCGCCTTCCTCGACAACGTTTCGCAGAGCATCGGCTGCGGCGGCCTGCCGACCACGGTCGTGCTTGCGTCCGACGGCATCGAGGATTCCGAGTACACCAGGCTCGAACGCCGCGACGCGCATCTGCCGCCGCCGCAGGGCCGGCCCTTCCGCGGCTGCGCCGAGATGGAGATCCTGGGGCTCGGCCAAGGCACGCGCAGCCCGAGCGAGACGACGCGGCTGCGCGGCGAATGGGATCGCTGGGCCACGGAAGCCGGCTTTGCCCGCTTCGTCGGCCTGAACGACTGGTGAGACCGCTTCGCGCGACGGCCGCCGACACGCGTCAGTCGTGGGCGTCTTCGGCCATCTGCTTGACGAGGTCGAGCACGCGTTTGCGCAACTTGGGGTCCTTGATCTTCATGAAGGCGAGGCTGAGCTGCAGACCTTCGCCGCTGGAGACGAATTCCATCACCGGCGGCGAAGCTTCGCCCTCGGCGAATCCGCCGCCCGTGAGTTGTCCGCTGACGCCCTCATAAAAATAGTCGATCGGCACGCCCAGGATACGCGAGACCTCGAACAGACGGCCCGCACCGATTCGATTGACGCCCTTCTCGTATTTTTGAACCTGTTGAAATGTGAGCCCGAGCAGCTCGCCCAGTCTTTCCTGACTCATGCCGATCAACATGCGCCGCAGGCGAACGCGATTGCCCACCTGCCCATCGATCGGGTTTGCTTGTTTCTTTGGCACGGTAATTACACAACGCTCCGTCTTTGTTCCGACTTTAGGCGAGCCGGCGGGTTAAAGGAAGAATGCGCTCAGACACTTATGGGACGGCCATCGTTGCGGGCGAATGCCCAGGCGGCGACCAGGGAGAGGAATAACAATACAAGAAATAGCAGATCGCCATAGCGTGCATAGAGTGTTTGCGACGCGGCCATCGGCAGCGGCGCGTCGACGATTCCGGTCCGGTCCAGACCCAGCGCGGCGACGATTCGACCCTGCGCATCGACCACGGCGGAGATTCCGGTGTTGGCGGCGCGCGCAACCGGAAGGCCTTCCTCGATGGCGCGTACGCGCGCGGCTAGCAAATGCTGGCGCGGCCCCGCCCAAGGACCGAACCAGGAGTCATCGGTCACGTTAACCAGCCAACCCGGTCGTGCCTCGCCGCGCCCGATGACGGCCCCCGGAAACAGAATCTCGTAGCAGATCAAGGGTCCAACGGCCGGCGCGCCGGGCAATTTCACCGTATGCGGACCATCGCCCGCGGCAAAACTGCCGGGAAATCCAACGAGCTTGGTGATTCCCAGGGCGCGCAGCGTGGCATCGAAGGGCAGATACTCTCCGAAAGGCACGAGATGGAACTTATCGTAGGTTGCAATGGGCGCGGCACCCGCGCCGAAGATGAAAACGCCGTTGAACACCTGCCGCGTACCGTCGGCCGCGAATTGCACGCGCTCGTTGCCGGTCATCAGCAGCTTGTCGGTGCCGATCAGCGCCGCGATCTCGTCCAGCGCTTCGGGCGCGCGCTGCAGCAGGACCGGCGGCGCGGCCTCCGGCCACACGATGATCGTCGGCGGAAGGGCGGCGGGGCGCGCGCTGAGCTCGATCAGGCGGTTCCAATTGCGCCGGATCAGCGCGCGTAAATATTTCTCATTTTGGGGAATGTTCGGCTGCACCAGGCGTAGCCGGACGCCGGGAACGTTCTTCGGCGCGCTGGCGGCGAGGTGGACGTCGCCGCCGATCCAAAACACCGCGAACAGCGCTGTCATCGCGGCGGCAAGCCTCGCCGAGCGCTTCTCGGCGAAAATATCGGCGAGGGAAAAGCCGAACAGCACCGTCAGCAGCGACAGGCCATAGGCGCCGAAAATCGCACTGCTCTGCAGGATGCCCAGTGACGCGCCCCAGCCGTAAACGGGCAGATTCCACGGCAGGCCCGTGAGCACATGGCCGCGCAGCCATTCGGCGATCGCGTAGCAGACGGCGAGAACGAGTAGGCGCGCGCGGCCGCGCCAGTAGAACGATGCCGCCGCGCAGGCGAGGGCGGCGAAAAGCGCGAGACCGCCGGGGAACAGCAGCGCGACGAACGGGATCTGCCAAGCATGTGCGATGGGATCGACCAGGAAGGGATAGAAGATCCAGTGCATGCCGAGGACGAACTGGCCGAAGCCGAAACCCCAGCCGAGCGCCGCGAAGCGCCGTAGCGGCGAAGGATGCCGCGCCGCGCCGTCGAGCAGCAGGACGAGCGCCGCCAGGCCCGCGAGCAGAAACGGAAAGATCCCCAGCGGCGCGAAGCCCAGCGCATAGACCGCGCCGGCAAGAACGGACGCCGCGAAGGCGCGCCAACCTTGAAGGCCGCGCACGACTTCGCCGATGCGCGCAAGCCGCCCCGTCACGCGGATTTTCCGTCCGCTGCCGGCGACCCGGCCGGCGGCGGCGCGAGCGCGCGGATGCGCAGCCGCTTGACCCGCCGCGCATCGGCTTCGAGCACTTCGAATTCGTAACCATTGGGGTCGCTGACGATCTCGCCGCGCTGCGGCACGCGGCCGAGCAGCGATACGACGAGGCCGCCGAGCGTATCGATCTGCTGCTCCCCATCCTCGGGCATAAGCGCGATGCCGGTCTGGCTGCGAAAGTCCTCCAGGTCGACGCGCGCATCGGCGACATAGCCGCCGTCGTCGAGCTTCTGCACCGCGAGCGCCGCTTCGTCATGCTCGTCGGCGATGTCGCCGACGATCTCCTCGATGATGTCCTCGATGGAAACCAGCCCGTCGGTGCCGCCATATTCGTCGATCACCAAAGCCAGATGGGTATGCGCGGTCTGCATCTTGAGCAGAAGGTCGATGAGCGGCATCGACGGCGGAACGAACAGCAGCTCGCGCTTGAGCTGCGCGATCGAGCCGCCCTTCCAGCGGAAGCTGCCGTCGGGCTGCACTTCGAGGTAGCCCAGCACGTCCTTGATGTGGACGAGGCCAACGGGTTCGTCCAGCGTCTCGCGATAGACCGGCAGGCGCGAGTGCTGCACGTCGCGAAACAGCGCGAACAGATCGGGCAGCGAGGCGTCTTCCGCCACCGCGGCGATGTCGGCGCGCGGGATCATCACGTCGCTGACGCGCAGCCCGCCGAATTTGAGCAGGTTGGCGAGCATCTTCTGCTCAGGCGCGGAGATTTCCGCGTGGCGATCGCTCTCCTCGATCGCTTCCTCGATCGCCTCCTCGATGCTTTCGCGCATCTGCGATTCGGGCGTGGCCTCGCCGCGGAAGAAGGTCGCGAGCTTGCGCAGGAGCGAGCCCGGCCGTCCGTCGCCCTCCGTCGCCGCGTCGCTCATCACGCCGCCTCGGCGCGGTAGGGATTGGCGATGCCCAGCCCGGCGAGGATCGCCACTTCCAGCGCCTCCATGGCGTGCGCGTCGCGCTCACGCATGTGATCGTGGCCCAGCAGGTGCAGAACGCCATGGACCACGAGATGGGTCGCGTGGTCGGCGACGCGCTTGCCCGCCGCCTTGGCTTCGGACGCGGTCACGCCATAGGCGATGGCGATGTCGCCGAGATAGCCCGGATCGTTGATCGCGGCGGGAAAGGACAAAACGTTGGTCGGCTTGTCGAGCCCGCGAAAGTCGCGATTGAGCTCGCGCAGCGTCTCGTCGCCGGCAAGCAGGATCGTCAGCGCCGCCTTGCGCGGCACCTTGGCCTTGCGCAGCGTCCGCTCGGCGGCGAGCGTCAGGCGCGGGACAAGTCCGCGCAGTTTGCGCCAGCGCGAATCGGCGAATTCGAGGTGGACGGGAGAATTCACGGGCCGTGCTTCTGCGCCTCGGCGGCATTATAGGCGGCGACGATGCGGGTGACGAGAGCGTGCCGCACCACGTCCTTCTCGGTGAAATGCGCCACCGCCGCGCCTTCGATGCCCGACAGGATTCGCAGCGCCTCGTTCAGGCCGTGCGCCTGGCCGCCCGGCAGGTCGCTCTGCGACGGATCGCCGGTCACGACCATGCGCGATTCCTCGCCCAGCCGGGTCAGGAACATCTTCATCTGCGACGGCGTGACGTTCTGCGCCTCGTCCAGGATGACGAAGGCGCGCGTCAGGGTGCGGCCGCGCATGAAGGCAAGCGGCGCCACCTCGATCGTGCCCATCTCCATCAGCTTCGTCGTGCGTTCGCCCAGGACGTCGAACAAGGCGTCATAGAGCGGGCGCAGATAAGGATCGATCTTCTCTTTCAGATCGCCCGGCAGGAAACCGAGTCTTTCGCCGGCCTCCAAGGCCGGACGCGACAGGATCAGCCGGTCGACCTGGCGCTCGTGCAGCAGATGCGCGCCGAAGGCGGCGGCGAGATAGGTCTTGCCGGTGCCTGCGGGGCCGACGCCGAACACCAGGGGATGGGTGCGCATCAGATCGAGATACGCAGCCTGCGCCGGGGTGCGGGCGCGCGTGACCTTGCCCGAGGCGGTGCGGATGGCGGGCGAGCCGAAGGTGGCGCCGACCGTGTTCGCCGAGCCTTCCGCGGCGAAGCGGATTTCGGCATCGACATCGGACAGCGCGCAGCCGTCACCGGCTTCGAGCCTGGCGTAGAGGGCGCGCAGCACATGGGCGGCACGCTCGCGCATGTCGGCGTCGCCCTCGACGGCAACGAGATTGCCGCGCGTCGCGATGCGCACGCCGAGCTTCTGCTCCAGCCGCACGAAGTTGCGCTCATGCCCGCCGGCCAGCGCCGACAGCAGCGCGTTGTCCGCGAATTCGAGCGTCGCCTGTTCCTTGGGCGCGCGTTTGGTTTTCGCCGCACTCAATGCGCCAGCACCGTTTCGCGCAGCAGCGCGCCTTCCAGGCTGTTGGGATGAACGGCCACGATGCGTACGCGGTGGATTTCGCCGATGTTCCTCGCCGCGCCTTCGACGTGCACGCCCTGAAGATAGGGGCTGCGGCCGACTGCTTGGCCCGATTTGCGCCCCGGCTTTTCGAACAGCACGTCGAGCACACGGCCGTTGCAGGCCCGCTTGAACGCGTGCTGTTGTTCGAAGAGCAGCGCGTTCAGCGCCTGCAGCCTTTCATCCTTCACCGTTTCGCTCACCTGCTTGCGCGCGGCGGCCGCCGGCGTTCCGGGACGCGCGCTGTATTTGAACGAGAACGCGCCGGCATAGCCGATATCGCGCACCAACTGGAGCGTCGCCTCGAAATCCGCATCGCTCTCGCCCGGAAAGCCGACGATGAAATCGGACGTCAGCGCGATGTCGGCGCGCGCGGCGCGAATACGCTCGACAAGGCGGCGATAGTCGTCGGCCGTGTGCTGGCGGTTCATCGCGTCCAGGACCCTGTCCGATCCGGACTGCACCGGCAGGTGAAGGTAAGGCATCAGCGCCTCGATCTCGCCATGGGCGGCGATGAGATCGCCGGCCATGTCGCGCGGATGGCTGGTGGTGTAGCGCAACCGTGCCAGGCCTTCGATGCGCGACAGCCGATGCATGAGCCGCGCCAGCGACCACGCCGCGCCATCCGGCCCTTCTCCGGCATAGGCGTTGACGTTCTGGCCGAGCAGCGTGATCTCGCGCACGCCCTTGTCCGCGAGCCGGCGCGCCTCATCCTCGATCTGGGCGACGGGCCGCGAATATTCGGAACCGCGCGTGTAGGGCACGACGCAGAAAGTGCAGAACTTGTCGCAACCTTCCTGCACGGTGAGGAAGGCGGTGACGCCGCTGACCGCGACGTCCTTC
The DNA here is from genome assembly GCA_964566095.1 of uncultured Rhizobium sp. Classification (GTDB taxonomy): domain Bacteria; phylum Pseudomonadota; class Alphaproteobacteria; order Micropepsales; family Micropepsaceae; genus Rhizomicrobium. The sequence continues at coordinate 415 of CAZMHP010000133.1, read as the reverse complement.
GGCAGCACGTCGAACTTCTCGAGCGCCGGAAAATCCGTCTCCAGCGCATGGCCGCCGGCGCGGGCGATCTTGGCGATCATCTCAGGCAGGCGGTGATAGGATTGCGGCCCGACCACCATGTCGACCTGCGGCGCGCGCGCGATGATCTCCTCGCCTTCGGCCTGCGCCACGCAGCCGGCGACGGCGATGGTAAGCCCGCGCGCGTCCTTGATCCGCTTCAGCCGCCCCAGTTCGGAATAGACCTTCTCCGCCGCCCGCTCGCGGATATGGCAGGTGTTGAGGATCACCATGTCGGCGTCCTCCGGCGTCTCCGCCGGGCCGTAGCCGATCGGCGCCAACAGCTCCGCCATCCGGGCGGAGTCGTAGACGTTCATCTGGCAGCCATAGGTCTTGATGAAGAGCTTCTTCATGGGGC
>CAZMHP010000132.1:0-8141 GCA_964566095.1 uncultured Rhizobium sp. | reverse complement strand
GCCTCGTCGAAATTGAGCACGCAGGTCGCCTGCGCCTTGATGCCCATCTTCTTCTCGATGCCGCCGGTGGTGACGCCGTTGCGCGCGCCCATCTTGCCGTCCTCGCAGACGAGGAATTTGGGCACCATGAAGAAGTTCACGGTGGAGAGGTCGTCGTGGATCTGGCCGTCCGCGTCCGGGATCTTGGCGATCACCATGTGGATGATGTTGTCGGTCAGGTCGTGGTCGCCGCCGGAGATGAAGATCTTGGTGCCGGTCAGCTTGTAGGTGCCGTCGGGCTGCTCCACCGCGCGGGTTTTCATCAGGCGCAGATCGGTGCCGCAATTGGGCTCGGTCAGGCACATCGTGCCGCACCATTCGCCGCTGATCATGCGCTTGGCGACCTGCTCCTTCATCCAGGGCTCGCCGGTGCCCAGGAGCGCGCCATAGGCCGCGCCGGTCAGGCCCGGATACATCGCGAAGGACTGATTGGCGCTCATCGCCATCTCGGCCACCGCCATCGCGATGGTGATCGGCATGCCGGCGCCGCCATATTCGACCGGCGCGAGCAGGGCGCCCCAGCCGGCCTCGCTATAGGCCTTGTAGGCCTCCTTGAAGCCCTTGGGCGTGCGCACCACGCCGTTCTCGAAATGGGCGCCTTCCTCGTCGCCGGACTGGTTGATCGGCTGCAGCACTTCCTCACAGAACTTCGCCGCGTTGGTGAGGATGTCCTCCACCAGGTCGGGCGACAGGTCGGCGAAGCCGGGAAGGTCACGCAGCGTGTCGATCTGCAGGAACTCGTTGAGGATGAAGCGATAATCGTCGAGCGGTGCGCGATAGACAGGCATGGAATCCTCGAATGGCGGGCGCCGTTTCATACGGCATCGGCCCCGTATAGGCTACCGCCGGTCCCAAGGTGGAGGGAAGCATGCGGCGTGGCTGGTTGGCGGCGGGGCTCTTGGCGGCGGCGATCGGTCCGGCATCGGCCGGGCCCGGCGCGGGTCTCGCGGGCTATTGGTGGAATCTGGATCCGACGATCGGTCCGCTCTCGCATGTCGTGGTGACGACCTACGCGGGCGGCATCGGCATGCAGGCGTTCGGCTATTGCGGCGCCGTGCCGTTCTGCCCGCTCGGCGAGGGGCCCGCGCACCTGCCGCAACTGGGCACGGTGTTCGCGGTCTTCACCGACAAGGTCCCGTCGGTCCGCACGGTCACGCTCACCCTGACCGACGCCACGCACCTGACCTTCAAGGTGCACACCCTCTATACCGCCTCCGGCAAGCAGACCGATCAGTCCGGCACGATGACCAAGGAACCTCCGGGGTTCGTCGGGCCGGAGAATCCCTATCACTAGCGCCGATGTCCGCGACCTAGCGGCACTTTTGCAAAATCTCATCCACGACGCGTTCAATCGGCGCGGTGGCGTCGATTGCGACACCGCCCTTCGGGATGTCTTCTTTCGTTGCGTGCAATCGCGCGATCAGCTCCCGTTCGCGCGGCTTTCCGCCGAACTCGCCTTGCGGTCTGCCGGCAAGCCGCCGGTTCAAGGTGTCGAGATCGACGTCGAGAACGAAAACCTCGTCGAACAAATCAAGGAAGCGGTGAGAATTTCTTGAGCCGCCGCAGAAGAAGGAGTTTGCGCAACGTCGATCGGCGACCAGGGATGTGACTTTGTCCACATTCCAAATCCAGTGCTTGTGCGCCCATGCGACACGGTCGGTCATGCCCTCTGGGGCAAGCCCATCAAGTGGTTCACCGGTCTCGGGGTTGCCGCGATAGGACAACTCCCGGTCGCCATGGATGACATGGTGACCGCGCCGCTGCAGTTCTTCCGCCACCGCGGTCTTGCCGGTCCCCGAAACGCCTTCGATCAAATAGTTTTTGATGCCCATCACGCCAGCCCATCGCGCGCCCTGGCCGCGATCTTCCTGTTACGTCCGCGCTTCCTCGGCGGGTCGCTGCGTCCATGCAGGATGTTCCATCGAAAGCCAAGCGCCGCCTTGTTTGCCATGGACCGACGCGATGTCCCGTTTGGACCCTCATCCCCCCGGCCCAAAACCCGGCAATCGCGTCAAATTCAAGCTGAGGATTACCCCCAAGAGGGGTTCTTTTTTTGGCGCGGACGCTCTGGGCGGAGGCGGGGCGCCTGTGTAAGCTTAACCGTATTCGCTCTCATTGAACGTGGCCATGAGGACCCGTATCTCGCGGGCGCTAGGGAGGGGGATTTGGCAATTTGGGGGAAGAAGATCAGCGCGTCGCCGCCGTCGAACGGGGCGACGAACGGACATGATGGGGGAAAGCCGATGACCGGACTGGAACAGCATGAATGGCGCGCCGCAACATGGCCGAGCCAGCACGCCGCGTCGGCGCTGCCGCCGACGCCGGCGGAAGAAGACCTGGTGCTCACGCCCGACATGATCGAGCCCGGGCAACACGCCGAAGACGTGCACACACCGGCCGAGCCGGAGCCGCCCGCGCCGGAGCCGGCCGCCGTCGCGCCCGAGCCGGTCGCCTTCACGCCGGAGCCGGCTGCGGCGCCCGAGCCCATGGCCATCGCGTCCGCGCCGCCCCCGCCCACCAAATTCGCTGCGTCCGAACCGCCGCGCGGCGCGGCGAGCGAGCCGATCGAGCGCGGCGACGAAACGGGCCGCGCCCAGTTCTTCGCGGGCAAGGGCGTGAAGCTGAAGGCCGAGGTTTCGGGCTGCGACGTGTTCCGCATCGAAGGCGATTTCGACGGATCGGTCGTGGCGCGGCGGATGTTCATCGCGCCGACCGGCGTGTTCAAGGGCACCGGCACGGTCGAAGAAGCGGTGGTCGAGGGCCGCATCGAAGGCTCGCTGATCGTCACCGGCGTGCTCGCCCTGCGCGCCACGGGCCGCGTCACCGGCAGCATCAGCTATGGGCTGATCGAGATCGAGCGCGGCGGACATCTGCACGGCGACATCGTGCCCCGCGCCGGGGAACAGCCGCCGTCGCGATCGGCCCCCCTCGCGGCCGGGCCCGTGCCGCAGCCGAGTTCGCAAGCATCCTCGCCGATGCGGGTGAGCGCGCCCAAGCCGCCCATCGCGGCCGCGCCTTCGCCCGCGATGGAGGCGATGCCGGTCGCGCGCAAGCCGGTGCTGGCGTCGCTCTCGCTCGGACCCAAGCGCGCGCCGAATTAGGATTCCACCGCGCGCACGATGCGAAGATCGTCGATTTGGATTGTCGCTTGCGCGCTGTGCTGCGCCGCGGCCGCGGCCGCGCCGCAGCGCGTGGTGTCGACCAATCTGTGCGCCGACGAATATGTCTTCCGCCTGGTGCCGCGCGACCATATCGCGGCGCTGTCGTTCGAGGCGGGCGATCGCCATCCGGTGGTCTCGACCATCGCGGACAAGGTGGCCGGCATCGCGCAGATCCGGCCCTCGACCGAGACGGTGCTGGCGCTGAGGCCCGACCTCGTCGTGACCTTCGCCGGCACCTTCGCCAAGCTCTCCGCCAATCTTAGGGCGCTGGGCGTGCCGGTGCTGGAAGTGCCCTACGACACCTCGCTGGACGGCGTGCGGCGCACGACGCGCAGGCTGGGCGCGGCGCTCGGCGCGCGCGACGCCGCGCAGGCGATGTTGCGGCAGATGGATGCGACGCTCGCGCGGGCGCGCGCCCTGGCCGCGCGGCCATCCGTCCGTACACTGATTTATGAGCCGAACGGCTATGCGACGACGGGTCCGGTGACGGAGGAGTTGATGGCGCTGGCGGGCCTTTCCGACGCGGCGCCCGGCTACAGCCTGACGCGCAGCGGCCGCATTCCGGTCGAAGCGGTGGTCGCCGCGGCGCCGGAGCTTCTGATCTTCAGCGGCCAGCGGCAGGCGCCGCAGTCGCGCGCCGATCAGGTGCTGCACCATCCCGCGCTCGCGGCGCTGGACGGGCGCACGGCGACGGCGTGGGATCCGCTGGTGCCGCTTCTGTGCGCCGGGCCATGGTCGGCGCAGGCCGCGGTGCGCTTCGCGCAGATGGGCCGCAAGGCGCGGCTGCTTGCGCGATCGGGCGAGGGCAATGAGGCCAAGGCCGCTCGACCCTGAATCGCGTCTCTCATCCTTCAGGCTCAGGATGAGGATATATTCCACCTCCTCATGCCGAGCCTGCCGAAGCATGAGGAAGCGGCGCTTTCCTTCGCGGCCATCTCGCTCTAAAACCCAATCGAACGCGACGGACAAGGGAACGCGGTGCAAGCCGCGGCTGCCCCCGCAACTGTGAGCGGCGAGAGCGATCATCCACATGCCACTGGGCAACCGGGAAGGCGGATGACGCGGCCGCGAGCCAGGAGACCTGCCGCGCGTGTCGTCCGCCGAGCGCCGGGGTTGGCGCGCGGCATGCGGTTGTTCCGCAGGAGGCGACTCTTAGGAGTGGCCATGGACGGATCGGTATCGGCCAGTATGGGGTTCACCGGCGCGGCGCGCGGCAGGGCGCGGGGCGCGAGCGCGGTGCTGTGGATCGCGCTGGCGATCGCGTTCGCGCTGTCGTTCCTCTTGGGGCCGGCGAACATCGCGCCCGGCGCGCTGCTGCACGGACTGATGACGGGCGAGGGCGCCGCGGGCGTGATCGCGCGCGAGATCCGCCTGCCGCGCGCCGGCCTCGCCTTGGTGGTGGGCGCGGCGCTGGGCGCGAGCGGGGCGGCGCTGCAAGGCCTCTTCCGCAATCCGCTGGCCGAGCCGGGCGTCACCGGCGTGACCTCGTCCGCCGGATTGGGCGCGGTGATCGCGATCTATTTCGGCCTGACGGCGGCAAGCGTGCTGGCGCTGCCGGCCTTCGCCATCGCCGGCGCGCTGGCGTCGGCGGGGCTGCTCTATCTTTTGTCGCGTGCCGGCGCGGGCGCGATGGCGCTGGTGCTGGCGGGCGTGGCGATCGCGAGCCTGGCGACGGCGCTGACCGCGCTGGCGCTGTCCTTCGCGCAGAATCCCTACGCGATGAGCGACATGGTGCTGTGGATGATGGGATCGCTGAAGGACCGCACGCTGGGCGATCTTGCCTTCGCCGCGCCGTTCACGGCGCTGGGCATCGCGCTTCTGCTGACCGCGTCGCGCGGGCTGGACGCGCTGACGCTGGGCGAGGAAGCGGCGCGCAGCCTGGGCATCGACGTCGCCTCGGTGCGCGGGCGCGTGGTGGTCGGCGTGGCGCTGGCGACCGGCGCGGCGACGGCCGCCGCAGGCGCCGTCAGCTTCGTCGGCATGGTGGTGCCGCATGTCCTGCGGCGATTTTACGGCTACGAGCCGTCGCGGCTGATCCTGCCCTCGGCACTGGGCGGCGCGGTGCTGGTCAGCGTCGCGGACGTCGCAATACGCCTGGTGGCGCCGGACGGCCAGCTTCTGCTGGGGGTGGTGACGGCGATGCTGGGCGCGCCGTTCTTCCTCTGGCTGATCGTCCGTCTACGGAGCGAAGCGTGAGCGCGGCGGTCAGCTTCGATCGTGTCGCGGCCGGCTATGGCGCGCGGTGTGTCCTGGACGGCGTCGATGCGCGCCTCGCCACGGGCGCGGTCACCGGCATCGTCGGGCCCAATGGCGCGGGCAAGACGACGCTGCTGCGCGTGGCGCTGGGACTTCTGGCGCCCAGTGGCGGCGCGGTGACGATCCTGGACCGCCCGCTCGGCGAATGGTCGCGCGGCGCGCTTTCGCGCACGCTGGCCTATCTGCCGCAAGGCGCGGCCGCGCATTGGCCGCTTCAGGCGCGCGAGTTGGTGACGCTGGGACGGCTGCCGCACCGCGCCCCGTTCGCGGCGCTCGGCGGCGCCGATGCGCGCGCCGTCGAGACCGCGCTGGCGCGCTGCGATGCATCGGCGTTCGCGACGCGGCGGATGGACGAATTGTCGGCCGGCGAGCGCGCCCGCGTGCTGTTCGCCCGCGCGCTGGCAACCGAAGCGCCGATCCTGCTGGCCGACGAGCCGGCGGCGTTCCTCGACCCCGCGCATCAATTGCGATTGATGGACCTCCTGCGCCAGGAGGCGGCGCGCGGCACCGCAGTGGCGGTGACGCTGCACGATCTGTCGCTCGCCTCGCGGCACTGCGACGAGATCGTGGTGCTCAAGGAAGGACGCGCGCTGGGACAGGGCGCGCCGCGCGAGGCGCTGTCGGACGCGGCGCTGGCCGGCGTCTTCGGCATCGCGGCGGAGCGCGGCGCGGACGGCGCGGTGGGCGCGATCCGGCGGCTGTGACTTGCGCTTGGCCGACAGCGCTTCTCTAATCGCCGGACGGGAGACGCTCATGGCCAAACACGACGACGATGACGGCGACAGGCATTATCTGAAGCGGTTGCGCGCGCTGCAGATCGAGCTCGTCAAGCTTCAGCGCCACCTATTGAAGGAGAACGCGCGTGTCCTGGTCATCCTCGAGGGCCGCGACGGTGCCGGCAAGGACGGCACGATCAAGCGGCTGACTGAGCATATGAGCCCGCGCGACACGCGCGTCCACGCGCCGAACAAGCCGTCGGACCGCGAGGAGACCCAGTGGTACTTCCAGCGCTTCGTGCCCTTCCTGCCCAGCGCCGACGAGTTCGTGATCTTCAACCGCTCCTGGTACAACCGCGCCGGCGTGGAACGCGTCATGGGCTTCGCCAGCGAGGATCAGGTGGAGCAATTCCTGACGGCGGTCGTGCCGTTCGAGCGGATGCTGGCGCGCGACGGCATCGCCTTGCGCAAATACTATCTCGACATCTCCAAGAAGGAGCAGAAGGAGCGGCTGGCCGAGCGCGCCAAGGATCCCCTGAAGCGCTGGAAGAGCTCGCCGATCGACGCGGCGGCGACGCAAAAATGGCACGCCTATTCCAAGGCGCGCGACGCGATGCTGGCGCGCACCAGCCATGGCGACGGGCCCTGGCGCGTCGTGCGCAGCGACGTCAAGAAGGTCGCGCGGCTGGCGCTGATCCGCGATCTGCTGGCGAGCTTCGATTATCCGCACAAGGACGGAAAACTCCTGCGGGCGGATCCCGACATCCTCTTCGCCTGGAACGCGCAGGCGCACAAGGACGGCCGCCTGGCGAAATAGCGCGGCGCCGCGAGAGCTTTCGCTCCGGCCGACGCCGCGCGAGAGGCGATTGTCCGCCGCTTTTACGGATGCGTGCTGGCCGTGCCGCCGCCCGAGACCGACGCCGCATTGCCTGCCGCGCCGAAAGAGGCGTTGGTGGCGGCGCCCGCCGAAGGGCCGGCCGTCGCATTGTCCAGCGCGCCGGTGGCGCCGTTCACGGCCGTGTGGCCGGCCGCGCGCGCGCGATGGGCCACGGTGCGGGTGCGCGAGACCGCGCGGCTTTCGGCGTTGGTCGCCGCGCCGGTCGCCGTGGTCGCGGCATTGCCGGTGGCGGCGGTCGCCGTGCCGATTGCATCGGTCGAGGCGCTGCCGTTGACCGAACCGCTCGCGGCCGGCGTGGTCACCTGGGTGCCGGCGCCCGCGCCGGACGGCGTGACGGTCGTATGGCCGGCCGCCGAACCGGATATCGGCCCGCTCAAATTGCCGCCGGCCATGCCGCCGATGCCGCCCATGGACGGACCGCCGACCACACCGCCCACGCTTCCGCCGACGGAGCCGCCGAGCAGGCCGGCGAAGGCGGGCGTGGCAAGAACGGTACCGCCGCAGAGCAGCACGCAGGCCAAGCTTTTTGTGATGCGCATGATTGGGTTCCTCTTGGTTGCGACCTCGAGCGCTTCGAGCGCCCGAGGAAAAACGACCGGACGGCGAGTTGGTGCCATCGTGAATCGGGCGGTCATGCACGCCGCGTCATGTCCGGCGCGGCGATACGCGCGACGCGGCGGTTGGTTCCCGGCGTCGCGTCGAAAACCGGACGGCGCAGACCGGCTGTGTTACAGAGGGCGCGGGGACCGGATCGACACCATATGCGCAAGGGCACGCTGGCTCGCCTGGAAATTTATGTGAGTCTCGCGATCGTCGCGGCGCTGCTCGCCATGGCGGGTTACAGCATGGTCTCGGCGCTGGCCGACCGGCTCGACCCCAAAGTGCGCGCCTGCGTGGAGCGAAGCGTCTCGACCGATGCGGGCCGTTCGCGGGCCGACGCGGTGCGGCTCTGCAGGCATCTGGAAGCGATCGGCGCGCTGCCGTAGGGTCCGTACGCAATTGGAGCTTATCCCATGCCGTCATGGGCGCCCTTGAGGCGCCCATCCATCGCGCCCGCGTCGGCGGGCGCAC
>CAZMHP010000131.1:0-8161 GCA_964566095.1 uncultured Rhizobium sp. | reverse complement strand
TCCAAGATGATGTCGGACGGCCGCCGCCAGATCGCCGAATTCGCGCTGCCCGGCGACTTCATCGGCATCAACTGGCTCGACGAACACGCCATGACGGCGGAAGCGCTGAACGACGTGACGGTCGTCGCCTATGCCCGCGGACGGCTGGAGCGGCTGGGCGACGAGAACCGCGACGTGCGCACCGAACTGTTCGACAAACTGCGCCACGACCTGTGGGCGGCGCAGAACCATCTCGTCATCCTGGGCCGGCAAAGCGCGTTGGAGCGCGTCGCGGGTTTTTTGGTGCAACTCATGGAGCGCAACAAAGATCGGGACGGCGCGCGGATCGACGTGCCGATGACGCGGCAGGATATCGCCGATTATCTGGGCCTCACCATCGAGACCGTCTGCCGCATGCTGACCAAGCTGAAGAGCTACGGCATCATCGCGATTCCCGACCGCCACACCATCACCGTGCGCAACGCCGCGGCGCTGCGCCGTTCCACCGAGCCCGAGGAATAGGCTTGCGTCCGGTTCGTGGGGAACAGAACCATGCCCTACAGCGTCGAAGGCTATGAAGAACGGGCCCGCGAATGCGTCCGGCTCGCCAACGCGGCGAAGGACCCGATGGTGCGGGGCGAGTTGCTGAAGCTGCGACAGACCTACCTCACCATCGCGGCGCGGTTGCGCGAGCAGGGATTTGAGGACGCGGACGGCGCGAAGCGGAGATCGCAGACGTGAAACACGCGGTCGTCATCGCCCATCCCAATGCGCACAGTTACACGGCGTCGCTGGCCCGTGCCTATGGCGAGGCCGCGGCGGCCGGCGGCGCGGCCGTGGTTGCACGCGACCTCTATGCGATGGGGTTCGATCCGGTGTTGAAGGCGAGCGAGATCCCCTGGGCGGCGGGCTTCGCGCCGGGTGCCGATGTGGTGGCCGAGCGTGCGACGCTCGCCGATGTCGACGTGTTCGCGTTCTTCTATCCGATCTGGCTCAATTCGCCGCCGGCGATGCTGAAGGGTTATCTCGAACGGGTGTTCGGGCTGGGCTTCGCCTATGCCCGGGAGAGCACGGGCAATGTGCCGCTGCTCAAGGGCCGCAAGTTCATCAGCTTCACATCCTCGGGCGCGCCGACCGAATGGGTCATCCAGTCCGGCGCCTGGGGCGCGATGCGCACGCTGTTCGACAGCCATTTCGCGAGCGTGTGCGGGCTGGAGGTGGTCGATCACGCGCATTTCGGCGGCGTGACGCCGGGCATCCGCGCCGATTCGGTGACGTCCGACATGGACAAGGTTCGCAAAACCTTCGCCAAGCATTTCGGGGCGGCTTGAAGGCGAGCAAGCAAGTGGACATTCATTACTCCAATTGATTGTCATCCCGGCCCAGCGATGCGATAGCATCGCGCCGAGCCGGGACCCATCGCGAAGCGGCTTGATGGGTCCCGGGTTTCGCGCTGCTGGCGCAGCGCTCTCCCGGGATGACAGGGCTGGTTGGATCGGAGCAGCGCATGACCGTCCGAAACCTGGATTTCATCTTCAAGCCCAAGAGCATCGCGCTGATCGGCGCCAGCAACCGGCCGCATTCGGTGGGCGCGGTGACGGCGGACAATCTGCGCCAAAGCGGCTTCGACGGGCCGATCCTGCCGGTCAATCCGCATCACGCCTCGGTCGCCGGCGCGCTCGCCTATAAAGATGTCGCGTCGCTGCCGCTGACGCCGGAGCTGGCGGTGATCTGCACCCCGCCCGACACCGTGCCCGGATTGATCGCCGAATTGGGCGCGCGCGGCACCAAGGCCGCGATCGTGATCACCGCCGGCTTCAAGGAAGGCGGCAGCGCGCGCGGCGTGGCGCTCGAACAGGCGATGCTGGACGCCGCCAAGCCGCATCTGATGCGCATCATCGGTCCCAACTGCCTGGGCGTCGTGTCGACGCCGTTCGGCGTCAACGCCTCCTTCGCGCAGGCGATGCCGGGACGCGGCAATGTCGCCTTCGTGGCGCAGTCGGGCGCGATGGTCACCACCGTGCTCGACTGGGCGAACGGGCGCGGCATCGGCTTTTCGCATCTGGTGTCGCTGGGCGACATGAGCGATGTCGATTTCGGCGACATGCTCGACTATCTGGCGACCGATCCGGCGACCGGCGCGATCCTGCTTTATATCGAGGCGGTGACGCAGGCGCGCAAGTTCCTGTCGGCGGCGCGCGCCGCGGCGCGCCTGAAACCCGTGATCGCGATCAAGGCGGGACGCTCCAGCGCCGCCGCGAAGGCCGCCAGTTCGCACACCGGCGCGCTGGCCGGCATGGACGCGGTGTACGACGCCGCCTTCGAACGCGCCGGCATCCTGCGCGTGAACGATCTCGACGAGGTGTTCGACGCGGTCGAGACGCTGTCGTTCAGGCCCGACATCCAGGGCGGTCGGCTCACCATCGTGACCAATGGCGGCGGCGTCGGCGTGCTCGCCACCGACTCGCTGGTGGCCCAGGGCGGCACGCTGGCGAGCCTGTCGAAGGCGACGATCGAAAAGCTGAACGCCGTGCTGCCGCCGACCTGGAGCCACGGCAATCCCGTCGACATCATCGGCGACGCCGGCGCCAAGCGCTATGCCGACACGCTGGCGATCCTGGGTGCGGCGGGCGAACAGGACGCGATCCTGGTGCTGAACTGCCCGACCGCCGTGGCGTCGGGCAGCGACGCGGCCGGCGCCGTGGCGGCGGCGAATATCGGCACGCCGCTGCTCACCAACTGGCTGGGCGCCGGTTCGGCGCAGGCCGCGCGCGAGGCGTTCGCGAAAGCGAAGATCCCAAGCTACGACACGCCCGAGAAGGCGACGCGCGGCTTCATGCATCTGGTGCGCTATGCCCAGGGCCAGGCGACCTTGATGGAAGTGCCGCCCGCGATTCCCGACGGCGCGGAGCCCGATCGCGCCCGCGCCAAGGACGTGCTGGCGAAGGCGCCGGACGGCTGGCTGGGGGCGCTCGAAGTGCAGGCGCTGCTCGAAGCCTATCGCATTCCGATCGTGAAGACCGTGCTGGCGGCCGATCCGGCCGCGGCGGCGAAGGCGGCGGCGCAGATCGGCGGGCCGGTGGCGCTGAAGATCTTCTCGCCCGACATCACGCACAAATCCGACGTCGGCGGGGTGGTGCTGAACGTCGGCGGCGCCGAGGCGGCGCGCGCGGCGGCGGCGCAAATGCTGGCGCGCGTCGCGGCCCACGCGCCCAAGGCGCGGATCGAGGGCCTGCTGGTGCAGCAGATGATCGAAAAGCCGCTGGCGCATGAGCTGATCCTGGGCATGGCGGTCGATGCGACCTTCGGGCCGTTCCTCCTGTTCGGCCATGGCGGCACGGCGGTGGAAGTGATCGCCGACAAGACGCTGGGCCTGCCGCCGCTGAACCTGAAGCTGGCGCGCGAGATGATGGCGCGCACCGCCGTCTATCGTCAGCTCAAGGGTTATCGCGACCGCCCGGCGGCGGCGCTGGACGACGTGGCGCTGACCCTGGTCAAGCTTTCGCAGCTCGTCTGCGACTGCCCGGAGATCAGCGAACTCGACATCAATCCGCTGCTCGCCGACGAGACCGGCGTGATCGCGCTGGACGCGCGGGTGAAGATCGCGCGGCCGGCCGGCGACCGCATGGCGATCCGGCCCTATCCGCAGGATCTTGTGCGGCGCGAGACCATCGCCGATGCCGGCGAATTCCTGGTGCGGCCGGTCAAGCCCGAGGACGCGCCGGCCTTCGAGCGCTTCTTCGCGCGGCTGGATGCGCAAGACGTGCGCATGCGCTTTCTGACGTCGCTGAAGGAGCTGCCGGCGGCGCTGCTGGCGCGGCTGACGCAGATCGACTACGACCGCGAAATGGCGTTCGTGCTGTGCGACGCAAAGGGCGACGTGGCCGGCGTGGCGCGCCTTGCCGCCGATCCCGACAACCAGCGCGCCGAATTCGCCGTGCTGGTGCGCAGCGACCTCAAAGGCCATGGCGTGGGCACTTATATGATGCGCCGCCTCGCCGACTATGCGCGCGGACGCGGCATCGCGGAGCTGTGGGGCGACGTGCTGCCGGAGAACAAGGCGATGCTGACGCTGTGCCGCGAACAGGGCTGCACGGTGGGGCCTTCGCCGCAGGACCCGCACCTGCTGCGCGCGACGCTGACGCTGTGACGCGGACGGGCGTAAACACGCGGGTTTGCTGACCTCGGTCAATCACGGGGGCGGCGCGGGCGGCGATGATGGCGGCGGAGAGACACGCCATGCCCATCGCGAAAATCCTGGTGCCGGTCTGCGGTCATGCGAGCGACGCGGCCGCGATCGCCACCGCCTTTGCCGCCGCCAAGCCCTTCGGCGCGCATGTCGCGCTGCTGTCGGTGCACGAAGACCCCGCGCTTGCGGTGCCGCTGGTCGGCGTGCCGCTGGCGGCGGAAACCATCGAAGCCATCATGGACGGCCAGACGCGCGCGGCGAACGCGGCCGCGGACCGATCGCGCGGCACGATGATCGCGCTGTGCGAAAGCCTCGACGTCGCGAACGTGGCGGCGCCGCGCTTCGGCGAAGGCGCGAGCTGTTCCTTCGTACAGGACTGGGGCGACGTCGCCGTGACGATCGGCAACCGCGCCGCGCTGAGCGATCTGGTGGTGCTGGGGCCGATAGGATGGGACAATCATCCCGCCTTCAACACCGCGTTCCTGGACGTGCTGCGCGACGTGCGCCGCCCGCTTCTGGTGGCGCATGGCAAGCCCGAAGGCGCGTTCCGCCGCATCGCGATCGGCTGGGACGGCGGCGCATCGGCGGCCAATGCGGTGCAGGCCGCGATGGATCTGCTGTGCGCGGGAGAGCGCGCGACGATCATCGCCATCGCGCCGCGCGGCCAGGCGGCGGCGCCGACGCGCGGGCTTGAAGACTATCTGACGCGCCAGGGCGTCGCGTTCGACGTGGTGCGGCGCGACTGCGCGCGCGGCGGCGCGGCGGAAGCGCTGATCGGCGAGGCGCGGGCGCAGGGCGCCGATCTGCTGGTCGCGGGCGCCTATGGCCACGATCATTTGAGCGAGGCGCTGCTCGGCGGCGCGACCGAGACGCTGGCGGCGGCGGCTTCGATGCCCGTGCTGCTGGCGCATTGAGGGAAGATCGCGCGATGGCCATCACCCATATCCTGGTGCCGCTCGGCGGCGAGACGGACGACGACCGGGCGGCCCTGCGCGCCGGCTTTGCGCTGGCCGCGCCGTTCGGCGCGCATGTCACCGCGCTTTTTGGCGGCGGCGACGCGCGGGCGGCGCGGACGGCTCTGGAAGACGAAGCGGCGCGCGCCGGGGCGGCGCTGCGCGACGAAGCCTGCAAGGCGGGCGCGCCGACCGCGAGCGGACGGAGCGCCGAGGGCACGCTCGCCGATGCGGCGGAGGCTGAGGCGCGTTTCGCCGACATCGTCGTGTTCGCCCTCTTGGGCGGCGATGCGGCGCGGCGCGCGGCATTTATCCGTGTGCTGATGAATTCGGCGCGGCCGGTTCTTTTGGCCTCGCGGGGCGGGGCGCTGCGGCTCGAAGGGCGCATGGCGGTCGGCTGGGACGGCGAGCTGGCGGCGGCGCGCGCGCTCACCGCCGCGGTGCCTTTGCTCAAGCGCGCGACGGCGGTCGATCTGATCGGCGTCGGCGCGATCGCGCCGGGCAGGATCGGCGCCGGCGCGGCGGCCGACTATCTGGCGCTGCACGGCGTGACGGCGACGCCGCGCACGGTGGCGCCCGCCGCGTCGGCGGGCAAGACGCTGTCGGCGGCGGCGCAGGCGGACGGCGCGGCGCTGCTGGTGATGGGCGCCTATGGCCATAGCCGGCTGGTCGAGACCATTCTGGGCGGCACCACGGCGCATCTTCTGGAAGAGGCCGCCCTGCCGGTTCTGCTGATGCATTGACGGACGCGGGCGGCCGATGGCGGCGGGGCAACCCCGCCCGGCGCCTCGGGAAATCGACAAAAACGGCACCACTCGACAAGGCCGCCCGGCTTGGCCTATGTCCACCGGGCCTCGCGGGCGCCTGACGGCCGGCGCGGCCTAAAGGAGCTGTGGCCGAGAGGCTGAAGGCGGCGGTTTGCTAATGCGCGCGCCAGCATCCCACCCGATACCGGCCTAACCCAACAAGTCAGCGATTGCGCGGCATTTCGAGTCCTGCCAAGGCGCGGCGTCACCTCGCATGATAGCCCATACCAATGCGTTCGGTGCCAATTCGGGTGCCAACTTCAGCTATCGCCTTCGCGGGCGCGTGCATGCGAAAAAGGGCAGTGGAGAATGACATGGACACGTTGAAGGAACGCCTCGCCTTCTATGAGCGCCACTACCGTCCCGTGGCCGCGTGGATGTTGCGCCCCGGCGACCGAGTAGTGCTCGGCAACAAGGAAGACCGGCGCTGCCGGTTCTGCGGCGGATCAAAGCCGGACGTGACCTTTCGCACGGACGCCCATGCGCTTCCGGAGAGCATCGGGAACAAGGGGCTTCTCACCTTGTACGAATGCGACGACTGCAACAGCGCGTTCGGCCAGGGCTGCGAAAATGATTTCGGGAACTGGTCCTTGCCGGTGCGGACGATGGCGCGGATCAATGGTAAGGGCGGCATACCTTCGATAAAGCAGGGACCGGGCAACGCTTGGCGCGTTGACGAATATCCGACCGGCCTAAAGATCAGCGTGGACGAGACCGAGGGCTTCTGGCGCGATGATGTCGCTGAGAAGACACTGACGTTCACGCTGAAGCGTGGCCCTCATCGGCCCGCGGGCGTCGCCCGAGCCCTCTTCAAGATGGCCCTCTCCGTCATGCCGGAAGAGGAACTGCCGAACTTTCGCCAACTGCTGGATTGGATGAAGCCGAGCGCGGTTCAAAAGATGGCGGCGCCGACGCCCATCTTTCACACGTTCGCGGGCGGAGCGTGGCCTAGCGATGTTCTGCGCGTGGCCCTGCTCACGCGACTATCCGATGAGACGGTCATGCCCTACTGTTTCTTCACCCTGGGCTACGGAAACGAATTGCTCCAAGTTGCAATCCCTAGCGTCGAGAGGGACGGTCAGCACCTAGGAAAGAAGATGTCCGTTGTGCCATTTCCATTCTGCGATGATCCGGCCGTTGTAATGTCCTGCACCGTCCGAAAGCTGGAGCTTTTTTCGGACGAGATTGTGAAGGGCGACGCGGTAGAAATTGTGCTGGCTTATGGAGACCAACTAGACCGTGCGGCGGCCGAATGAACCTAGCCGGCCGTCCACTGATCGCGTGGGGGCTTTTGAAGTGTGGGCTAGCGGCCGTCGTCGCGTGCGAAAGCATCCAACGCCCTCAGTCCCATTGGGTGGGACTCCGCGAAGGTTAGAAAGTCGGCCAGAGAACGCTGCCCATTTTCAACCTCTCTCACAAACTCGCGAACAATTTCCGTCCACTCCGGCGCCCGTACAGAGGGCACGACGCCATAGTGCTTCTGCTTCGCCAGAAACCGAAACTCTGGAATAAATGTCGCCATAGCGCGTTCAAGCGACACCAACTCCCTAACTCGATCTTCTGTTTCCTCAACTATGGCTGATCGAATTGAGTGGACTTTATCGACACGCCGGCCACGAAACTCCTCGTGAAGACGCAGCACTTCGGCGTCCATAGTTTCCGACGACCAATAGATGTTCTTTCGGGCATTCAGGTATTGGAGGGCGTTTAGCTGCCGCGTATCGATGGGGAAGACAGGCACAACACCGTTCTTGCTTTTGATCGGCCGATACATATTTGGGTCGTAGAAGAGGAGCGCATGTGACGATGACAACGGCAAATAGACTTGCAAGCCTGCGTTGGCGAGACCGCGCGTAGCCAACGACGCCACGGGATCAAACATCTGATTGAACAGAACGACGGGATTATCGCTGACAATAAATTCGACCGCATTTCGCGCCGCCAGAATGCGAATGTGCAAATCCCACATTGTTGGGCTCATGGTAAGAGCATTTCCCAGGGCCACAACGACGGCATTGTTCCAGCCGATCTTGTAGCCATCCAAATCCGCCAAGTCTGGTCGCGCGCGCTTCAAAAGGTGCTTCGCAAAGCCATCGACCATTTCGTTCAATTGCACTTCCGCGGCTTCAGTTCGACCCAACAGCGACGCAGTGAAATCAACTATGACTCTGTGGTCGCGAGAGAACTGCCGTACCGGCAGGCCCTTTAGTGCATTGGCGATGACAGTGGCTGCT
>CAZMHP010000130.1:0-8176 GCA_964566095.1 uncultured Rhizobium sp. | reverse complement strand
GGTCTTGGCCCACAGCGCCACGATGATGCCGAGAAAGCCGAAGATCATCGAGACGGACGCCGTCCAGAACAAAAACTCCGCAAGCGAATACATGTGGACTGCGCCGAAGGCGGTGCCGATCAGCAAGATGCCGAGCGCGGTCAGGACCGAGCGAAGGATGACGACGCTGACCGTTCCCGCGATCATCTCGATATAGGACAGCGGCGAAACGAGGATTTCCTCGATGCTCCTCTGGAACCGCTGAAAATAGACCTGGGCGGTGGATTGCAGGAACGATGCGCTGATGACGTTCATCATCACCACGCCCGGCAGCACGAATTCGAGATAGGAGAAATGCCCGAAATTCTTGATCCGGCCGCCGACCACGAAGCCGAAGATGAAGATGAAAAGCATCGCCGAAATCAGCGGCGCCACCACCGCTTGAATCGGCACGCGCGCCAGCCGCTGAAGCTCGCGGCGAATCATCGTCCACAGGCCGATCCAGTTCACGGTCATCGCGCGGCCGCTCCGATATGGTCGGCGGTGCGGCCGGTGGCGGCGAGATAGGCGCGCTCGAGGCCGCCGGCCTCCGTGAAGAAGTCCTCCTTCGGGCCGTTGCGCACGATGCGCCCTGCCGCGACGATGGCGATGGTGCGGCACAGCCGCTCGATCTCTTCGAGATAGTGCGAGGTCAGCACGATGGTCTTGCCGTCGCGGTTGAGCTCCTGCAGGTAGCGCCACAGATCCATGCGCAGCTCGACATCGACGCCCGCGGTCGGCTCGTCGAGGATCAGGAGTTGCGGATCGTGCACCATGGCGCGCGCCAGCACGACGCGGCGCTTGAGCCCGCCGGACAGCTCGCGGAACGGCTTGTTGGCGTGAGGCACCAGATCGAACCGCTCGATCAGCATCTGGGTCCGCTCTCTGCGCAGCGCCTTGTGCATGCCGAAATAGCCGCCCATCCAGTCCACGATCTGGCGCGCCGTGGCGAAGGGATCGACGTTGAACTCCTGCGGGCTGAGGCCGACCAGCTTGCGCGCCTCGCGGTAGTCCTTGACCGCATCGATGCCGAAAATCTTGATCGTGCCGGACGTCGGATTGGAGATGCCGGTGACGCAGTGGATGGTCGTCGACTTGCCGGCGCCGTTAGGCCCCAGGAAACCGAAGAAATCGCCGGGCTGCACGCTGAGCGTGACGTCCTGAACGGCCACCGTGCCGCTCTTGTAAACCTTGCGGAGGTGGGAAATGTCGAGCGCGGGTGTCATGAGCGGGCCGGACTATACAGCCGCATTTCGCCCTGTCACGTGCTGCGACGGCAGAAGGGTTATTCCCACGGCGACGGCCTTATGCCGCAGCGGCAGCTAGCGCCGGTCGCGCACGATCGGCGCGCCCCAGGCGTGTGCCGGCGGCACCTCCGGCGCCTTGCCGCCCGCCGCGACCGGCCGGCTGCCATAGCCTCCCGCGCTGATCAGCCGGTCGTAGAGCACGATGGCGCCGGCCATGCCGACATTGATCGAGAATTTCATCGGGATCCTCACCACGAACTCGCAGCGCGACAGCATGGCGGACGACAGCGAATGGCGCTCGGCGCCGAAGACGTAGGCCGCGCGCGTGGGGTGGCGAAAGCGCGGCAGCTCGATCGCATCCGCGGTGATCTCGATACCCACGAGACGGCAGCCGACCGGCAGGCGGAACTCCTCGGCCGATTTGTAGGTGTAAAGCGGCAATGTGCCCTGGGTATCCGAGGTGTCGGCGTTGCGGGCGTCGCCCAGCTTCAATTGCGGCGCGACATTGAAGAAGAAACTTGCGCCGAACGCGTTGGCGATGCGCATCAGATTGCCGAGATTCATCGGCTTGGAGATGCCGTCAACGCCTACTGCAAAATACCCGCGCATTGCCTATACCTGTCATCCCCGGCGAGCGCTCGCACGGCGAGCGCGAGGGAAGGGGACCCAGGTAGGAAACACCGCGTCGGTGCTTGGCGCCTGGGTCCCCTTCCCCTCGCGATGCTATCGCATCGCTCGGCCGGGGATGACAACTGTGCGGATTTATTTGGATGACCAATCCCGTTCTCGTCGAACTCACCCGCGGCGATCTGGTGGAAAGCGTCCATCGCGGCGCGCTGGCGGTCGTCGATGCGCGGGGCGCCGTGGTCGCGTCGCTGGGCGATATCGATTCGCCCGTCTATTCGCGCTCCTCCTTGAAGCCGATGCAGACCATGGTGCTGGTGGAATCGGGCGCGGCGGACGCGTTCGGGTTGTCGGACGAGGAGATCGCGCTCGCCTGCGCCAGCCATTCGGGCGAGCCGATGCACGCCACGCGCGTCGCCGCCTGGCTGGAGCGCATCGGGCTTGGCGAATCGGACCTTGCCTGCGGCGCGCATCCCTCGCGCTACGAGCCGGTGGTCGAGGCGATGATTCGCGCGGGCGAAAAGCCGTCCCGCCTGCACAACAACTGTTCGGGCAAGCACACCGGCTTTCTCACCGTGGCGCGCCATTGGGACGTGGCGACGGAAGGCTATGAGCGCGTCGACCATCCGGTGCAGCGCGCGGTCGCGGCGGCGCTGCGCGAACTTTCGGGCGCGACCGACCTACCCTACGGTATCGATGGCTGCGCCGCGCCGAACTTCGCAACCTCGCTCGCCGCCTTCGCCCGCGCCGCGGCGCGCATGGCATCGGGACACGGACTCGCCCGGCCGCGCGCCGATGCGGCGCGAAGGATCGTCGGCGCGATGATCGCCCATCCCGAACTGATGTCGGGCACCGGCCGCACCTGCGCCACCCTGATCCGTGCCAGCGGCGGCCGGGCGGCGGTGAAAACGGGCGCGGAGGGCTTCTTCGGCGGCTGGATTCCGGACCTTGGGCTGGGCATCGCCATCAAGATCGACGACGGCGCGGGCCGTGCCTCGGAGACCGTTATTGCGGCGCTGCTGGACAAGCTCGGCCTGCTCGGCGACGACACGAAGGCGCGCACCGTTCTGCGCGGACCGGTGCGCAACACGCGCGGCACGGTGGTCGGCGAGCACCGGCCCACCCCGACTCTCGCCGCGCTTTCGCTCGGCCATTAAAGAAACGCCGGGCTCTCCTGCAGGATGAGCCCGGCGCGGGTCGCACGCACGCGACGACTAGTGATTGTCGCCGTCGTGGTCGTCGTGATGATCCCCGTCATGTTTGTCGCTGACATAAGGATGCGGATGCATGTCGCCCGCATAGGCGGTGATCTTGCGGATGACACAGCGCTGCCGCATGCCCATGTCCTGGACAAGAATTTCGTCACCGGTCTCGATGCAGCTGAGCTGCGTCGAGCCCGGCGAGCGGATCGCCAGCGCCTCGTGGAATTGCAGCCCGCTGCAGGGGCCCAGCAATTCCAGCAGCGCCTTTTGATGATGATAGTTCTCCATCACGACCTGGCGGTCGTTGAGCGCGGTCCAATTGCGAATATCGTCGTGACGTATGCACACATCGGTCTTGGCGAAAGCCGGACCGCCGGCAAGCAATGCGGCCGCGGCGGCCGCGATCAAAATGGTCTTACGCATTTTGCAATCCTTTGGTGAGCGCCCTCCAACCCCACTATACGCGCCCGGCCGCCATTCGATCCATTAAAACGCGGTGATCGGCGCGCGGCAGCGGCGTGACCCGGACTTTGCGGCCCACGCGACCATCGCTTATGGTCGCCGCATCGACATCCAAACACTGTAAGACATCGGGAGATTCGCCATGAAGGCCATGCTTTGCACGCATTACGGACCGCCGGAGGAAATGGAATTGCGCGACGTCCCCGCGCCGGTCGCAGGTCCTGGCCAAGTGCTCATCACGGTGAAGGCGTGCGGCGTAAACTTTCCCGACGTGCTGATGCTCGCGGACAAGTACCAGTTCAAACCCGCGCTTCCGTTCGCGCCGGGTGGCGAAGTCGCGGGCGTTGTGAAGGCATTGGGCGACGGCGTGACCGGCTTCAAGGTCGGTGATCGCGTCGCGGTCTCGATCGGCAATGGCGGCTTCGCCGAGGAGGTCGTGGCGGACGCGCGACGCTGCGTGCCGGTGCCGGACAATGTGTCCTTCGACGTCGCTTCGGCGTTCATCGTCACCTATGGAACGTCCTATCACGCGCTCAAGGACCGGGCGCGGCTGAAGCCCGGCGAGTCGCTGGTCGTGCTGGGTGCGGCGGGCGGCGTCGGACTGTCGGCCGTCGAACTCGGCGTCGCGATGGGCGCCAAGGTGGTCGCGGGCGCCTCGAGCCAGGAGAAGGTCGACCTCGCCATCAAGCACGGCGCCGCCGACGGCTTCGTCTATCCGCGCCTGCCGCTCAGCCGCGACCAGCAGAAGGCGCTGTCCGAGACCATCAAGGCCAAGACCGGCGGCAACGGCGCCGACGTGCTTTACGATCCGGTCGGCGACCAATATGCCGAGCCGGCGCTGCGGGCGATGAATTGGGAGGGACGCTATCTGGTGATCGGCTTCGCCGCCGGGGAGATTCCGAAGATCCCGCTCAATCTCACGCTGCTCAAGGGCTGCGACGTGCTGGGCGTGTTCTGGGGCGCCTACACGGCGCGCAACGCCAAGGGCGCCAACGAGGCCTTGCGCGAAATCCTTAGCATGATCGCGGCCGGCAAGCTCAACCCCGACGTCTCGGCGCGCTTTGCTCTGGCGGAGGCCGGCAAATCGATCCGTATGCTGATGGATCGAAAAGCCATGGGAAAAGTTGTCGTAACGATGTAATTCTGGGGATGGGGCGAAGACCGGCATGACGCGCAAAACCCGCCGGCCGCGGCGAGGACAACATCCCGTGGTGCGCCGCCTGCGGGCGGCGGCCTTGCTCGAACAGCTCGGGCCGGGCCTGATCACCGGCGCCGCCGACGACGATCCCAGCGGCATCGCGACCTATTCCCAGGCCGGTGCCCAGTTCGGGTTTGGGCTGCTCTGGACGCTCGTCCTCACTTTTCCCCTGATGGTTTCGATCCAGCTGGTCAGCGCCCATATCGGCCGCGTCACCGGACGCGGCCTGGCGCAGAACAT
The DNA here is from genome assembly GCA_964566095.1 of uncultured Rhizobium sp. GTDB lineage: Bacteria > Pseudomonadota > Alphaproteobacteria > Micropepsales > Micropepsaceae > Rhizomicrobium. Next base: position 3,185 of record CAZMHP010000130.1, on the reverse strand, counting down.
GGGCCAGGTGATGCCGGCACCCATCGTGCTGACGCTCGTGGCGCTGCTGTTCGTCGCCAACACGATCAATATCGGAGCGGACGTGGCGGCGATGGGAGCGGCAGCCAAACTTGTCGCGGGCGGCAACGAGCACGCATTCACGATCCTCTTCGCGCTCATTTCCATTGTTCTTCAGATGTTCATTCCCTATAAGCGCTACGCCCGCTTCCTGACGGTCCTCACGCTCAGCCTGTTTTCCTATGTCGCCCTCGTCTTCATGATCCATCTGGACTGGACGAAGGTCGCGCTCGGCATGGTCGGCGTGCACGCCGACCTCTCCGAAACCGCCGCCGTCACCATCGTCGCGGTCTTCGGCACCACGATCAGCCCTTACCTGTTCTTCTGGCAGAGTTCGCAGGAAGTGGAGGAAGTCGATCATCACACCGGGCAGCACCCGCTGACCCAATCGCCGGAGCAGGCGCCGCGCGCTTTCGCGCGGATGCGCATCGACACGATCGCGGGCATGGCGGCCTCAAATCTCGTCGCGCTCGCCATCATGATCAGCACGGCGGCGACGCTGCATGCGGCGGGCAAGACGGACATCCAGTCGGCGGCGGACGCGGCGCGCGCCCTCGAACCGCTGGCGGGCAAATTCGCCTTCCTGCTGTTCAGCCTGGGAATCATCGGCACCGGCATGCTCGCGATCCCCGTTCTGGCCGGCTCGGCGGCCTATGCCATCGGCGAGACGCGCGGCTGGAAGGTCGGGCTCGACAACAAGCCGTGGGAGGCGATCGGCTTTTATATCGTCATCGCCGCGGCTGTCGCGCTCGGCATCGGCATCGACTATTCCGGCATCGATCCGATCAAGGCGCTCTACTGGAGCGCGGTGCTGAATGGCGTGATCGCGGTGCCGATCATGGCGGCAATGATGTACGTCGCCGGCAACCGCAAAAGAATGGGCGAATTCACCGCCGGGCGTTCGCTCAAGATCCTGGGCTGGACCTCCACCGCCGTGATGGCCGCCGCTGCGGTCGCCATGTTCGCGACGGCCTTCTAGGGGGCCCTTCCGTTTGGCTCAGCCGGCCCGGACCGACCCAAGGAGACGACGACGCTTGCGCCGGGCCGCCGGTTTTCCCATGGTGTCTCGATGGAATGAGGGGGCACCCATGTCGATCCTGGGCTGGATATTCTTCGGCGCGATCACCGGCTGGCTGGCCAGCCTGATCGTCAACAAGCGCGGCGAAGGCTGCGTGGTGAACATCGCGCTGGGTTTGGTCGGCGCACTGGTCGGCGGGCTGATCTTCCGCGCGATATCGAATTTCGACATGTTCGGCTTCAACCTGACCTCGATGATCGTCGCGATCCTGGGCGCGGTGATCGCGCTCTTCCTGTGGAACGCGGTGACGGGGCGGCGGACGCTGCGGTAGCGCTGGACGAAGCGCGCGCGCGCCCCTAAACCGCTGGCGGGGGAGACATGATCGACGACGACAATCTGATCGACCGCGCGGTGTGGCGCGTGATGCCGCTGGCGGCGCTGTGCTTCGTCGCGGCCGTCATCGACAAGGCCAATATCGGCTTCGCCAAACTGCAGATGGCCAAGAGCCTCGGACTCTCGGAAACCGCGTTCGGCTTCGGCGCCTCGCTGTTCTTCGCGGCCTTCATCGTCTTCGAGGTGCCGAGCGCTCTGGCGGCACACCGCTACGGCGCGCGCATCTGGATCGCGCGGATCATGGCGAGTTGGGGCGCGATCACCATGCTCATGGCGTTCGGCCGCAGCGAGACAGAGTTCTACCTGCTGCGCTTCCTGCTGGGCGCGGCGGAGGCCGGACTCTACCCCGCCCTGCTCTTCTATCTGACGCTCTGGTTTCCGCAGCGCGCGCAGACGCGCGTGGCGGCGTTCCTCACGCTCGGGAGCGCGATCGGCAACGGTATCGGCTCGTTGATCTCGGGCGCGCTGCTCGACCTGAACGGGGTGCTCGGCCTGGAGGGCTGGCAGTGGATATTCCTCGTCACCGGCGCGCTGCCGATCCTCATGACGGCCGTGGTCCTGAAAGACATGGCCGACACGCCGGCCAAGGCGCATTTTCTCAGCCCCGAAGATCGCGTGCGCCTCAGCGATGCCGTGGCGCGCGACCGTCCGGCCGCAGCGAATGAGAGCGGCACCTTCGCCGCCCTGGCCGACCGCCGCGTGCTGGGCTGGGGCGCGATCTATGCGCTGTTGGGCGTCGCGCTGTTCGGCACGGTCTATTGGACGCCGACCGCGATCAAAAGCTTCGGCGTGAGCGGCACCGTGAACGGCCTCCTCACCTCGGCGCCCTGGATCGTCACTGCGCTCATGCTGCTGACGCTGCCGGCGCGGCTGAAGACGCATGACGCCGTGGCGAAGGCGATGGCGATCATCGGCATCGGCGGCGCCGTGTGCTTCGCCGTCGCCGCGCTGTCGCCGCCGCCGGTGCTCGGCTATGCGGCGCTGTTCTTCGGCACGCCCTGCATCTCGGTACTGATCGGCTTGTTCTGGACCTTCCCCGTGCGCCTCTTCCCCGGCGCGCAGGCGGCCGCCGTGATTGCCGGCATCAACGTGATGGGCAATGTCGGCGGCTTCATCGCGCAGAACCTGATGCCGGCCGTGGCGCAGGCCGGCGGCACTGCCGCCTTCGCAATGTGGGTGCCGGCGGTGTCGCTGCTGGCGATCGCTGTATTTTTGCTGGTCAGGCAACGCGCGAGTGGATCAACGTGATATGCTTCTGTTGAAGAAGACAGCGGGGCTTGCATATTGTCGAGACCGCGGAAAACCAGCGAGCACGGGTCCCTGCCGACCAGCTTTTTCATGCGGCGGGCGAAGGTATCTGGAATGCACGCGCTGAGTTTTTTGAAAGATATTTCAAAAAAAGACGCGGGCGGAGACCCTGAGGTTTTTTCTCAAGGCTAGATGGATACTCCGTCGTCGACGGTCTCGAACGTGCAATTCCCGAGAACCGTCTTAGACATGAGAATTCGCGCGCCCAGTAGGTAGCGACCTCACTCCGCCGCCGGTTTGTGCACGTAGATTTCTCCGCCGCCCTGCTTGAACTCTTCCGCCTTCTTCGCCATCGCGGCGCGGATTTCGGCGGTCGATAGCGAGTCATTCGTGCCGCGCGCCGCGTCGCGGACCTCCTGGCTGATCTTCATCGAGCAGAATTTCGGCCCGCACATCGAGCAGAAATGCG
>CAZMHP010000129.1:0-8259 GCA_964566095.1 uncultured Rhizobium sp. | reverse complement strand
GCCAGGAGGTCAAGGCCGGCGAGACGCTCGCGGTGGTCGAGGCGATGAAGATGGAGAACGTGCTGACCGCGCAGGCCGACGGCACCGTCAAGAAGATCAACGCCGCCAAGGGCGACAGCCTGGCGCTCGACGACGTGATCCTGGAATTCTCGTAACTCCCAACTTGTCATGGCCCGCAACAGCGGCCATCCAGTTGGGCATCGAGTACAATCGTCGAAAGCCGCGCGACGTCATCTGGATGGCCTGCTTTCGCAGGCTATGGCACCGAGGCGTTAAAACGTCCAGCGGATCTGGAACTGGAACGCCGGGTTCGAGTCCGCGACGTATTCGTCGATATTGTCGAGCGGCGCGACGTTGCGCGGGCCGGCATAGTTGTACCGGATGTCCTTGAACACGAACGGGATGATGTTGTCCGCCTCGACGTGGAAACTCCAGGCGGGGCTCGGCTTGTACTCCCAGAACAGCGACAAGTAGGGCGGCAAGACCTTCTGGTGACGGTATTGATCGAGCCGATAGGATTGCTGGTCCCAGGCGTTGTAGTAGTTGATGCCCCAGGTCGACTTCAGGCTGTCGATGTCCTGGCTGAACGCGACATTGATGTCCTGCGGCCGCTGGCTGGAGATGCCGCGCTCGCGCCCCGTCACCGGATCGCGCACGCGGCTCAAATCGAACACGCCGGTCGCGGTCAGAAGTCCGCCGGGAATGTAGAAGCGGTCGAGCGGAACCGTCGCCTCGACGTTCAACTGCTCGTTGGTGCCGTTGCCGATATTGCCGGGGGCGTCGAACGTGCCGCTGGGCGCGACGATGGGCACGAAGTCGACGACGTCCTTGATCTGCTCGTGCATGAAGGTCAGCACGAACGCGCCCTTGCCCCAGAAGTGCCGCTCGTAGGAGATCTCGTATTGGGTGTGCTGGTCGGGGCGCAGGTTCTCGTTGCCGGCGGTCACCCCGGTCGCGGCCAGGTCGGCCGACGCCACGAAATTGTTGAAGTCGAGCTGGCCCACGATTTTCTCGAAGCGGAGCCGAAGCTGAGAATTCTCGTCCGGCGTCCAGGTCAGGATGGCGCGCGGCTTGGGATAGAAGAACGAGCGGCTCAGCGTGACCGATCCGGTCTCGCCGATCGTCGAGTATTCCGCGCGCACGCCGGCCTCCAGCATCCAGCCGTCGGCGAGGCGCCAATTGCCCTGGGCGAAGGCCTCGCCGCGCCGCTCCTCCACCCGCGCATGCGCCGAGGGCAGGGGCTGGTTCACGCCGTTGACGAAAAACGCGGTGGTGCCGTCGAGGAAATTGAACGCGCCTTCCGCCCCGCCTTCCAGCGTCAGCGCCTGGATCGGCTGGTAGCGCAGCGTCGCGCGCGCGATCGACTCGCCCGTGTGGTTGCTCGACATGAAGTCCTGCGTGGTGACGGTGTCGTCGGACGCCGACATCGCCTTGGTGTCGTCGATGCGCTGCAACACGAGCGTTTCCAGCTCGCTCGCGCCGATCTTGCCTTTCCAGTGCAGCCCCACTTCACCCGTCTTTTCGCGCGAATTATCCGTGAAGAGCTCCGAGAATCCGGTCCGGCGGTACATCAGGCTGTCGTTGAAGGGCGTGTCCGCCAGCGTCAAATTCGCCTTGAACTCGCCGCCCCACAGCGGCAGCGTCGCCGAGCCCTTGGCCGATAGCCCGAAGCCCAGGCCGTGCGAGAACGTATCGTCCTGCGTCAGCAGGTTGCCGGCGCCGTCGAACACGAAGTGATGGCCGTGGCCGACCGAGTCGTCGTACATCTGGGTCGACTGGATCGTCCCCTCATAGGTCGCGCCGTCGGCGTGCCGCGTGAACGACAGCGAGGCGTCCGGCACCATATGGCCGTCGGTGAAGACGTGGTTTTCCGCCATCGCCACCCAGGTGGTCGAAGCATCCTTCTTCAGGATGACGTCGGCGACCACGGTCTGGCCCTGCATGTCGATGCCCGGCGCGCCGCCGCGGATCAGCTCGATGCGCTCGACATTGGCGGCCGGAATGCGCTTCAGGATCGATTCGAGCGAATCCGCCTTCGAGGTCGGCCGCTGATCGTCGATCAGCACGTTGCCGGCGGTTCCGGCGAAGCCGCGCGCCGTCCCCACATCGCTGAACACGAAGCCCGGAAGGCGCTGGATCATGTCGAAGGCCGTGTTCGGACGCGCCTCCGCGAAAAAGGTCGTGTCGTAGTTCAGGATGCTGCTCGACGCGCTGTCCGCCCGCGCGGCCGGGGCGATGAGGATCGCCGCCACGGCCAGGATCGCAACTCTCGCGCTCAAGCATGTCCCCAAGAAAGACTCGACGGTCTGAAACTGACGGCGCGCGCCCTACCGCAACAACGCGCCCCAAACGCATGGCTCGGTTGCCGCACTGCATGGCGCGCCAACTAGCCGCCGCGTCGCGTATCCCGCCGCGGACAACATTGCGTCTGGACGCGGACCGCGCCAGACGCGTGAAGCCTGTTCGCCGCCGCTCTGGTCAGCGCCGTCCGCTTCGGTGCAAACTCGCGCGATGAGCGACGAAATCGAACTCACCCATTTGCGGCTGCGCATCGAAGGTTTCGTGCAGGCTGTCGGCTATCGCAACTTTGTGATTGCCGAGGCGACGCGGCTGGGCCTCGACGGCTGGATCCGCAATCGCGGCGACGGCACCGTCGAGGCGCTGGTGTCCGGCCCGAATGCGGCGGTGGAGACGCTGGTCGGCCTGTGCATGAAAGGCCCGCCGGGATCGACCGTCCGCAATGTGGAATTGCACAAGGCCGAGCCGCCCGGCGAAAAAGGCTTCAAGCGCCGCCCGTCGCTCTAGACGCCGAAGACGTCCGCAAAGGCCTTGCGCATCGCCACATCGACATCGGCCATGGTCACCGGCAGCCCCAGATCGTGCAGGCTGGTCACGCCATGCTCGCGGATGCCGCAGGGCACGATGCCGTCGAAATGCGTCAGGTCCGGATCGACGTTGAGGCTGACGCCATGAAACGTCACCCAGCGGCGAACGCGCACGCCGATCGCCGCGATCTTGTCCTCCCGCGTGCCGCGCGCGACCCAAATGCCGACTCGGCCGTCGCGCCGCTCGCCCTTCACGTTGAACTCCGCGAGCGTGCCGATCAGCCACGCCTCGAGATCGCCTACATAGGCGCGCACGTCGCTGCCCCGCCGCTTGAGATCGAGCATCGCATAACCCACGCGCTGTCCCGGCCCGTGATAGGTGAATTGGCCGCCGCGTCCGGTCTTGAACACGGGAAAGCGCGCGTCGATCAGATCGCTTTGCTTCGCGCTGGTGCCGGCGGTGTAGATCGGCGGATGCTCGACCAGCCAGACCAGCTCCGGCCGCTGGCCCGCCGCGATGGCCGCCGCGCGCTCTTCCATGAAGGCGACGGCGTCGGGATAGGGCGTCAGCCCCGGCGCGATCCGCCATTCCACGGCGCCCGGCGTTAACCGCTCCGAAACCATGTCGGCCGGACTATGCTGGCTCGCGTCCATGGGGCCCTTCATGTCGTCCAATATCTCCGGCGTCAAAGTCGAAATCTCGGTGGTGCTCGGCAGTTCCACCATTCCGATGCACCAGCTTCTGCGCATGGGCCGCGGCGCGGTGATCGAACTGGACTCCAAGCAGGACGACCCGGTCCTGATCCTGGCCAACGACAAGCCCGTCGCGAAGGGCGAGATCATCATTCATGGCGACAAGATAGGTGTGTCGATCACCGATATCCTGAAGAGCTATCAGTAATTCAACATATAATGGCTGTACATATTTTCATTCCCCACTGCATCCTTGCATTTTAGCGGGTCAGTGCGTACCTCTGCTGTACAACCGGCGCCAAGGCCGGGGTGGAGGGTGTGTTGCTCCCGATCTTGCTCAACCAGGATACCGTCCGCGTCGGCCTCGCCGGCGCCGGGCCCGGCTTCACGCGCCGCGCCGCGCTGCTGGCCGAGGCGGGTATCGCGCCCATCCCGGTCATTGCCTCCGACGTGCTGCCGCGCCTCGACATCCTCTTTGTGGCCGGGCTGGAGCGGGACGCCGCAGCCGAGCTGGCCAGGCAGGCGCGCGCCGTGGGCATCCTGATCAACGTCGAAGACGTTCCTGAGCTCTGCGATTTTCACGTGCCGGCCATCGTGCGCCGGGGCGATTTGGTTCTGACGGCGTCCACCGGCGGCCGCGCGCCGGGTCTGGCCCGCCGCCTGCGCGAATGGCTCGAAGGCCGCTTCGGCCCCGAATGGAGCGAACACCTGGCCGACATCGGCTCGGCCCGCGCCGGGTGGCGCGACAACGGCCTGCCGCCGGACGAGGTCTCGCGCCGCACCGGCGATCTGCTGACGCGCAAGGGTTGGCTGCAATGAGCGCCGCCGTCACCGTCATCGACCGGTCTCGCGGGATCATGCCGCGCGCCTTCGATCGCGCGGGGCAGGGCAGCGTCGATCCGTCGCTCGCAGCGAAGTTGGCGCAACTGCAGGACGCCGCGCGCGGCCGCGATGCGCACGGCATCCTCGAACTCGCACTGACGGGCGAACTGCGCGGCAAGAGCGCAGTCGTGTCGTCCTTCGGCGCCGAGTCCGCCGTTCTTCTGCATATGGTGGCGCAGATAGATCCGGCCACGCCGATCCTTTTCCTCAACACCGGCAAGCTGTTCGGCGAGACGCTGCGCTATCGCGATCGCCTGCAGGACGTGCTGGGCCTGGGCGACATCCGCTCGCTCGCGCCAAATCCCGCAGACCGCGACCGCCTCGATCCCGAGGGTACGCTGTGGTCGCGCGATACCGACGCCTGCTGCGGCTTTCGCAAGGTGATCCCGCTCAAGCGCGCGCTCGAACCCTTCGCGGCGCAGATCACCGGCCGCAAGCGCTTCCAGACCAAGGAGCGCGCCGAGATGCAGGCGGTGGAGATTTTCGACGGTCGTCTGCGGTTCAATCCGCTCGCCGATTGGACGCTCGCCGATCTCGAAGCCTATGTCGCCGAGCACAATCTGCCGGCGCATCCCTTGGTCGAGGACGGCTATCCCTCGATCGGCTGCATGCCGTGCACGCGGCGTGTCCACGCCGGCGAGGAGTATCGCGCCGGGCGCTGGTCGGGCCTCGACAAGGACGAATGCGGTATCCATCTGGGCGTCGACGGCGAAGGTATTTGACCCTTCACAACCTCTCCCGCGGCGCGGAAGAGGTCGAAATTTGCGCAGCAAATTTCGGGTGAGGGCTTGCAGGAATCTGGGGTTTCCCCCGTGCTTCCCATCTGGGAAAAGCTCTGCTAAACCCCCGCGCCTACCTGTGAATCTTCCTGACGTGCGGTCGTGGCGGAATTGGTAGACGCACTACCTTGAGGTGGTAGCGGGGCAACCCGTGGAGGTTCGAGTCCTCTCGACCGCACCAGCCTTCGCGCGCAGAGCAAGCGAAGGGTGCCTCCCGAAGCTCTGCAGGAGCTTAGGGAGGCGGGATCAAGCTCCACGCGGCCTCGGATGGCAGGCCGAACGTGATTGCAGCTTTCAACTCCAGTGCGCGGCCTTGGTTTTAAGACGCATGCGCCAGACGGTGTCGGTGGCGGCGATGAACAGCGTGGAGCCGTCCTCGCCGAAGGCGCTGTTGGTGGCGTAGCGGCCCGGTATCTCGATCACGCCCAGCAATTTGCCCGACGGCGAAATCACAAAATGGCCGCCCGGCCCCGCGGCGAAAACATTACCCTTCGCGTCTATCTTCATGCCGTCCGGTACGCCGATCACGCCGGGCGCGAAATACGGACGAAAATCGAAGAAGGTCGAAGTGCTCACCGGCATGCCCTTCGCATCGAGCTTGTAGGCGCGGATGATCGCAAGTTTCTGATCGCTGTTGCAGACGAAGAGCGTCTTTTCGTCGGGCGAGAACGCGATGCCGTTGGGATACAGGAATTCCTTGTCGAGCAGCGCAAGCGTGCCGTCGGATGAAAGCCGATAAACACCGCTGAAGTCCAATTCCTTGATCGGTGATTTTTCGAGCCCCTCAAGCCCGTAAGGCGGGTCGGTGAAATAGATGGCGCCCGACCTGGCGATGGCGAGATCGTTGGGGCTGTTGAAGCGGTTGCCCTCGAAGCGGTCGACGAGTGTCCGGCGCTGCTTTGTCGCCAGGTCGTAGCGATCCACCGAACGGGCGCCGGAATCGCAGATGATCAGCTTGCCCGCGCGGTCGATCGCCAACCCGTTGCTGCCGGGTTCGCGTACTGCCGGTGTCGGCGGCCCGGCATAGCCCGCGGGCGCGATATAAGCGGTCACGCCGTCCTTGCGCGACCAGCGGTATATCGTGTTGGCGGTCGGCGACAGATTGCTGAACAGCAGAAACCCGCCATGCCTCACCCAGACCGGCCCTTCCGTCCATGAGAAGCCGGAGCCGATCTGTTCGATCTCGACATCGGGAGCGATCAACGCATCGAGCGCCGGATCCAGGCGGCGGACCCGCGCGTAAGGCGGCGCGGCCGCGGCCTGAGCGGCGGCAAACGGAAGTGCCGCGCACCCGGCCAGGACCGCGCGGCGTGTCGGATGGTCTGGCTGAGCGGGCATGTCTAGCACGTCGCGTCCGGGACATCGTCGCCCGTCGGCGCCTGGATGATCATGCGGTAGCACAGCATCTCGCGGCGCGCGAAAGCGGCGGCGGCGCCCCACAGATAGAGCCGGAAGCGGCGGAAATTGTAGTCGCCGAAGCGGCGCACCACGGCTTCGCGGTTGGTGTCGAGATTCTTCGCCCATTGGATCAGCGTCAGCATGTAGCTCTTGCTGTCGTTGAAGATCTCGATCGCCTGCATCTGCGTCTTGGCGAGCTTGTCGAGCAGGTCCGGCAGCACCAGGAAGGAATGATTGCCGCCATAGATGTGCTTGACCATGAAGGACGACAGCTCGAACTTCTTGTTCCACGCCGACCCGTCCAGGAAAATGCGCCCGCCCGGCTTGATCAGAGTCTGGAACTTTTCGAGCACGCGCTGGTAATCGGGCAGATGCTCGATCACGCCCATGATCACGATGGCGTCGTAGCGCAGCGCGGTCTGGTATTCCAGCAGGTCGGAGAAGATCAGCTCCCAATCATGACCCAGCACCTTGGCGCGGCCGTTCAGGTAGTCGATCGACTCTTGGCTGATCGAAATGCCCGTACATTTGACGCCGCGCGCCGAGGCATATTCGAACCACGCGCCCCAGCCCGGCCCGATCTCCAGGATATGGTCGCCGGGTTTCAGGTTGAGGCCGCGGAACGCGTACTCGAACTTGCGCAGCGTCGCGACGTCCAGCGTTTCGTCGTCGGTCTCATAGACCCCTTGCGTGTAGCAGGGCGTCTTGGGATCGAGGAAGCTCAGGAAGAAGCCCGGATCGATGTCGTAATGCGAATGGATCGCTTGGCGATTGGTGTGGACCTGTCCGAACAGCAGCGGCTGGATGTGCCGCCAGGCCTGGAGCAGGGGATGGACGTCCTTCATCGAGGACTGGATCTCGAACGGCTTGAGCATGTCGCCTTCGATCTCGAAATCGCCGGCCAGATAGGAATCGGCGACTTTGCCTTCGTCGAATGTCAGCGCCGCCTTGAGCGCCCGATCGTTCTTCAGCGTCACGCGGAAGCTGGGCTGGCCCTGTCCGACATGCCGGTGCGTCCCGTCGGGCAAGACCGCCTCGAACGACGTGGCGAAGTTCGCGTATCGCCTGAGCAGCCGATCGAGCAGGGACGGCGGACCTTTCGCCTGCGTCGCCGCGACCGCGCTGCTGCCGTCAAGATTCACAGAATCGCTCACCGTGCCCTCCACCGATGGAGAGAGGCCGCGAGCGTTCCCCCGTGCAAAAAGCCACGCGGTACGACGCGGCCCCTAGATGCCCACAAGATTAAGCACAAAGCCGGCGCTTGTCATCCGTCCTTCGACGGGCTCAGGACGAGGAGATTCCTACGCTCCTCATGCTGAGCTTGTCGAAGCATGCCGACCGTTCCGCGAAAACGGAGTTAGGCCGCGTCTTCCGGCAGCTGCAGGATCAGGCGGTAGCAGTCCAGGCTGCGGCTGAGGAATTCGTAGGACGCGCCCCACAGATAGAGCCGGAAGCGGCGGAAATTGAACTCCCCGAAATTCTTCACCAGGAAGTCCTTATGGGCGTCCAGGTTCTTCGCCCATTGGACGAAGGTGTAGCAGTAACTCATCCGATCGTTGAACACTTCCTCGCACTGGAACGGCGTCTTGGCCACCTTGTTGAGGAAGTCGTCGAGCACCAGGAACGAATGGTTGCCCGGATAGATGTACTTCACCATGAAGGACGACAGCTCGTACTTCTTG
>CAZMHP010000128.1:0-8342 GCA_964566095.1 uncultured Rhizobium sp. | reverse complement strand
TCGTATTTGCCCTCTTCCTGCGCGAAGATGATCGACTGCATCGGCGTGCCGCCGACGCCGCCCATGCCTAAAGGCCAGGTGATGCGGGCATAGCCGGCCTTGGCTTTCGTCTTCTGCCAGGCGCGCGACGCGGCCATCTCGTCGGCGCTGCCGCCTTCGGTCTCGTCGCCGCTGCTCTGTCGCCGGTCCGTGCGCTTCTTGGCGTTGGCGTCGAGCCAGGTGCGCACTTCGGCGCGGAATTTCGCTTCTTCGGGGCTGTCTTCGAAGTCCATATGTTTTTCTCCCGTATTTGTTGGGGCGAGCAAGAAGCGAGTAGCGAATGGCGAGTAGCGAATAGGGTTTCGCTCGTCTCGCGGCCGCTAATCCATTTCCCTACTCGCCATTCGCCACTCGCTTTTTTCAGGCGTTGGCCTGTTCCAATGCCGTCACCAGCTTGTCCTTCCAGGCGCGTTGGGGACCGAGCACCAGGCCCGTCTCCTTGGCGCGCTTGTAGTAGAAGTGACAATCCATCGCCCAGGTGAAGCCGATGCCGCCATGGGTCTGGATGTTCTCCTTGGACGCGAAGTCGAAAGCCTGCGTGGCGGAGACGCGCGCGGACGCCGCGGCGAGCGGAAGCTCGCGCGCGCCGGTGTGCAGCGCCCAGGCGCCGTAGTAGGCGTTGGACCGCGCCAGCTCGTTAAAAACGTACATGTCGGCGAGCTTGTGCTTGATCGCCTGGAACGAGGCGATCGGACGGCCGAAGGCGTAGCGGTTGAGCGCGTAATCCTTCGCCAGCGCGAGGCAGACATCGGCGCCGCCGACCTGCTCGAAGGCGAGCAGGATCGCGGCGCGGTCGAGCACGCAGTTCGCATCCGACCAGCCCTCGCCGATCTTGCCGAGCGGCTCTGCGCTCGCATTGTCGAACACGATGTCGGCATGGCCGCGGCTGGCATCGAGCGAATCCAGACTGGTGCGCGTCACGCCGGCGCCCTTGAGATCGACAAGGGCGAGCTGCAGCCCGCGCTCGCCTGCGCCGTCGGAGGTTTGCGCCAGCACGACGGCATAGTCGGCGATCGGACCATCGATCACGGCGATCTTCTTGCCGGTGAGCTTGCCGTTCTTCAGCGTGGTGCGGATGTTCTTGGGCAGGACCGCGCCGGGCCCTTCGGCGCGCGCCACGGTGCCGATGATTTCGCCGCTCGCGACCTTGGGCAGCAAGCGCTTCTTCTGTTCATCGCTGCCGGCGATCAGGAGCGCTTCGGCGAAGAGATAAACCGTGGAGGAGAACGGGACCGGCGCCAGGGCGCGGCCCATCTCCTCGGCGATGACGCACAGTTCCAGATAGCCGAGGCCGAGACCGCCGAATTCCTCGGGGATCGCCGTGCCGGTCCAGCCCATGTCCGCGATCTGCTTCCACAGCGCCGCGTCGTGATGCGCGTTGCCCTCGAACACCGCACGCACGGTTTTGGTGGTGCACTTTTCGGTCAGGAACTTTCGCGCCTGATCCTTCAGCATCTTCTGGTCGTCGGAAAAATCGAAATTCATGCGCCCTGCCCTGTGTGTCTTTTTGGAGGTTAACCGACGATAGAACACGCAAACCGCTCAAAGCGAGTCCGTCGTCTTAACGCGGGTTTAAGTTCGCTCGTGTCAGCCTTACCCTGGGTAAGCAGGACTTCGACATGGCCAAGGCACAATTCCACAAGGGCCAGCGCGTCTACGTGAAGCCCGTCGGTACCTGGGCCTTGATCGAGCATGTCGTGCCGCATTGGGCCAAGGGCCTCGATGAGCCGATCCGCGTGCATTACGACGTCGGCCTGGGCCGCGAATTCACCGCCGACGAAATGCAGGCCGAAGAGCCCATCACCGGCGAACGGACAAAGGACGGCGAGTTCTGGCGCGTCGTGCGCGCGCGCAACAAATGGCAGCCGTCGGAAGACTGCGCCCGCCACCCGGTGCCCGGAACCTATCCCGTGGTCGTCACCGGCGAGGCGGAATGGGGCGGCTGGCGCGTGCCGGGCGCGGAATACGATCTGGATCCGACGCGGATCGAGCGCCAGGCGCGGATGATCGCCAATTCGCCCAGACTGATGGCGTTCGCCGCCGGGCTGATCGATTGGGCGCGCCAGTCGGGCGAAGACATGCCCAACGCCCTGGTGGAACTCGCCCACGACGCCCAGGACGTGCTGACCGCGATCGACGGCCAGGGCTGAACGCCGCAAGGCGGCCATGCCGATTAACCGGGTTCCCTAACCCTGTTGTGCGAGCAGTGGTAGCGAACGTCGCACAACACAAGCATAGTGGACGTTCGTGGGGTAACGGGCAGTTCAATCATGGCGGAATCGCTTGCGCGGCCGGACGGCGCGCCGACGATCCATGGCGTCGAGTTTCGCGGCCGGGGTGCGGAATATTTCCGCATCTGGATCGTGAACGTCGCGCTGAGCATCGTGACGCTCGGCATCTATAGCGCCTGGGCCAAGGTGCGCACGCAGCGCTATTTCTACGGCAACACCTATCTGGACGGCCAGTCGTTCGAGTACCACGCCAGCGCCTGGCGCATCCTGATCGGTCGGGCGATCGCGCTGACGCTCTTCCTCGGCTATTCGCTGAGCGTGGTGTTCGTGCCCATCCTGGCGGGGCTGTGGCTGCTCGTTCTTGCCGCGGCGCTGCCCTGGTTCGCCAATTCCTCGATCCGATTCAACGCGCGCAACACGTCGTGGCGCAATGTCCGGTTCAATTTCTCGGCGAGCTATTTCGAGGCCTTCATCGCCTATGTCGTGTGGTCGGCGGCCGCGATCGCGCTGTTCTTCCTCATCCCCTTCACGCGGCGCGTGCACGACTATTTCTACATCAATCATCACAGCTTCGGCGGCCGCGCCTTCCAGACCAAGTTCTCGGCGGGCCGCATCTATGCGATCTACCTCATCGGCTTCATCGTGATCGTCGCGCTTCTGCTCTGCGTGATCGGCGCGTCGGCCGGCCTCGTGGTGCTCGCGACGCGGGCGCACAATTATCTGGGCAAATTCAACATCCCGATCGGGCCGGAGAACTTCTCGCTCATCGTCTTCGTGCTGTTCGGGCTGGGCGCCGCATTCGTCACGACCTTCGTCACCACGCTGGTCACCAATCTGTCGATCAGCAACACGGTGCTGGAGGGCGGATTCAAGCTCTCGTCGCGCGCCTCGGGCTTGCGCGTGGCGTGGATCGTGGTGACCAATGCGATACTCATCGTGGCGACGCTGGGCCTGTTCTATCCCTTCGGCCGCGTCCGGCTGGCCCGCTATCGCATGCAGAAATACGCGCTGACCGCGCAGGGCGATCTCGACGGCTTCACGGCGGAGGCGCTGCAGGCGCAAAACGCGATCGGCGAGGAGATCGCCGGCTTCTTCGATTTCGGGTTCGGCCTATGACCTGGACGATCGAAGGGCGCTTCTATTTTCCGGCGGCGGCGCGCTTCGTCGCCGCGCGGGCGAGCGCGCAGCCGCAACGCGTCTTTCGCGTCGAGGACGAAGGCGGTGCGATGCTCGCCGAAGTGCCGGCGCGGGCGCTCAAGGTGACGGCGCGGCTGGCGCGGCTGACGCGGCGCTTCGATCTGCCCGACGGCGCGCGCTTCGAGACCGACAACAATGATGGCGCCGACGCGCTGCTGCTGCATCTGCGCCGGCGGCGGCGCGGCCGCTTCACCGACGGGCTGGAGCGGGCCTGGCCCGCCGTCGGCGTTTCGCTGATCGTGGCGCTCGTCGCCGGATATTATTTCGTCGCCCAGGCCGTGCCCGTGGCCGCCGAATGGCTGGCGCGAAAATCGCTGCCGGCCGTGGCGCATACGATGTCGGAGCAGACGCTGCTGGCGCTCGACCGCTTCGCCTTGCGCCCCACCAAGCTCTCAACGGCCGATCAGACGAAGGCGACGCGGCTCTTCGCGCGCGTCGCGGCGCACGCCAAGGGCGGGAGGGGAGGCTATCGGCTCGTGTTCCGCGGCGGCGGCGCCGTCGGCCCCAACGCCTTCGCGCTGCCCGACGGGACGATCGTCATGACCGACCAGCTCTGGGCCTTCGTCAGACACGACGCGGAGATCGAAGGCGTGTTCGCGCACGAGATGAGCCATGTCGACCACGCCCATCAGCTGCAGCGCGTGTTCGAGGCGTCGCTGATCCCCGCGGGCCTCGCCATCTTCACCGGAGACGTGTCGCAGGTCAGCCAGATCGCCTCGATCCTGCCGGGCATCATCGTGCAATCGGCCTATTCGCGCGGTTTCGAACAGCAGGCCGACGACGACGGCGCCGCCACGCTGCGGCGCATGGGCGAGAAGCCTTCCCACATGGCCGATCTGCTGGAGCGGGTCGACCGGTCGGTGTGCGGCAAGAACGGCTGCCCGCCGAGCTGGGCCGGCAACCATCCCGACACCGCGATCCGCGCGGCGCGGCTGCGGGCCGAGGACAAGGGTCCGCTCGCGCCGGCGCAAGATTGCTGGCGGCCGTGGAAAGGCGGCATTTCGTTGCGCTGTTTCGGGTGGCAATAAACACGCTGATGTCATGGTCCGCGAATGCGGGCCACCCAGCTGGTGCGCCGTTGTGGTCGCATAGTTATCTCTACTCAATTCTTCGAAATCGCGAAGATGTCACCTGGGTGGCCCGCATTCGCGGGCCATGACAGCGGGGTTTGTGATGGCTAAGGTGCCACGCCCCATCAAAGGAACATCCATGCGCACCGAAGAGCCGCGCTCGATTCACCTCAAGGATTACCGCGCGCCGGACTACCACATCACGGACATCGCACTGGCCTTCTCTCTCGATCCCGTGACGACGCGCGTCGTCGCGACGTCGAAGGTGACGCGCCGCGGCGACGGGAGCGCGCCGCTGATCCTGGACGGCGGGGATCTCGAGCTCGTGTCGGTGGCGGTCGATGGCCGCAAGATCGGACCGGACGAATATACGCTGGGCGAAGCCTCGCTGACGCTGCGCACGCTGCCCGGCGCCTTCACGCTGGAAATCGTCACCGAGATCTCGCCGCAGAACAACACCGCGCTGAGCGGGCTCTATACCTCCAAGGGCATGTTCTGCACGCAGTGCGAGGCGGAGGGCTTTCGCCGCATCACCTATTTCCTCGACCGGCCGGACAATCTGGCGGTCTATACGACGCGGATCGAGGCGGACAAGGCGGCGTATCCGATCCTGCTGTCGAACGGCAATCCGACCGCGCGCGGCGAGCTGCCGGGCGGGCGCCATTTCGCGGTGTGGAACGATCCGTTCCCCAAGCCGAGCTATCTCTTCGCGCTGGTGGCGGGCGATCTGGGCGTGCTGAAGGACAACTATGTTCGCGGCTCGGGCAAGCCGGTGGATCTGGCGATCTATGTCGAGCATGGCAACGAGGCGAAGGTCGTCTATGCGATGGACGCGCTCAAGCGCGCCATGCGCTGGGACGAGGAGAAATACGGCTGCGAATACGACCTGGACATCTTCATGATCGTGGCCGTCAGCGCCTTCAATTTCGGCGCGATGGAGAACAAGGGCCTCAACATCTTCAACGACAAGCTGCTGCTGGCATCGCCGGACACCGCGACCGACGACGATTACGCGCGCATCGAAAGCGTGGTGGCGCACGAGTATTTCCACAATTGGACCGGCGACCGCATCACCTGCCGCGACTGGTTCCAGCTTTCGCTGAAGGAAGGTCTCACCGTCTTTCGCGACCAGAGCTTCTCCGCCGACATGCGCAGCCATGGCGTGTGCCGCATCAACGACGTGAAGATGCTGCGCATGCGTCAGTTCGTGGAGGATGCCGGGCCGCTGGCCCATCCGGTGCAGCCGCAGAGCTACATCTCGATCGACAATTTCTATACCGCGACGGTCTACGACAAGGGTTCCGAAGTCATCCGCATGCTGAACACGCTGGTGGGGCCGGAAGGCTATCGCAAGGCGACCGACCTCTATTTCAAGCGTCACGACGGCCAGGCCGCGACGGTCGAGGACTGGGTCAAGTGTTTCGAGGATGCGTGCGGCCGCGACCTCGGCCAATTCCGCCTTTGGTATCGGCAATCGGGAACGCCGACCGTCACGGCCAGCGGCGCCTATGACGCGGCGGCCAAGACCTTCGCGCTCACGCTGAACCAGGTGCTGGCGCCGACGCCGGGCCAACCGGAGAAGACGCCGATGCTGGTGCCCGTGCGCGTCGGTTTCATCGGGCAGAACGGCAATCCGATGCCGCTCACGCTGCAGGGCGAAACATCGCCCGGACCGGACGAGCGGGTGCTCGAACTGGCGGCGGCGCAGACGACGTTCCACTTCGTCGATGTGGCGCAGGAACCTTTGGTGTCGTTGGGCCGCGGCTTCTCCGCGCCGGCAAAGTTCATCAACGGCTATGGCGCGGACAAGCTGGCGTTCCAGATGAAGGCCGATCCGGACGATTTCAACCGCTGGGAAGCGGCACAGAAGCTGGCGACGCAGATCCTGCTGGACGCCGCCGCCAAGGGCGGCGCGCTGAGCGGCGAGAAGGCTTATGTCGATGCGATCGGCGCGGTGCTCGCGGATGCCGAGACGGATCCGGCCTTCGCCGCGTTCATGCTCCTGCCGCCGCTCGACACCGAATTGGCGCAGGCCATGACGCCGCCCGATCCGGACGGGCTCTTCGACGCGCGGCTGGCGCTGATCCGCGCCGTCGCGGCGGCGCACAATGCGCGCATCCGTCAGCTCTACGAAAAGATGACGACGCCCGGAACGTTCGATCCCGGCGCCGGGCCGGCCGGGCGCCGCGCGCTGCGCAATGCCTGCCTGCGCTTCCTCACCGCGGCCGACGACGCGGCGGCGGCGGCGCTCGCCGAGGCGCATTACCGCTCCGCCACCAACATGACCGACACGATCGCGGGTCTGGGGGCGCTGACGCGGATGGACTCGCCCAAGCGCGACGCCGCCTTCGCGCATTTCCACGACCGCTTCCAAGACAATCCGCTGGTGCTCGACAAATGGATGAGCCTGCAGGCCGGCTCCTGCCTGCCCGGCACGGTCGATGCCGTGCGGCGGCTGATGGGGCATTCGGCTTTCGACATCAAGAACCCCAATCGCGTGCGCGCGCTGGTCGGCGCCTTCGCCGGCAATCATCTGCGCTTCCATGCCAAGGACGGCAGCGGCTATGCCCTCGTCGCGCAGACCATCGCGACGCTAGACAAAATCAATCCACAGGTCGCCGCCCGCATGGCGGGCGCGTTCGAGGCGTGGCGCCGCTACGACTCGGGGCGCCAAGCGCTGATGCGCAAGGCGCTGGAGGGGCTGACCAAGCTCGACGGGCTGTCGGCCAACCTGTTCGAAGTTGCTACCAAGATGCTGGAGTAACGACTCGTTAACTTTCGTGACAGCGAGTCCGCGATTCGCATAATGACTTGGGAGCGAGTGATTCGCTTTTTGGTCTGGTCGCGCGTCCGGACGCTTTGCGCTCCAGCGCGCGTCCGGTCGCCGCTCCGTGGGGTTCGCCTGTCGTGGCGCAAGTGCAGGCAGCAGAGAATGTGCCGTTTGCCGTTGGGCTGGCGCGGGCGGCGACGCGCAATATCCGTCTGACGGTCGTCGTCTGCATCGTGCTGATCTGCGGCAGCTTCGCGGCGGCGGCGGTGCTGCAGATGCGCGGCGACCGCATCCATGCGCTGGCGCAGGCCCAGGTGTTCGAGACCGAGCGCGCGCAGGATCTCGCGGCGGCGACCGCGAGCGCGCTCGACCATGTGGCGGCGCTCGGCCGCGCCTTCGCGGACGGCAGGCCGGTCGACGACGCGTCGGCGGGCATCATCAATATCGCGGTGTTCGACAGCACCGGGTTGGCGCTCACCACCCAGGACAATCTGGAAGGCCAGACCTTGCCGCTCGACGCGATCGGCGCGCGGGACGTAAAAATCCATCCGCCCGACGAGATGACCTTTCCCTATGGCGACCGGATCGTCGCCATCCTGTTCGACCGCGAGCGCTTGCTGCCGGGCCGGCTTCTGCGGCGCGCCGCGCTCACCACCAAGACCGGCGAGACGCTGCTGCGCGATCCGGCGTGGTCGGGCAGCGGCGCCGCGGAACCCGTACCCGGCTGGCCGCTGAGCGTGCAAACCGCGGTGGATGAGGACGCCGCGCTGGCGGCTTGGACCGGGTCGCTGCCGCTCTATCTTTTCGTGATCCTGGGGCCGGCGCTGGCGGGCGGCGCGCTGGCAGCGGTGTTCGTACGCGAATTCGAGCGGCGGGCGCGCGCGTCGGAGGCGATCCGCACCTTGCGCTCGACAAGGCCCATCGAGGCCAAGCTGCTGGTGCGGCTGGCACAGGCCGAGCGGCACGCGGTCGAGGACGGACGCGCGAAGACGGAATTCATCGCGCATATGAGCCACGAGCTGCGCACGCCGCTGA
>CAZMHP010000127.1:0-8345 GCA_964566095.1 uncultured Rhizobium sp. | reverse complement strand
GCGCGATGATGAAGCCGAAGGCCGCCGCCTTGTAGAGGCCGCTCATCACGTCCTGATCGGTCATGAAGTCGACGGTGTTCTTCAGATAGATGCCGCCGGAGAAATCCAGCGACTGCGTCGCGACGACATAGCCGCCGAACACGCCGATGATGTCGGCGATGGCAACGAGGATGGGCATGGAGATCACCGCCGCCAGCAGCCGCGGCACCACGAGATATTTGATCGGATTGGTCGCCAGCGTGGTCAGCGCGTCGATCTGCTCGGTCACGCGCATCGTGCCGATCTCGGCGGCGATCGCGGCGGCGACGCGGCCGGCCACCATCAGGCCGGCGATCACCGGACCCAGCTCGCGCGTGATGCCGAGCACCACGATCTGCGGCACGATCGCCTCCGCCCCGTAGCGGTTGCCGCCCATGTAGATCTGCAGGGCGAGCGCGCCGCCGGTGAAGAACGCGGTCAATCCCACGACCGGCAGCGAGAAATAGCCGATGCGGAGAAATTGCTGGAAGATGTGCCACCAATAGATCGGCGGGCGGAACACGCCGGTCACCGCCGACCAGGTGAACATGCTGAGGCGCCCGATCTGCGCCAGCAGGAGGAGAAGCGCGCGCCCGATCGGCGCGAAGATGTTCATGATGCCTGGCCCCGATAATGCCGCGGCACCCGCGGCGCGATGGCGGTGAGGATTTCGTAGGCCGCGGTGTCGGCGGCGCGCGCCACGTCGTCGAGCGCGATGGTGTCGCCGAAGAACTCGGCCACCGCGTCGGTCGAAAGCGCCTCGGCCGGCACCTCGCTCGCGTCCAGCGTGACGAGGTCCATCGAGACGCGGCCGACCACCGGCGCGCGCGCGCCCGCGATGGCCGCAACTCCGCGATTGCCGATGGCCCGCATCAACCCGTCCGCATAGCCCAATGCGACGGTGGCAATCACCGTCGGCCGCTTCGCCCGATAGGTGGCTCCGTATCCAACGCTGTCACCCCTGTCAATTCGCCGAAGCTGCAGCACCCGGCCGCTCAAGACGGCCGCGACCTGGAAAGGATTTTGCGGTGCGTTCTGTACATTGCCGCCATAGACGCCGATGCCGGGACGCACCGTGTCGAAGGCGTAGTCCTTGCCGAGCAGCACGCCGCCGGACGAGGCGAGGCTGGCCGGCGCCGGCGGCAGCATGGCGAGCGCGGTCTTGAAGCGATCGAGCTGGACGCGATTCATCTTCGCCTCCGGATCGTCGGCGCAGGCGAGATGGCTCACCCACAGCACGACGCGCAGGCCCTCCAGACGCTTCTTGTGATCGGCGGCGAGCCGCGAGAGTTCTTCTCCCGGAAGGCCCAGCCGGCTCATGCCGGTATCGATATGGATGGCGCATTCGAGCTGGCTGCGCGTCGACTGCGCCGCCGCGTTCCAGCCGGCGATCTCGGCCAGCGAATTGAGGACCGGCGTCAACCGATGGCTGAGCAAGGCCGGCACCGTATCGGGCGCCGCGCCGTCGAGGACATAGATGCGCGCGTCGGGCAGGACCTTGCGAAGTCTCACGCCTTCTTCCAGCCGGGCCACGAAGAACGTGTCGGCGCCGGCCGCGGCCAGGGCGCGCGACACCGGCTCGGCGCCAAGGCCATAGGCGTCCGCCTTCACCACGCCGGCGACGGCCGCCGGACCGATCAGCCGCTGGCACAGGCGGTAGTTCGCCACGATCGCGTCCAACCTTACGGTCAGACGCGCTGTTTCGTAGTCCGGCTCGCTCATGGATCGGACAATGCCGGTGGGCCGGGTCGGCGTCAAAGGCGGCCGCGCCGCAGGCTTTGCGGCGCTCAGAACGGCTGCGGCCCGCCCAGCGAAGGATCGCCATGCAGGACTCTGCCCAGGCAGGGCACATTGGTGAGAAGTGGGCATGGCGGCGCGGTCTGCTGCTCGTGGCGATAGATGTCTACGGCCGTCGGGGGCGGCTCCTTCTTGGGTACGTCCAGGACGATGGTGCCGTCCGGCCGCTTCACATAAGCCCAAGGGTGGCGCAGGCAGCGCTCGCGCTGCGCCGCCGGCAGGTTCTCATAGCTCGACGCGCCGCAAGCCAGCGAGCGGCCGACGCCTTCCATGCCGCCGGCCACCGGCGGCTCCAGTTCCTTGTGGCGCGGCGGCGGCAAGGTGATCGGCGCTGTGATTTGAACCGGTGCGGTCTCTTGTGCCGGATGGTCGATCTTGCGCAACGGGCGCGTGGTTTGCTGCTCGAGCGGAATCCAGGTGATGGCTTCGGGCAAGGTGACGCGGATCTTCTCGATGGCCGGCAATTTGTTGCTGTTGGCGATCAGCACGATCCCCAACAGGTGGACCACGATCATCGCGGAGATCGCGATCGCCCTGCGGGTCCTGGTGCGGCGCGCATCCTGGTCGGCGCCGGCGACCATCAGGGGATGCGCGGCCGCGATTCCGGCGAAGGTGTCTGACTCGGCCGTGCTGTCGGTCACACAAGGTCCCGTTTGATGCCTGGCGCCCTAACCGGCGCGCCCTTCGCCCGCCGCAAGCCTATCGCGTAAGGTTCCGACTTTAGCAGAATTCCATAGCGCCATGGTTTCGTCGAACTGTCGTTCCCAGCCCGGCCGATCGACGCGTCCGCCTTTCCTTAACGGCGTGTCGTCTTGTGAATCTTCTTTCATGGTTGACAAGACCGCGGTGGCGGGAATTTCGCGGCCGAGGAAGCGGCCGAGCCCCGCCGCGACGCCTGACGGATCGGCCATCAAGTCGTCGTAAGCCAGCACGAGGCAGTCGCTGTTGGCGCGCAGCCAGGCCGCGCAGCGCAGCGCCGTCAGGAATTTGCGCACCGACTTGGCCGCCGGATTGCGGAAGGCGCGGGCGTTCGACCTCGCCCAGGACTCGAAGTCGCGGGTCATGAAGAGCGTGCGCCGCTCGGTGGGCGCGACGAGCAGATCGGGCGCGCGGCACGATTCGGCGCGCAGCTTGACGACCGGCGGTTGCGCGGCGCCGAGCGCCGCCGCGAGGTCGCTCCCCATCGCCGCGACGACCTGGCGGACGCGCTCGCGCCACGGATTGAACCGGCTGGCGCAGACCGCGGACGTCGCCTGCGTATAGTAGTCCGGCTCGGAGACATTTGGCGCGCCGGCGGCGGAGAGCAGCCGGCTCACCAGCGTGGAACCGCAGCGGCCCGGCGAGAACAGGAAGATCGGCGCCGATCGATCCGCACCGTTCAGCGGCAGCGCTTCCCACGGCGCCGAGACGACGCAGCGCGCGCTGCGCCGCAAGTGGAGATAGTAGAACGGCGCCGTCTGCGCCCCATGGATATCGACGCCGCCGACATACAGGGCGCGGCCGCGAGGAATATCCAGGCAGTACGGCAAGGGCGCGACATCGGCTGCCTGTTCGCGCGCGATCCTGTGCCGTCCGCAGACGACAAAGTCGTCGGGCGCGGCGATCGCGATGCGATCGATCCGGCGCGCGGTGCGGACGGACGACGCGATGACGGCGCGCGGACCGAAGAGAGTCATGCGTTGCACGTCGCGATGTCACCGCGAATCGGAGGTCCCGAGGTTGTCGCGTCATCGAGAATTGTTACGCCGCAGCCGCTGCAAACATTTGCGCCAAGGCGCGCGCGCTGCGGCTTCTCTGAAAAAAGATGTCTCAACATGTCGCGGTCTAAACCGGAAGCAAACAATGTCGCAATCCGCTCGAAGGAATGAGGGAGCCAGGGCGTTGAATGGGGGTTGGGAATGAGCGTCGGAGGGCCCCACAACGATGCAGGCATTTCTGATCAATCTTACGCGCCGGACCGACCGCAGGCGCAAGATGACCGAGCAATTATCCCGACTGGGTATCCCGGTTCAACTTGTCTTCGCGGTCGATGCGAAGAACATGCCCGATGCCGTGGCCGACCGCAGCTTCGCGCCGGACGGTCCGCTCGGCCCGATTCCGAAGGGCGACAAGTGCTGCACGCTGAGCCATATGCGCGCGTGGAGCATGTTCTTGTCGACCGGCGAGCCCTACGGCCTCATCCTCGAGGACGACGTGGCGCTGGACCCCGAGGGTGCGCCCCTCCTGACCGACCCATCCTGGATACCCGAGGGCGTCGAGCTCCTGAAGATCGAACACTACGGTCCCGAGAGCCAGCGCGTGCTTCTCGGCGAGATGGTCGACGCGGGCGAAGGCCGCCAGATCGGCAGGATGCTGTCGCGCCACACCGGCGCCGCGGCCTATATCCTGTCGCGCGCGGTCGCGAGCCGCTTGCTGACCTGGCCGGAGCGCTGGACGGTGCCCGTCGATCACATGCTGTTCAATCCGAACAATTCGCCGCTGGCCGCGCTGCTCCGCCCCTATCAGCTCACGCCCGCCATCGCGCGGCAGTCGGAGGCCATCGGCGGGCGCACCGACATCGACGAATGGCGCGCGGGCCTGCGCGACTTCAGCTGGCGCTTCGTCAAGCGCAAATTCGTGCGGACCTATTACGACCTGCGCCTTCTGCCCAGCCAGATCATGAGGCTGGCGCGCCGCCGGGCGGATTTCGTGCGAGTCGAGGCCCATTTCTCGCGTTAACCGAGGCGCGCGAAATCGGATTTGCCGCCCGAGCGTCCAGGCCATAATGCGCGGACGACGGCGCGGCGCCTCGAACCCGCCGCGGAAGGATGCATCATGCGTTTGGCTTTGGCGGCGTTCACGGCGATGGCCGTTCTGGCGGTCTCGGGATGCGACATCAACACCGGCACGCCCCGCGAGGCGAAGGTGGAGTGCAATTGCGCGACGCCGACGCGGGCTATCCCCGGCACACCGGACATGCGGGGCAGCGAGGGTCCCCTGTCGCGGCATCGCCGGCACTATCGCGCCGCCAGCTACAGCCAGGGCGACAGGCATGGTTATGCCTGGCGCCGCGAATATTCCGAACTGTCCGTCGAGACCTATGACTATCGCAGCAGCAGCCGGTCCTATTCGACGGGCGAAAGCGGTGGCGAGAGTTCGGGCGGCGCGGACGCCTATGCGTATGCCGGTGCGTCCGCCGGCGGATCGGGCGACGGCTATCGCGTGGTGGAGCGCGGCTGGGTCGATGGCTATGGCCGCACGCATGGCGGGGGCGCTGCCGCGGGCACGCCGGTGCACTATGAAACGTCCGCCCGCGACGGCGCGCGGATGCATCCCTGGCACGGTTACGATGCCGACTGCCCGGACAAGGATCGGCGGCACTAGCCGCGCATGTCGTCCGACGCGAGATTCGAGAATCGCGTGAACTGGGAATTGAACTGCAGGTCGATCTTGTTGGTGGCGCCGTGACGGTGCTTTTCGACGATGACCTCGGCGCGGTTGGTGGCGCGTTCGCACTTCTCGAGCCATTTGACATGGTCGGGCGACGCCGGATCGGGCTCGCGCGTCTTTAGGTAATATTCCTCGCGGTAGACGAACATCACGACGTCGGCATCCTGCTCGATCGAGCCGGATTCGCGAAGATCGGACAGCACGGGCCGCTTGTCGTCACGCGAGTCGACCGAACGCGAAAGCTGCGACAGGGCCACAATCGGCACGTCGAGTTCCTTGGCCAGCACCTTCAGGCTCTTTGAAATCTCGGTGAGTTCCTGCACCCGGTTCTCGGGGCGGCCGGTGCCGGCGACAAGTTGGATGTGGTCGATCATGATGCAGCCGATATTCTTCTCGCGCTTCAGGCGCCGGGCACGCGCCGCGATCTGCGCCACCGAGATGCCGCCGGTGTCGTCGATGAAGAGCGGCAGCGTGGAAAGATCCTGCATGGCGAGTACGAATTTCTCCCACTCGCCGTCGGTGAACCGGCCGTTGCGGATCTTCCACATCTCGATCTCGGTCTGCTCCGACAGGATACGGGCCGAGAGCTGCTGCGCCGCCATTTCCAGGGAGAAGAACAGGACCGGCGCGCCGCTCGGCACCTCGGCGCCGCTCTCCAGATCGCGGACATAGGCGCGCGCGGTGTGGAACGCCATGTTGGTCGCGAGCGAGGTCTTTCCCATGCCCGGGCGCCCCGCGAGGATGATGAGGTCGGACGGCTGCAGGCCGCCGAGCAACAGGTCGATGTCGGCAAAGCCCGTGGCGAGGCCCGAGATGCGTCCCCCGCGCGCCTGTGCCTTCTCCGCCAGTTCCACGGTGCGGCGCAGGCTTTCGGCGAAATCGATCGGACCGGAGCCGTATTTCGAGCTTTCGCTGACGCGATAGAGCGCCTTCTCCGCCTCCTCGATCTGGGCCTTGGGCGGCTTGTCGTGCGGCGCCTCATACGCCGTATTGACGATGTCCTCGCCGATGCCGATCAGCGCGCGGCGCACCGACAGATCGTGCAGGATGCGCGCGAGATCGCGCACGTTGGGGATCGCGGGGGCGGCCTGGGCGAGGCCCGCGAGATAGGCGTGGCCGCCGACTTCCATCAGGCCGGGATCGGCCTTCATCGCGGCGTGCAGCGTCAACGGCGTCAGGACCATGCCGCCGCGTTCCGACGCCGTGAGCATCACCTCGAACAGGCGCGCATGCAGCGGATCGTAGAAATCCTCCGACTTCAGGATCGCGGTGACGCGCTCGATCGCCTGATTGTCCACCAGGATCGCGCCGAGCAGAGCCTGCTCGACTTCGATGTCGTAGGGGACGTGGCGGTAAACTTCCTGTTCCATATCTTATTGTTCTTCTGGGTCCGCGAGACGCCGCGCCGCGCGCGGGGGCCGAATCAAGCGATCTGGCCTTCGCGCGGCAAGCGCGCGGCACTGTTGCTCACAGGTTAATTCCATGTCCGCGCACCGCGCATTTTCCTGTGCATGAAATAGGATCGCGCATCATCGCTTCGCGAAAACCGTTGCGTAGAGATCCGGCTTGAAGCCGGCGACGAACGTTCCCGCGATGTCGAGAATGGGTCGCTTGATCATCGACGGCTGCGCCAGCATCAGTTCGATCGCCCTGCCCTTGTCGAGAGCTTTCTTCTTCGCATCGGGCAGATCGCGAAAGGTTCTGCCCGCGCGATTGAGGACCGTTTCCCAACCGAGCGCGTCGATCCAACGGTTCAGCGTGGCGCGATCGATGTCCTGCATCTTGTAGTCGTGAAAGGCATAGGCGATGCCGCGCTCGTCCAGCCAGGCGCGCGCCTTCTTCATCGTGTCGCAGTTCTTGATGCCGTAAAGGCCGACGCTCTTTGCCATGGGTCGAATCTCCGCTCAGAACGTACCAGGAACGGCAAGTTCCGGCAGCAGAAATTCGCCTGTTACTTTTGGCCGAGAATCTGGCGCGCCGCCTGTTCGTCCTTGGCCATCTGGGCGGTCAGGGCCTCGATCGAGGCGAATTTGGCCTCCGGGCGCAGATAAGCGATCAGCTCGACCGCGATGTGCTTGCCGTAAAGGTCGCCCGCGAAATCGAACAGAAAGGTTTCAAGCAGCGGAACTTTCGTCTCGAACATCGGCCGAATGCCGAAACTGGCGACGCCGTCATGCGAGCCGAGGACGCGGTCTTCCTCGAATACCCTGATCCGCACGGCATAGATGCCGAAGGCCGGGGTCAGACAGTCGGTCAACCGCATATTGGCGGTGGGATAGCCGATCGTGCGGCCGCGCTTGTCGCCGTGCTCGACCCGGCCTTCCACGCTCCACGGATGGCCGAGCAGGTGCGTCGCGACGTCGGGCCGTCCAGCCTTCAGCGCCTCGCGGATCTCCGTCGAGGAGATCTTGCCGCTGCCCGGCGCCAGCACCGGATCGAACAAGGTGACGCCGAAGCCTTCCATCTCGCCCATATAGACGAGCACAGTGGCGTCGCCGGCGCGGCCCTTGCCGAACTGAAAGTCGCGCCCCACCACCACCGCGCCGACGCCAAGGCCGTCGACCAGCACGTCCATGACGAAGTCCTGTGCGCTCTTGGCCGCCAGCGCGGCGTCGAAGTGCAAGGCAAAGAGCGCGTCGGCGCCCAGCGCCGCAATCAGGCGCGCCTTGGCGCGAAACGGCGTCAGCCGGAACGATTCCGCCGAAGGCCGGAAGAATTCCTGCGGATGCGGCTCGAAGGCGAGCACGCCGAACGGGGCATGGCGCTCTTCCGCCATGCGTCGCGCCTCGCCGATCAGCGCTTGGTGGCCAAGATGCACGCCGTCGAAATTTCCGATCGCCACGACCGCGCCCTTCAAGGCGTCGGGCACGTCGGACACGTGGCGGAAGATGCGCATCAGGCCTTGGGGCGCGCCGGCGCCATCACCATGGCCTCGCCGTCGATCACCGTCATATCGCCGACCTTGCAGACGCAGTCGAACACGACGCGCCGCTTCTCGGCATTCACCTCGCGCACGGTGCATGTCGCGGTGACGGTATCGCCGATCCGCACCGGCGCCTTGAAGCGCGTGGTCAGCGACATGAAGATCGTCCCCGGCCCGG